>NZ_CP118631.1:5812212-6149616 GCF_028993635.1 Mucilaginibacter sp. SJ
TGTGAAATTGCTTAGTAGATATCATGGAGATTTTGGTGTAGGGTTAAGCTATTATTCGAATTTAGAGCACGAGCGAATATTTGGACTACATGTTTACCAGATATTTTCCTTGTAGGATATCTAAGTAGCACTCTTCCGTGGATATTACTGTATGAAAACAAAAAACCAAGCTCAGTAATGGCGATACTTTAAAACAATTACTCGCCCGAAGCAGATACTTGCTGTTCAAGCATCGATCTAAATGGACGCTATCACAGAAGGAGAGAGCTGATCTGCTTTTTTCAAGATATCCGGAACTGCTCAAAGCTTATAATCTTGCTATCAGCTTAGGTAATATGTTCACCAATTGTAAAACCAAAGTAATCGCCTTTAAAAGACTGGCTATATGGTATAATGAGGTGGAAGACTCTGGTATTAATGCTTTTAAAACCGTTGCAAGGTCCGTTCAGCAACATTATGAATCTATCTTGAACTTCTTCGATAACAGAAGTACAAACGCATCTGCAGAATCTTTCAATGCTAAAGTTAAAGCTTTCAGAGCTACTCTCAGAGGTGTAAGAGATACTTCATTCTTTCTATTCAGACTTGCTAAAATCTATGCTTAAACTTTCATCCCCCCAACTTTTCGGATTGGAATCGAACTCCGATGTTAGTTGCCTTGATAACAGTGTATTGTGGTTTGTTATTTTAGATACTCAATGAATCATTCACTAACCATACACCGGCTTTTACCGATGCATTCGTCAGGATAACAATATTACCCAAAAACAATATAATATCTGGATGTTCCGGGAATGCTTGACCATCCCGTTCCGTACTCATTAGAGCAACGGGTAGTGTTAATGGATTTTTGAATTTATCAATGTATTTCAAGAAGATAGCATATTCGAAGTGTAACGGAACGCTCTGGCCTCTTTCCCGGAATGCATTGGTCAACGGCCCCGGAATATCCACCATGACCTTGAATACCTGTTTGAGTTTCATAATAGGCAAGGCCTATCGATTGAGTTGTGACAATTTGATCAGGATTATTAATTAACATGCCTATCTAACAGCCGCCGCCAATGGAAATACCGACGTCTGACAAATGGGTGCCTTCAATTGTCAGATCAGCATCTATCTTGTTATATCGCAGAAATTCGGAATAAAGGTCAACAAAGTTTACACCGCTCATTACACAAATATTCCTGGCTTCTTTGTTGTACTTAACGATTTTATTCTCCAGGCTATCAATATCGGTTGGGAAAACAGACTGTACACAAATACCTGTATTAGGAGATTTGGCCTTTATCAAATCTATCATTGGAAAAGCTGAGCTTTCCAAAGTGGTTTATTTGACGGGATTTCCTTGGCGTGCTTTTGCCGGCTGGTAATTGTTTTGTATTGATGCCAATTATTCAGGGATAACTTAAAACTGGCAAATTGATTGTGCCGTTGCAGACCTGCGGGACATGTAATGATTCAGCCGTTAAATACTCCGGCTTATCTGAAACGCTTAACGGCTGAATGCATTACTGCCGGGTTAAATAGAACGCACGGCAGCCATTCCTGCTAAAGTGTTGTACGCAAGTTGCTTCCCTAATGCAACGGCAAGGGATTCCTTGTTGATCTTTTGCCAGTTGTTTTTGGCCTGACGTTCTAAGTAAACATCAGTTCCCGTTTGCACGGTCATGTCAGCGAACAACCGGCCGATAACCGCGCCCGATTTGTCGAACAACAAATGCGCCGCTTTGGGCTGGTTTTGGTGATCGTGCCGGCAGGCTATCCTGCATTGTCCCAGTTCACTGCCATTTGCTGTAAGCGAGAGCGTTAATATCCCTTCCTTGGCTGAAGGCAACAGCCTGCCAAGCTTGACTGTTTCGTTAACGTGATGCTTCCATACAGGCTTTTCACCCATGGGAATAACGATTGGATCGGGTTTCTTTGTTTCATGCGTGTTGGCTGCTTTATATTCTGCTATAATGCTCAAATTTTTGCTTCCCGCAAGTATATCTCCCAATAATTCTATGCTGTACACACAGGCCATCAGGTGGCCTCCCGGATAGTTGGGCAAACTATCATGGCGCCATCCGGCATGCAGCGCCTTTTCTATTCTTCTACCGAACATTTTAACGATGTAATACTCCAGCAGTGATGCATGATGGTCCCATTTCCCGTTCTGCATATAAAATTCAGGTTTAGGTATGGAAAGTCTTTCCTTCGTTTTTCCTCCCGCATGAACCCGTCCTGAGGCTTTGGCCTTATTAACAACATCATCAAAGTCAATCTGATTGAAAATAGCCGGCAATTCAATATAGGGATTTCCAAGGCTTTCGCGGGATGCATCCATCAGCATTTGAATCGACGATACCACCGTTGCCGTAATCAGCGGATCGTATAACGGGTCTGCCGTCTCCGCTTCAACTGCCAGGAAGGTATCGGGGCCACCGACATAATAACATGGATGGTCGCGTTCCCAGTTCTGCAGCAGCAGATCATACACGACTTCGGTGTCGTCGTGCTGGGCAGCTTCAACCGTAGTGATACGCTCAACGGATATTGTTTGGTGCCGACTGCCGTTATGCCCGGCAAGGAGGGTTCCCACGGCTAATTTTCCGGCTCCCTTTGGCCCGATAGTCGGTGTACCGTCTAACAATCCCCAGGGATCAATAGCTGCATACGCAGGGCCGTCCGCAGCGGCCTGAAGAAATGGATGTGAGGCTGTTACTTTCAATTGCAGGTGGTTAATTTGATATAGCCGCCTGCCATGGAGCTTTGGCTGCTCAATCAGCACCACTTTCCTGGCGCCTTTGTCCGTCATGACTTCTTCTCCTATCCGGATATCCTTCATCATCCTGTGACTGCCGTCGGCCATGATCACCAGCGTGTCTTTACTGAAACAGCTGCCACTGCTGGGCACGTACCAGGCCAGCGATCCCCAAAAGCAAAGGCTGTTACTGTATCCATTCCCTGCATTGGTACTTCCGTAAGAAGGAAAAGTACTGCCTGAATACATGGTCATCGTATTTTCGGGCATGGAGGCACTGATGCCTGATGCCGCCAATTGTTGAAAATCAGCACCCGATATTGGCGCAAACCAGGCAGTATAACCGCCGTTCCACCATTCTCCCGGTCCGACCTGAACCGGAACATTTAATCCTGCCTGCTGATAGCCGGCTATTTTGGTGTCTACGTCCTGAACCCCAAGTGAAGAAAGTGCGATCCATAAGTTAAAAAGAAACCAGGTGGCTGCAGTAGCACTATCACCTCCCATGGCCAGGGACTCGTTGATATTGGCCGTAAATTCCCCGGAAACAATGCCTTGGTCAAGTATCAGTGCTGCCTGTTGAAACTGGGCCGGGGTAATGGCATTCAGTGCCGCAGTTGTCGGCGAATAGCCTGTGGCGAACACCGCAAGGTAACTTGCAGAAAGCGCAGGCATAAAGGTACTGTTATGAGCACTCAGGTCGCCGGATAGCTTACCCGTATCCAGACCTGCAGATAGGCTAAGCCGTATGGCATCGCTCAATGCTGTAACACAATAATTCCCCCACCAGGCCCCGTTCATTCCGGAATTGACCTTTGTAACACCCGAAAGTACCGCCGATGCAGCAGCAGACTGGGCCAGACCGCTGAAAAAGGCATCCCGATAACCTGAATAGGGACCCTTGTAGGTATAAGATGTCCGGTAATAGGCATACCAGGGCCCCGAGTCGTCCGGTTGTGGCGAGATATCATTGTTAGGCATGTTGACGGCCATCAGGTTACTTAATGCACCCCTGTGCGCGTTCTCCCAATCAATGCTGCCGAAAAAAGGCATGGCATCAATCAGGCCATATACCAGCGCCTTCAGGGTGTCTGAACCGGGATCCACTGCTGCGGGCCGGGCAGTCCCTGGAATAACCGTACCGGTGCCAATAGAATTGATGAGGTTTTCAGCCAGCTGTTCCTCTAATTGTAGATAGTTAGGCATATGCGATTGGATTAAATAAAATTAAAACCGGCCTCCGGTTGAAGGCCGGCCTGATATTTAAACTGATAAACCGGATGGGGCTTTAACAGTAATCGTGAAATTTGCACTGCCACTTCCGACAGGATTTGACATTGCGATCTGATACTGTTGGCTCATCGCGGTGAGGGCTTTGCCGCCGTTAGGGGCCAGCGTTCCCGTCGCCACGTCAAATGAAAGAAAGTCAGGAAGCCCGCTAATGGCGCTGTAACTTAGCGGGGTACTTGGTGTAAGCCCGAAGCTTGGCCCAAAGGTTTGCTGTTTCAACGGTGTTGTATTGAGATAAAAGGTCATATCCGCCATTTTTACAAAATTTGGCGCAATACCTTCCATGTTCAAAGTAAATTGCGTTCCTGAATTTCCGTCGCTGTAACTCACCGAGGTACCCTGTTGTACAAGATATCCTTTGGCCTGCGCAGGAGCATAATTGCCTTTGGTGTCCGGGAAAACGGGTTGTAGGGTCAGGCCCAGCGAAACGAGCGCGGTATCGTTGTTTGTTGTCGTTGCATTTCCTATGGGGGCTGACAGCCAGGTTTGCGTTAATACGGTTATATCTGCCGCGGTATTTGTGGCACCCGCAGCTGCCGGTGTCATCCTGGGTTGAAATGACACGGAGTAATCACTCATCAGGCTCAGCATCACGCCGACAGGCCCTTTGGCAGCTGCCGGTTGCACAAGTGTGGCAATCTGGCTCATACCCAGGCTATCTGTGTCGGTCTTCCAAACACATTCCGGCAGATTGGATTGGTTACCGAGGGCGATGCTTCCATCGGGATTGCAAACCAGTACCTGACCGGCGGCGGCTAAGGAAAACCCGAGCATCAGCAGTTTATTTCCCTCCGATAAAGCATAGGGTATAACGTAGTCGATGCTGCTGCATGCCGACGAAACGTAAAAGCCCGCAGGCCGCACATAATTGTCAACGAATTCCTTTACCGGGTCTGGTTGTTTCTGGAATAACATGTAGATCATCAGCCCCAGACCCACCAGGGCAGCCACTATGGCCAAGGGCCCGGCTACCGCTATCACGCTCGCCATAATTCCTTCAGCCGCAATAATCCCGCCTTCGATGAGCCAGCCGCCCACCATCGAGAATAAGGTCAGCGACCCGCTGATCACGTTGATAATGTCCGATGCCAGGGCCACGCCTGTTTCACCGGTGATCATAAAATAGATACTTAAGCCTATTCCCGCCAGGATCAGCACAGGGCCAAGGCGAGTGGCGATAAATTCATCCAGGTTTTTGCCGAAGATACGCACGGTCCACGATACCTGCTCAAGGTCGTTTTCACCGATAGTCATCAACATGGCGACCTCCTGGCGCATTTCCATAACACCTGCCGTGTCGCCAAGCCACCGCGCTGTTGTGCTGGATATTTCCATAAGGCCCTGGTTAAGCTGGGTAGCTTCGCCCTCGATCATAATACGGCTTATAGCGCCTGATCTTTGCCAGAAGGTCATGCCATCGACATTAAATATGGCATAGATCCGGATCCCCCGTTTAACAACCGCTGATACGATCTGTAAACCAAGCTGTACCGAATCCAATACGATCTGTGTACGCTGTGCCGCTGTCAGCTTGTCCCAGCTTTTGTATTGCTGGATCAGGTTGAACACGCACATCGTGCTGATGCCGCCGATCAATAAGCTGCCGAAGAGGTTACTTGCCGCGGCGAATTTGGGGTAGCTTTGGGAAAACCAGGTCGACCATTTCTGGGCGATATAGGGCAATGCCATGGCATCCTGCACAATACCCGAAAATGTCCGGAGCGCGGTGATGCTGTCCTGCAGGATTTTATCTGCGTTTTCATCATTAAGGATGTTCTGTATCTGGGCCGCCGCCTGTGCAATCTGTTGGTCTTCGTTGTTGATGTTTTGGTTGACGAATGTTTGAAGATATTCCTTGATCAGGCTGAAGTCTTCGGTATCACCGGTAAAACCGTACATGCTCGGCAGGATATTAGTTGCCAGGAACGTGTTTATTGTACTGTTATACTGCCTGGCGAAGAACCCCGATGGGTCAAGGGAGGTAAGTACGGTAATATTCTGCTGGAATAGCCTGGACAGTGCAGTGCCATCGGTACCTCCGGTGTTGATGCTCATTTGCAGGGCAATATTAGCGAGAATGGCCGGGGCGGTATTGTAGGTATAATAGGCAAATGCCCAGTACAGCATGGCGGTTTGTGCAAAATCCCCTGCCGCCTGCACCTGGTCTGTCAATGTTTTGATCAGGTCCGGCGGCGATGAACTGTCTACGGCAACGTTTTGCCGGATATCAGCAATAGATGCTGCTACCTGGGTTGCTATGATGGTCTGATATTGTTCATTGTTAACGATCTGGTCGTTGAGGTAATCGTTGATGGAAGGATTCAGGTTCGCCCATTCATACTGGAAAAGTAACTGGGCATGTGCCTGGTATACCGCCGAATTGGCAACCTGCTCCCTCAGCCAGGCTCCTGCCCGCGGACCGTTCATGTTTTTGCAATTCTCGTCGGCGCCTCCGGCCATCCCCTGCGTCATGACGGCCGTGCCCAGGGATTTGTACCATGCGGTCGGATCTGTTACGCCCGGTACAGCAGAATTGGCAACTTCCGCAAGTTTGCCGCTTAAGGTCGGCTGTGGCGTATTGGGAAACAATAAGCCCCAGATATCGCTCGATACAAAAGAGTTCATAATCGTCGACATGTCATTCAGAACAGCGGCCTGAACCTCATCCCCCCAGGCTCCCTGCGCGTTTTGTACATAAGGTGTAAGCGGGAGCAGTCCGTAAATATTAAGAGATTGGTCGGCCAGCGAGGTTTTAAGGGCAAGGATATGCCGGTGCGTATGCTGATGCAGGTCTTCATGAATGGCGATCTGGTCAATAGCCGCACTTGCGGTCAAACGATATGCAGCGATGCTGGTTCCCTTGATCCTGCCGCTATTCCCGCGTGCATCAAAGTGCAGCGTCCCGTTTTTGGGCAAGCCAAGTCGTTGCTGCAGCATGGTATCCAGGTTACTCCAGCTGATGTGGTCAGCTCCTGCAACCGTGCCCGGAACAATGTTTCCATTCAAATATAATTTACCTTTAAATATAGCAAATGGAGCACTTTTGACGCTGGTCTGGTAATATCCGGCCACCATCGGCATGACCCGTTTCCCGCTGAATCCGACAAGGGTCCCGTTAGGGGCAAGATCGTCAATTTCCATGACTCCATTGATGGTGATCGCCGCAGTATCTTCTACGGACTGCAGCCAATAGGGATAAACGCTGTCCGGTCCGGTACTGGGCAGGTTTACATCTTCAGGAGGGGCAACCGCTGATTTGAATGTCAATACCCATTGCATCTGATTGTTCAGGCTGATGCTGGGCGAAAAGGTACCCGCGGCTGGCTGCCATGGTATCGCTTGTGTTTGCGTGTCTTCGAACTGAAAGGTAAACGACGGGGGCAGGATCGGACCATTTGGGGTTTCCGTATAAGATAGGTTCAATCGTTGCGGAACCCATTGCGCATTTTTCCATTCGGCTGAATTGATATCCCACTGAAACCCTACCACGCTTCCACCGCTTGTAATATAACTCGCGCCGCAATTCAGGGCGACGTCACAACTGAAGTTTGCAGTGGCTGTAGCGTTCACAGACACCGCGTTCGCCGAATGGCCGATCACGCCTACTGCTCCCTGTGTTTTATGATTAATATGTAGCTGGCCCCCGCCAAAAGCGCCCTGCCAGCGGAGTATTTTATCATGACTGTCGTAACTCCAGGCCTCACGCGGCACGGGTATATGATCCATGAACAGTAAGTCACTTCCCGGATTGCCGGGATTGATCCGAAGCAGGGTTACCTGCTGCGGCAGGGCACCGTCCGGATTTCCGAATGTCTCCATCCGGTTAATGGATAGTTCATAGATCTCCGGTTTTCCGATTGTTCTTGGTCCCAGGTGGGAACGCCGCTGGTTAAAGCTGGTTTTGCCATGGCGGCGTGCATTGTCGTGGGCAAATGAGGCATGTTGCCTTGATTTTCCTGCCAGGTGTTGTGTTGCCATAAACTTTAATAATTTTTGTTTAAAAAGAAGATGTAGGTGTTATTCGTATAGGTTACAGGCAAAATACGGGCACAGATCATTCGCTTTATAGCGTAGAAATACTCAAATTTTTTTTTCCGTATTTCTACGCGGTTTTTTTTAACAGAGGTTTTGTTTTAAAGGATAATCAGTCCTTACACACCCTCAGCGCTGTCAGGGCGGCTGATGGAATCGATAAGACGATCAGTTTATTTAAAGGCGAGGCGCAATTATTAATGGGGCCCGAAGACGGTTACATGAGCAGTATAGAAAAACAGGGAAGCGGTGCCGGGCGAACATTGCTCTGGCGATAGGAGAACAAAGTTTTAGTTGGTTCAGCGCTTATAAACGATACGTTAAAGCAAGGAGTGGTATAAACTTCAGCATTAATCTGGGATGAAAACTCGATGCCCCGCCTTTATACTTCCGGTTGATCGGCTTCACATCCACCTCATCGACCACCTGTTTAACAATACGAACAGGATGATCTGTTGGTACTAATTCTTCCGGTTTGTACTGTAAAAACGTCAACTGGTCCGGATCGTATTCCTTAAAGATCAGCTTACCTCTCATGTCTTTAAGTTACATAAAATCCACCCTAAAACAAAAAAAGGCTGTCTTATGAGACAACCTCTATATCATTCAAATTCGCGATGAGGTCGCTGAAGTATTTCGCCCCCCAGATTTCTAAAACGCTGTCATCTGCAATGAAGCGTACCACATCATCCTTAACGCTATCGAAATCCACACTGTTGATCCTGTCCCCCAAGAGTTGCAGAAACTGTTCTTTGGTGATCGTTCCTTCGGTCCAGTTACCGCTATCCTTCGCTCGCAAAAGGAAGTGCCCCAGGTCAAGTTTTACACCTTTACGGATATACCATTCCAGGTCGTACCAATCCCTGCCTTTGACCCGGTTCTGCCATTTGCGGAACAACAGCACATGCATTTTTCCTGCAAAAAGGCTCGGCAAGGTAAAGGTGGATAAACCACAGCATATTGACCCCTATAGGCCGATTTGACTTTGACTACGTTCCATTATTGTAATCAAACAGTTAGGAATGCAAACGAAATTGGCGAAGTGGGGTCAATCCAAATGGTTCTTCCACTATCCACAACGAATAGTCGTAGTCGATATAAAAATTAACCTATAAAAAAGGCAAGTATATTTGTAGCGGTCTTATTTAAGGCATTTGATTGAAGTAAACACCTTGCCCCTATAAATATTACTATTTACCATACCCATTGGTCGCATTAGAAATTATATTTCCACCAAGGCTAATGTCCATGCATCAACTGGATAATTGTTAATATTGGCAGAAACAGCGACAAAAGTATTTGTATCATGCTTGATTTTCTTAGAGAAAGAATTCCTACAACACCCCCGGAGAGGTAGGAAGCCTATAAATACAAATATCGTCACACTACTCAAAGAGTGACTTCTTGTGATAAATTTAGCTAATAATGATTCAATTTGAGTGCCTCATGGTTAGTTATTGCAGTGTTTTTGTTATTTCACGTAGATAAAACCAAATAGTTGATCGAGCTCAGCTATGGGTCTAATGTCATATTCACATATCTCTTCTGTTGCGTTTAAATCTATATCTCCTAAAATTTCAGCAGAAATGTCGCTTAATCGTTCGTAATCGGAGACATTAGGTATGGCATCCAGATAACACTTAATCTGTAGGATTTGATCGTCTTTTATACCGATAGCAATCGCTCTAACTGCCGGCGAAATATTTCCTACTATTGCGCGTTTCCCTGAAGCGATTAATAAAGTTTTCACGTCTGTTTTAGTCATAATGTTATGGTCTTGCCGGCACAATGTGTGCCCCGGTTTTACTTGTTATTACTATTCCTTTTGTTGTAGCCTGTGCTGTATTGGTTACGGGATCGATATAATATCCAATATTTTGGCCAAAATCTACCCTTGTTTTGACGTCGTCGATTTTTTGAATCGACTTTACATTGCCATCAGAATAATTGTTTAATAGCACTTCAGCATCTCCTGTTAATATACTTTTACCCTGGATGTAGTTATTGTGCCCTTCAATATGCTTTCCTTGCTTTCCGGCGTTAATATATGGTTTTTCTTCATTACTGGTAGAGGTGCTTGGGGTATTCGATTGGCTCGATTCCGATAGAGGTTCAGAAGCAGGCTCTGGCAAAGGTTCAGAAGAAGGTTTCCCTACTCCGTCCCCCATGCCCATTATAATAGCAGCCCAAGACGAAGCCTCTTCGGTTCGCCGTGTAAATGCTTCCTGTGCCTTCTTATCAGGCCATTCTTTTAAAACTGTTCTGTTCTTGCTAATAAATATTAGATTGGGTTTGCGGGTGGCAACATGATCTTTCTTTATTACACAGCAAGGATCATGTTTCTTTTTTTTGTTCGAATTTTTTGATTGATCAAAAAATTTCCTTGCCGCATCCCCGTACAAGGTAAAACTTGCTGTTTCTACAGGAACGGCACTATTAGGAGCAACATCTGCAACAATCATCCCATCGGGGTCGATATTTCTAATCGGATTATCCTCACCGTAATTGTAGGGACTAAATCGCCTGCTAACTTCGGACATAGGATCAATGCTCGTCCATCGTGCAATACCAGGATCATAGAACCGCGCACCATAATCGTAATCACCGGTTTCTTGCTTCTCCTTGCCGTTGTATTTGTAATTATTCAGCGGAGACGCGGAATAAGAATTGCCGGGATTCATGTCCATGCCGAATGCGTAATAATCCTGTACCTGGCTGATCGTTCCGTCCTGCCTGATCGCAGCCCGCGTATTGCCCAGATGATCTTTCAGGTAATACTCATATAAGTAAGTATTGCCGCTCGGTGTTGCGCGGCCGTCCTCTGTTCTGACAAATTCTATAGTGCCGTTGTTGTATTCTATCCCGTCTATATATTCTCTCGTAATGCCCCCGGCTATCTTTTGCAGTTTTTCGCCCGTAGCATCATACACATAACTGATATTGCCCGGTGTGCGGGTTACGGTCGCGGGTAAGTTCAATCGATTATAGGCAATGGCAGTTACTTGATTTTTTGTATCTTTCGTCACATTGCCATTGCCATCATAGGTATAGGTTCCAGCCTGTGCGGCTGTACCCGCATCTGTCACACCCCATAATTTGTTACCAGCGCCGCCAGTGGTGTAGTCATAGGTAAAGGCGTTTAGGTATGTACCGGCAGTCGTCGTATTGGTACGCCACAGATGGTTAATGTTTCCCATCGGGTCATAATCCAGTCGTTCATTGAATTTGCCGACTGCCCCTGTTGTCGTATAATTTGCATTCAATAACCTGTTTAATTGGTCATAGTAATAAGCATAACTTTGCAATTGCTGGGTTAGCCCAAGCCCTGTCGGCACAGTTGTTTGCCATGTCATGCTTGCAATGTTGCCATTATATTGAGGAGAGGCTCCGCTATTATAGGTAAGTTGCTCCCCGAAAAGCTGTGTAGCGGTCAGCGAACTGGGGTTATTGATGGCCGATAGCCAGCCTCGTTCGTTGTACGTGTAGTTAATATCCTGCTTGAAAGTTACCCCATTGTCCGGACTGTGCAGGTGTTTCGTTTTTACCTGTCCAAGCTCGTTGTAGTCTGTCTGACTGATAAGCGTCCCGCCGGGCTGTGGTAGCGACTCATCCCAGATCACTTTCCAAATCTGCCGTTGCCGCCCCATGTGGTCATAGTAATATTGGGTACCGACCCCGACTTTCGGATTGCTTATACCGGCGAGGATATGAGCGAACGTGCTGTGATTGATTTGATCGTCAAAGTTGTAGGTAGTGGTGGTAATGTCCATGTTCCCCGTGTTATACCCTGCCGAGCCTCCCTTATAGTGCTGCTTGACGATAATAGTTTCCCTGCCGAAGTTATCGTAGCCATGTACAGTCCATAGCATTTGTCCTATGGTGCCGTCAGCGTTCAGTACCGCCACTTTGGAGCCTGTTGAGAGCCCTGTTACCCCGGTGGTCGATGAATTGGTGAACGCGGTATAAGGATTGCCGTTGAACGCATAGTCGTCATAGTAGGTTACGGTAAGTACGGTGCTTAATGTGGGGTAGCTGCCTATGCTACCGAGGATCGTCGTCGAAAGCAGGGTCAACTTGCGGATGGCCTTCTTTTATACCTCATATAATCTTTTTTGTTTTCGCGCTGAAAGTTGAAAATATTAATTACCGAAAGGTTGGCGGCACTTTTTACCTGATGCTGATTTATTCACTCGGCCTTATTTGTGTGGCTTATATCGCGAATTTTGTTTTGCAGCATTAAGCAAAACGAAGAATATCCTATCGATTTGTAGCCCGGATCTCAAATTGATAACCTCAATAACGCCCACTATCATAAATTATAATGCCTTCTTGCCAGGGAACTTCCGTCAAGGATATCTTCGGAAGCACCGGCTAAATGGTGCAGTGATAATATCGACCATAGCAAAATTTCATGCGATTTTGAAAATATTGATTTTATTACTTCCCGTTTGGTTTAATCAATTACTTTAGCTAATTAAACAGTGAAGAAGGAATAGCGCGGTGAAAAAAACGCTGTTTCGACGTAGAGCCAACTTTCGGAAATATCAAACAAAACCACGGGTTCAGAAGGTTTTTGCTTCGTGGTGAAGAAAAAGTGGAGATTGAATGGGGACTGGTTGCTATCGCACAAAACCTCAGGAAAAAAGCAGCCTAAAAATGGCTCTTTTAACCCTTTTTCAACCCGGGAGGCCTCGCTCAAAATCTCAATTCAATAAAAAACTCAATCCTACTATCAGACAATAAAAAAAAGCTGTATCAGTTGATTTATGATACAGCCTCTTTGTATCTAATTTATCAGTTAGCATTTAGCAAGCATAGTAAAGATCGATGATTATCGATTCTTTGTCTTTCCATTTTATCCAGCCTTTTACAATCTTATTTTCAGGACAGCCCTCGCACTCTTGTGAGCACTGTACTCTGATCCAATCGCCCTTTACTTCCAATACCTTGTAGCTGTATTCTTTATTATCACTAACTACAGGTGACTTGTTATCAGCTTCCTTGTAAAGCGGATGTTGCTTGTCAGCCTTAACGTAGATCCTTTTCATGTAAACACACCAATCCTGATACTCAATGCCTTTGGTCGGATTTACGATTTTCCAAGCTCCATTTACAAAGACTTTATAACCACCTCGGCTTTTAATTGCATCAAACACAACAACGTTTTCATCAGGATAAAAAGCTCGAATCGATACTTTAGGTAAGGGAGTTTTGTATTTGTCGTGTTTGATTGAATAATAGGGATAATACGACTTTATGCTATTTAGTACTTCATTTTGTTGTACCCGTCTGGCATAGATTACGTTTATTTCACCGCCAGCCGTTTGGCTTATTTTTAAACTTAAAGAGCCATTGTTCTCAAGTACTTTGATATCCTTGAATTCGTCTTTAGCAAAGACAACTCCAGTGCCCAGCATTTTTGTTTGTTGAGCATGAAGGATATCCAACTGTGTTAATAGTAATGCAACTGCTATTATTAATGATTTCATGTTAATTAACTACTTTAGGTTTAAAGCCCTGCAAATGTAAGTGTGTTTTATGGTTTGAGTGAATATGACTCTCTTTTGCCGATTTCGTATGTGGTAACAAGGTACCATCAGGCCGTCTTTCAGAAACCATATCTTTCCAACCATATTTGTATAAGCCATTGTTCAGATCTGTTTGTTTTTCCAGATCCAAGTTTTTCGCGCCTACCATTGTAGCAGCGCCATCTTCATTAGTATTTACATAGCGCAAATCACCATTTTTGCCTTGCTTATGAGAAACGCTTGGATCTGGTGACGAACCGTCAGCTAAGCTGAATTGGACTACTGTAAGATTACTAACATTCGCGTCGGATGCAGCACCAATTAATGCAGCTACAGCATCGCCACGCATATATGCTTTTTCTTCATTGCCATCCTTTACAGATATTGAGAAAGATGTACTTGGGTCTTTTCCATCGTAGGTGATGTCCTGAAGCTGGTCTAATCCGTTCTCGTTTTTATCTAAGGTTGCAACCTTTGCATAAGACCTTATAACGTTATTGCCTTCCTCCTTCGAAGAGGTTTCAAGATAGAAACTATCTGTTTTATCATCAGTAGTTTTTTTATGAATAGTACCATCTTGACGAATTAGGTAATCGTCGAAAAACATCCCATCAACGTCTACAAACCGAATCGGGTTTAACCCTCCATAACTATAGGGACTGAAACGTCTGGCTTGTTCTGCAAGTGGATCAACCGTTGTAAAACGTCCAATTACAGGGTCATAAAACCTCGCGCCATAATCGTATTGATCTGTCAGGTCCGTTTGAATCTCTTTCCCGTTATAAAGATAACGGTTGTTGTTGGAATAGTTATAAACCGAATTCCTCAACCCAAAGGGATGATACTCGTCCTCCTGGACCCGGCGTGCCGTGCCTGCCGATGGGTCCTTGTCAAATGATAGCCGTACGTTACCCAGGTGGTCGCTTAGGTTATACGTATAGCTCCAGGAATTGCCGTTAGGAACCGCTCGTCCTTCCTCTGTCTGGATATAACTGATCGCTTCATTGGCAATGGTGGTGCCGTTGTAAACGATGCCATTGATGTAATCCCATCTGTCATTGCTCTCCGTATTGCTCAGTTTTTGACCTGTATAATCATAAACATAACTGGCCAGCGTCGTGCCACCCTGTGTTACTGTTTGCGGCAGGTTGAACAGGTTGTAAGCGATAGTTTTGCTGCCGCCATCGCTTGTCGCGTTACCGTTGGCATCATAAGCATAGCTCCGGAATGCAGCCCCACTGTTGGTTACCGTTTGGAGCTGGTTACTGGCATTACTGTTATAATAGGCATATACCAGCGTGGCCGGGTTCGGCCCTGTACGCGTTAATGCATTGATATTGCCCATCAGGTCATAGCTCAGCTGCTCACCCATGGTGCTTCCTCCTGCCGAGGTTCCGCTTAGCAACCGGTTCAACTGATCATAGCCGTATTTGAACACCACATTTGAGGCTCCTGTCTTCGTATACGTCATTTCCGAGATGTTACCATTATATTGGTTGCTGAACGTATTGTCGGTAGGCTTATTATAATACAGGTTTTCACTGAACAGCCCGGCCTGTGAAGATTGCAGCCAGCCCCGCTCGTTATACCGGTAATTTACCGTTTGCAAGAAGGAGCTTCCGCCATTCTCACTGTGAAGCCCCTTGCTCTTTAACTGCCCGATCTCGTTATAGTCCAGTTTGCTGAGCATTACATAGGCTGGCGGCGTATTGCTTCCGTTCCAGATCGACTCCAGCGTTTGTGTTTTACGGTTCATGTGGTCATACAGGATCGTATCCCTCACGGTTACAGACGGGATGGTGGCATTAGCTACCGTAAAATGCTGCCGCGTTGTTTTAGTTACATTATTACTGAAATCGTATTTACTGTCGATTACATCATAATTATTCAGGTTTGCTATCGCGGTAGTTCCGCCCAGGTAATGTTCGCCACAGGTCCTGATCAAATGCCCGAGATCATCATAGTACGACACTTTATACAATACCGCGGCGCTGCCCGTTACCCAAGTCTTGCTGCAGGTTAGCAATCCTTTGGTCATCGTACTTGCCGATGCCCGGTAATCATAAGCCGCAGGCAGTGAAGCAAAGTCGCCAAATGTATAGTCGTCATAGTAGTTCACCGTCAAAGTTCCCTGAAACCCAGTTGTTGGCCAGGCCACATTGGTTGGATATCCACCCGATGGCCGGCTTTCCCATAGTGCTCCACTGAAGCTGGTCACCGCTGCCTGTACGCCGCTTCTCGTGATTGCCGTTCCTCCGTTATTCCAGGTTCCTGTCCACAGTACACGTCCCAGCGCGTCGTATTTCATAAAAGTCCATTGATTGGTCAAACGCTGGTTGCCATCTTGCGTAGCTACAGCCTGGTCAAGCTTGTTATAAACAGTATATTCCCAGTCCTTGCCCGGCAATCTTTTTTGCACAAGCCGGTTACGGCTGTCATACTGGTACTGGTAACACAGGTTGTTCAGGGTGGTTATATTAGCAGCGCTGGTAATGCCCGCATCAGCCCCGCTTTTCGGCGGTAGAACGAAAGATAGGTTTCCCAGGTCATCATATACATAATAAGTCGACAGTTGTTGCAATGCCCCGCCGCTGAATAGGTATGTCCGTTTCAGAACCACATGTCCGGTTTTATCTTTGTATTCCTCGGTAGTACCGCCCCTGCCGCTCTTCCAGTTTTCATCCTTGCTCACTGTTACGGACAGTTGTCCAGCCTGGTAATAGTTACCTGCCGTGTTTCCATAATTCAGCGTGCGGCTCTGGTCGCTGTTGATATCCGCTCTATACAGGATCACCTGTCTGCTCAATGCAGTGTCTGTTCCGCTGAAAGCATTGATATTATTCGTCAAATAATCCAGCTTTACCGTATGTCCCGTCGTATTACCTGTGATAGGTTGCCAGTCTGGACCTGGCGCTCCTTGCTCTGTCACCCGGTTTAATGGCGAGGGCTCAAAATTGGTCAATGACCAGGGGGATGAATTATAAACTATGCCGTTACTTTGCTGGCTCCCCGATACCGCCGCACCTCCCGGATAATAGAAATTAGTCGGCCCCGTTGTCACCCCGTCAGTCTTATAGCTGCCATTGGCTGTGGTAGCCGAGTAAGGCAGGTATTTCTGAGCTTCCCTGCCATACTGGTCATACGCAAAGGGCTGAACAATATCCATGGCTGAAGGCGAACCTTTTACCTGTACTGTTTGCAGCGGTCTGCCCAGCCCGTCGAAATACTGCACGGTCTGCATCAGTTCACAGGTACCCCGGCTCGCAAAATCTCCCGTGTTTACGCCTGTACCCGCATTCTTAAAACCGCTGATGCGGGGAACCGAGGTCAGGATATAATTTTGACTTACGCTGAAGGACGAGTTCAGCGGCTGGCAATCAGGATTGGCTATATACAGGCTCAAACTGCTGCCCGAAGCTGCCGTAAAGCTGAAGGTCGGGCTCAGCGTGATGCTGCTGTAACTATAGTATGAACCCGCTGTGGGTGTTCCTGTCATCGGAGCCGTTACCAGTGTTTGTGCCTGAGCGCTTATGCCCCAGAGCATGAAGCACAAAGCAGCATAAAGCTGCCTGAGCTTTAGTTTTATGGTGATATGGAGATTGTCCATGATGATTATGTTTTAAGGTTTACTGGTTTTGATAATGATAATCGATGTGCTTGACGATATTCTGATCCTTATCCTTAATGTTCATCAAACGCTGAAAGCTGTCATACTCATAATAAGTGGTTTGACCTTTGGCGTCTGTAGCACTCTTCATACCTACCAATGGCACATAAGTATAAGTGGAGACCTGTGCCGCAGCCAGGCTGGACGCGGATCTGAGCGGCGCAAGGAAAGCATTTACAGCAGCATCTGTCGGTGATACATTGTCGCGAAAAGTTTGAACAGCACTCGCTCCGCCAAGTACTGTCACTACCGTATTGTAATCTGCATTACTGATCTGGGCAATCGGATAATTTCCGCCATATCCATAGATATAACAGGTTGCAGAACCACCATCTTTTGATACACTCTGGATATTGCCTTTGTTATCATATCCCTGGAATTGTAACCTCGGGTCAAAAGCCGCAGCAGCGGTGCTGGTATACACGGTTTGAGGGTTAAGAATGTTGTTACCCCAATCGGCATAACTATAAAGCATGGAACTTAGCGGGATGGTACTGTTTTTAAATGATGTTCTTTCGACAAGCGTGGTTAACCTGTTATTAGTTTTTAAAGTATTAACCATCGTTTGCTGAGCCGAGGTCAGGTTAGGGATACTGCTGCTTGTCGGATAATAGAAATTGGTTAGGTAACTATCGCCATTACTGGCTGTGACCGTTTGACGTGTCATATTATAGGGGGCGCCTATATCCCCATAATCATTGACAGTCGTTTGTGTAATCGTTCCGTTATTCTGATAATCTACTTTATTTTGATCCATCAATACATTTGCTAGCGTATTGATCTTGTAGGGAGCGACCAGGAAAGGTACCGGCGTCGGAGTAGCATATTGAAACCAATAATTATAAATAGAATAGGCACTGCTCCAGTATTTATTATCTGCTATTAATCCCTGGCCGCTATCCGCGACAATATTTGCCGCCGGGTTCACGATTAACCCCTGTACGTACGAGCTGAGCGGGCCGTTATTATCATATGAGTTAAAATGATAGTTCTCTTCTGACAGTAAGGTATAACCGGAACCATTGTTTTTATAAACTTCCTTTTTAACCAGATCAGGTGCCGGACAAACCAAACTGTTGAGGTTTTGCAGAAAATCAAGGTTATGACCCAGGTTGCTGATGAAATAAACGTCGTTAGGAAGGTATTTGTAATAATAGATGGTTTTACCGCCGTCACTGTATTCTGTTACCACATCATACCAGATACTGGTATTCATGCTGAAATACCGGTACCTGGACTGGCTGTTTACCGTTACCCTGCGAACGCTCCCTTCTGCCTCGTGACCAGAAGATGATGCATACAACATGCGTACATCCAGGAAGCTGTCATCCTCGGGATAACTGTTTAATACAGCCATACCGGATTCACCTGTACCGTAAGCATAGGTTTTGGTGATGGTCTTGGCCGAGACAGGGTCGTAAGTGTCGATTCGTCTGATCCGAAGGCCACCTCCATAATTTGCAACATTGTTATGCAGAAAAGCATGTGGCTCAAAATAGAAATTGCTCCAGCCACCGGTCGGATAAGTAATGCGCTGCAGGCTGTTACCCATCATGGCTGTCGTATCGACATCTTTATTAGCCCCCGAAAAATACTTATCCTGATAAACTGTAGTGTTACCGGTGCTCGGATTAGTTAACATCATCGGCAGCGTCATTGCCGGAATCATTGTGGTATTGCCCTTATTATTAAAATATCCCCAGCGGTCCTGGTCAAAAATATTATAAGCAGGAAGGTGCGGGCGGTATTGCATTTTGTAGGTGCCCTGACCACTAATATTTACTGATTCAAGGTTCGTTGATGTACTGTTTACGGAAACATCGATGTTCTTTATGATAATGCTCTGATCGCTGTTATAGATCTTGATGTTTTGCAAATACCCCTGATTAACAACGGTGCTGTAAGTAAACTTCGCGCTTCCTCCGGGAAATGTAATGGTCGAAAGGGTCATTTCGGTCCCGTTGCTGTCATAACCTGCTGAAACATTCTCACTGCCGTATTGCGCGCCGAGGTCGGCACCTCCGGGGATCCCGTAAAGATCGGAGGTCATCCTGAAATCAACCCCGATCGTTGTGAAATTGTCCCATATGGTTTCATACTGGTTGGGCGCTATTGCAGGACCATTCGCGACAGATGTTTGATATTGAAATGTTATCGCGTTGTTTTGGCCGGGTAAGCTAATACTTTTGAGCATCCAGGAAGTAATGTCCGTATTCGGCCCGTTAACATATTCTACGGCTCCACCTACCAGTCCGAAATCGTAAACGATACCTTTATCGTCGGTAACCGTAAATCCATAACTCAGGTCAGAACTGTTTACAGGTGTAATTTTTATCGGGGCTGCAGGAACTGAAACCGCGGAAAAGGCGCTGCCGTTCCATTGTACAATAAAACTGCCGTTGTAATTAGGCAGGTGAACCGTGAAAATATCAAACTGTCCGTCGATACCATTTGTCGGAATTTCACCACCTGAAAGCGTAGAAATCTGGGAAAGATAATCGGCATCCTGGTTCTGGGTTTGGATATTGTTTGTCCGGTACATATTGTCCGATTTTCCCATGATGGTCCTCGTGATCCGAAAGCCTGGAAAAAGGGACCAGCCATAGCCCAGGGTGCCGATAGATTGGCTTACTTTGATGCCCGAGGTATTATATTTCAATGACAGGGGAATATTAATACCTGGCAAGCTGATGGTATAAAGCGGGATAGAAACATTGACCGTACCGGTGGAACCATCCGCAGAATAGCCCAGGAACCGTTGAAACTCCTGCGACGTAGGGCTGGGCGGGATTATTTTCGGCACACTGATCCCGTTTGGGTCATTATACTGGGCATGAACAGTTTGGGGAAGGGCTTGTAATAACAAGCCCGCTAATAACAAAAAGATATATTTCATTGAATAAGGAATTAGGTTGGTATTAATTCTTGTGTATTTCTTTGGCCAGTGCAGCCAATTGCTGTTTTAATAGATCAAGTTGTTGCTGCTGATTTTCCTTGTTTTCTTTTAGCTCCCGGGTTTCTTTATCTTTTTCGATCAGGTAGAGAGTCAGTTCTTCGACTTTTTTCAGCAGCAATCTGTTCATCTCGCCAAGGTTCTGCCCGTCCTTCGCAATTTCATTTGCCGATGGAATTTCAGGCAGGTGCTGATTTTGATCGATGTAAGTTTTGACAGCCGAAAGGGTGGGTAATTGGTATTCTTTCTTGAACACATAGTCCGGCCATGCCGAATAGAGTTTGACGAATACGGCAGACGCAATAGCGCTACCATTAACTGCAAGTTTATAACCCGAAGGCATGGTTTGTGTACCGATGGAAAGACCATCATTAAAGATTGAATTTCCATTTACCGCGATACCGTTTGCGCCAATTTTAACGGCAAACCCAACTCCAACCACAGGATCAACGTAGCTACCGAGGTAATAGTGAGATTCGCTGGATGCAGTAATACCGCCGGCGACATCCAATTTGGTTTGAGGGGAAGTGGTACCAATACCAATAGAGTTGGTAGTAGATGTTACTGTCCCGCTTGTAGTCCATTGACCCCAAAGACAGTTCGATACCGAGACGAGTGCAATTGTAATAAAGGTTAGTTTTTTCATATGATTGATTTTGAAATGGTTATTGTTTGGCTGGTGAAGTAATGCGCACCTGACATAACATTTTCAGGAAACCGGTAACCTTCGAATAGGAAGAGCGATATTGCCAGTTTTTTAATACACCGGGAAAAACCTGTCGGATAACTTGTGATGTGCCCAGTAGTCGGATCTCGGGCATGAACAAATGATAGAATGACCGGCAGTGTTAGAACTGCTAACGGTATAAATATGCGATTCATTGGATAAAATTTAGATCGTTTGTCGAGGGGGTATTTTCCGTAGACGATCTAATGACAACCGATTTGTGATTTGATACTCATCAATGGGTGTTTATTTTATTTTTTTATTCTTATTAGGGAGGCATAAATAAATTATTAACTTCCTTCATTCTTAGTCGACAAGCGGCTATTGTGATTAGGTTCCTCTAAAAATAAAGAATAGTAAACTTTTGGTTTAACAGAATGCACTTACTATTCTTTATCATTGTATAGAGTATTTTATATAATGAAATCAAACGAGGAGAAATTAAAACGGCAACAAATAAAAAAAGAGTTCAAGCGAAAAGAAGAAGAAGTTCCAAGAGAACGCAGAGGAAACTTATTTTATAAATTTTCAAATTTTTCTTCGACATTGAATAGCACCTCACAATCGCAATAACCACCCTGTTCACGGAGCTATGAAATGACATTATGTGATGGTAGATGGTGCTTGTTTAAAAACTATTCGGCGAGAATTAAGTATGATTGCATGGAACATCACCAAGTTTATCGTTTAATTTGTCAAACAGTTCAAAAAAGTTATTCACTGGCATAGTTAGACTTGCAGCGAAGGTAAGCCTGGGTACTATCTATCTATTACAAATAAACGCCGGGCTTAATCAGCCTGGCGTTTCCTGTTCCAAAATAACATAGCTTCGTCAAATCAATTTTCAATAATTAAAGCGTGTGTATCCTCAACAACAATCTCAGGTTGGCCCCGATATTCAATCAACTTTCCCTGTACGGTAATGGTCTTATCGTCTATTTGACCCGCTAGCTTTAAAGATCAGCGATAGACCAGTCGGCTAAATGGTTTTATTGCATTATGGGCGTTTCGTCTGGCTGGCTTATAGCGCGTAGCCTGAATACCTGCGGATTAGACAATTAACGAGAGGTTGATTTCATTTACTAAAACCCATTCTGCTTGGAAAACCGTGCGACTGGTCAGAATTGAAAGAAGTCGTCCAGGTCTGGGGCGGTCTGGTCAAGATGGGGTTTCAGCGGTGTGTGGGCCAGCGGTATGCGCACAGGCACCCGAAGATGAATTGGCACCTTGCCACTGATTCGGAACCGGTCGGGAAAGACTGCCTGCGCATTGTTTCTGATCAGCAAATCCAGTGGGATATCCTGATCTACCGGTACCGTTAACTCCAGAGATACTGGTATCTTGTCTTTAATAACCATTCTTACCGGAATATCGGTTTTAAAGCGAGTATTTGTCTCCAGCCTGGCTGCCAGCAATTGATCAACTGGGATACTTGCCTTGACTCGGATCCGCGCGTGTGCCGGACCGGGCATCTCGAATCGCTGATCAACTGGGATCTGCCCGCGGACCTGTAGCTGCATTGTCTCGGGTAATTGCAGGAGCGTATCGATCGCGATGGTTTGTGCAATTGGCAGGTCAATCGGGATCTGCAGTGTGGTATGGAAAGGGATCGACATTTTACCCGGATCTTACTGTGAAGGTCCATGCCCAGCTTTACCGGCACGCGACCGCCGATGCTGATAGCGGTTTCCAGCGGAATCGTATCCGTCACGTCTGCCGTATAGCTGATGTAACTCCGGCCGATGGCGCGCAGATTGTTCGCTGCGTCCGTCAGTTTGGTCTTGCCGTGAAAGTAGACGGTGACAAGAATGACGATTAAACCGAGGGTCAACAACAGATTCAGGATGACCAGCGTCCAAAATACTTTCGGTGCTTTGAACGAAACACTCATGATTTAAAGATACCGGGTAAGAATGAGCTCAGAATAGGCGCCAGTACAGGTATCGCATATTTGATCGTTTCGACAGCGTCGAACTTCAGCTGAAGGTATTTTTCCATCCCCTCACTGGTTTCGATCCAGGTCTTGAGCTCCGCAGTGGTAGCGGGCATTGCCCCCATTTGTTTGATAATAATCGCCCTGCCGAGATCCGACAGAAGTAGTTTACAGGGGATAAAGGTCGTGGCGATAAATACCGTGAATATGAGTCCGAAAAGGGTCAGCCCATGAATGTCGAAGTACTTGGCCATATTCAGATCCTTTTCGGTCGCCATAAAAAAATATACAGTGATCATGCCCGAGGACAAAATATAACCGGTAATCATGAGAAAACACTCCATCGCTTCCTTAAGCTCGAAATATCGCTCTATGATATTTTCCTGAAATTCTTCCCGTACCAACTTCATGCAAGCGCAGCCGGAAAGGATCAGGCCCAGGACGCTCACGCCTGCGGCCGAAATGCTGATGGCCAGCAGCAGGATGATCTTCGGCCACATATGATTGAGTGGTATGGCCGGCCAGTGATAATAGCCACCGGAATTGAAAGGAACGATATATGAAGTGGAACTGATGATCATCATCAGAAGGACCAAGATCAACGAGATTACGACCTCTTTCTGGTCGATCTGTGACGTATTGAAATTCTTGCGAAGTTTTTGATAGGCCGCCAGGCCAAGGGCCACAGCCGCACCGGTATGGATGGTAAATAGCATGACCCAGGTGAAGAATTCGGGCAACTCGTTCATTATGGCATGTGTGCCAATTACGGTCGTGGTGATTTTGGTTACGGTGATTTTGCCTGCGATTTTTTTGGTTATTATGAGTGGTGTCTTTAGCGGGTAGCGCAGCGGGATCAGCGCATCTCCGCTTAAGCCAATGATATTTTCAAAAAAGAAAATGACCAGCGCGGTCAGGAAGCCCGCAATAAATCCGGAGATCATCAACAGGATCGGATTCTGATAGATCCGGTTTGCGATAAGTCTGCGATAGGACGAGGTCATTCAGATATGGATCAATACATTGAAATTACGTTGATTATCAATAGCTAATCCCATACAATATCGTATTTATAAAGCAAATAATAATGAAAATATTTTTATATAGTCGGTTGTGATAAGCCGGCGATAAAATCGGCAACGAACCTGTTTACCGCTTTCGGGTTTTCGATCATGCTCTGATGGCCTTCTGATAATAATTTTAATTGGAGCCAGCGATCTTTCGGTGCATATCGACACTCGCTTCCAGGGAAGTCAGGCGGTCGTTCTCTGCGCCGATGATCAGGATAGGGACATCGATGGAATGAAGTTGTGCCGATACATCGAATTGTTCAATCCTCAATAAGGCTTCGGCCACGGTATAAGGAGAGGTGCGTGCGGCCAGTTTGGACATAAAAAGCAACTCTCCGGGAGATTGCTTGCCTGTAAAATAAAGATAGCGGTAAAATAGTGCACCGAGACCTACGGTGTAGCAAAGCCAGCTGCAGGCCCAATACAGGGGGTAAACAGCGCGCAGCAGCCGTAACAGGTCGAGCCCCCACCTGGGCTACACTCGTATCTCTATTTCGTGTTGATTTTCAATTGTTTACGAGATGCACAAAAGGCCTGGTGGCCGTTTTGGGGTTTCACCTCTCTGACTTTTCAAAAATACCTAAAAATCAGCTATTTACAAAGGGAAAAAAATCATGGTTCCAGGTTCGAGCCGAAGCGGGCGCATGAACACTTTAGAAATCCACCCTAATAGAAAGCCCCGCTTAAAAGCGAGGCCAAATCTTTCTATTCATCTACTTTAACCGAGACCGGTCTTAAATAAAGAGGTTCTACGCCTAAGTTTGTGAAGCAACTTCTTTTGATAATTCTTTGAAAAGATCCTTAACGCGTTTTGAAGGATGAGGGAAATAGTTCAAAAGCATCGTCTCATAAATTGCAAAGTAATCCATTTTTTTAATTGGCGTGGTCGTACCTGAAAAACTGATGAAAATATTGCGATTAATATCTTCTCCAAGAAAAGCTTTATAATCCGCATCACTTACCTGATAGGCTTCTAATGCTTCTTCGTACGAAAAATCGTGATCTTTTACACTTTGACGGACAGCCATGCATCGTTGTTCCAGTTGTTGAGCAGCGTCTCCAATCAGTGTTTCGCCGATATATCCTGATTCTGTATATTTATTTCTGTCCAGTAACATAATTCTTAAATTTAGTTAAAAGTTCCGGATTATTCAAATCAATTTCACCATGCCAATGACTGCTTCTTAAAATCGATTCCATTTCCGGAATATGACTCCACTTATTTATCGGGAAAGCTCTGCCCTGAGGCTCGGCAGAATAATAACTATCAAATATTTGCTTCACTTTGCTGAACACATCTTTTTGCAGACTCAACTTCGCTGAGGCCAGTATGAGCGAAACTTCTTTTTTATCAACTGCAACAAAATGTGCCCTTGCCCAAACAAAACCGCCATCTGCAAGAGCCGCATGAACTTTGATAAGATCAACGCCAATATTGAGATATTGTTGCAGTCCGTAACTCAATATTGCCCTCCCATGACCTCCCTTGCGAAACGGCCCGGGAATTCGAAAAAAGTCATGTATCGCGATCTTCCCAGACACATCCTTGATCAAAGTCCTAGAAAGCGCCAGGCCATCGTCCGGGTCATCACTATCTTCAGAAAAATACTGTATTACTAATTCAAAGGGATTTGTCTCATTATAGCTAATGATCTTTGTCAATTTCTTCGTTGACATTTTTTTTAGCATATCGTCAATCTCTTTAAGAAATTTTAAAAGCTCTAAGCCTGGAAAATGAGACTTTATAAAGTCGGGCAATGTCAACTTAATCCGCGGTGCATATATCACATACCCCAGTGCCTCACAAGCCTTACATTCTACTTCATCAACAATATGTTTAGTTACGGACATAGATCAGGCTTTAAATAGTTACACAAATATAGCCAGTTCAAAGCACTTTAAGATATTTCCCGGTTTACCGGGCTTATGTAATCGACAGGTACACGGTAAACGGAAATTTCTGCCTTGAAAATAATCCGCATGATTGCCATTTTTCAATCGTGCCCATAGGTTAATTTTCCAGGCTAATGACCAGCCGGTGCTCTCGTCTCCACGTTGGTTAAGAAAAAGAAAATACGCTCCCAACACGTCGTCGGTAGCGGCAGCCGATGAAAAGGAAGAAGATTTTCTTTTCAAAACCGAAGGCTCGGCCTTGGGGTCATGACTCGCTTATCAGAAATTTGCGGCAAGAAAATGCGGGCTGGTGCTTATATAGATAGCCTAAATGAGCGAAGCCGTAAAAAAGAAAGCGCGGCGAAGCCGGGCTTTACCGTGTAGGAAACGGCCGAATGGCGCAACTGAATGGAACGAGGGACGAGTGAAGAAACGAAATGGGGCGCGAATGAGGCGGCTGTAATGCCGGCTTATTGCAAGTTAGGCCAGGCTCTATCATTGTCCCAGTCGTATTGTAAATAAATGACTATAAATCAGTGCAAATAGGTCTGCGATCACTTCATTCATGGGCACTGCCTGTCCGTTGGAAGTATAAGCCAAGGTTAGCCCGTCTGCCGAAACATGGGTCAGCGTAGAAAGGAAGCTGTCCATCCCTCCGTATGTCCATATGCAGGTTGTTTCGGGCAATCCATGACGACCAGGTCCATACCGAAGCCATCGGTCTGATGTTTCATTAAAGCCAAGCCACGTTGACCGACCAACTTGCCGTTAAATAAAGCATCCGCGAACAGTGCCAGGTCGTGGCTGGTAGAAATGACGGCACCGGCACCTTGTGGGATGCTCCAGTCAGTTTCCGGTACAGGCTTCCAGCCCCGATCATAGCGATAGCAAAAACTTTCTTCCGGCCGCGTACCGCGCTGAGTCGCATAATAGGTATGCATTAGATGTAAGGGCGAGGCAATCCGCTCCTTTAGTAACTGCGCATAAGGTTTGCGCGTTACCTTTTCGAGAATAAAACTTAGCAGGATATAGCCTGAATTGCTGTAGGCAGAACGGCTTCCCGGCGCAAAGTCGATGGAGCTGTTTTCAATCAGGCGCAATACTTCTTCCTTATTATGGGGTTCCCGTATCCAGTAGTCAAAGCCGGGGATGTTTTTAATGTCGCTTAGGCCGCCACGGTGGTTGAGCAGGTTGGCGATGCTGATCTTGTCTGCGTTAGTATTTTGGGGAACCAGCGGCCGATCTTATCTTCCAGGCGCAGGCGCTTTGCTCGATCAGTTGGAAGATCATGACCGAGGTAAAAATCTTGGAGATCGAGCCGATACGGTAAGCTGTCGTTAAGGTGGCCGGGCGGCTGTCCGTTTTACTGACCTGCCTGAACCCGTTAACATGGCTATAAACGATCCCGCCGTGCTGCGATAGCGTCAGCGACCCCATATACTGGTGCCGGGCATTAAAGACTGTCCAGCAGGCTATCTAAACGCTTTGGCTGGATATGGAGCGTTTGAGCTTTTGAATTTGACACTGCTGCCGTTATACAGAGTGCCAATAAGAAATAGGCTGGTTTCATCGGTGATCGTAGCTGATGACCCTGGCCAGTTGCCAGCGGCCGTTCTCCTGATGCCATACATTGATAAAATTAGCCGTAGCGGTCAGTTGCTCTTTGCAGTTAAGGGACGTATAGAAACGGTGTACCCCGATCTCTAAGGCACCATAACCGTTCAAGGGATAGACTTGCTGACTGCCTTGTACCAGTTCGCGTCGAGAGAAGTTCGCTGCATCCTGGAAATGCTTTTCAAAGTTTTCCATATTATCTGTATAATGGCTCAGCCCGCCTTTATCATGGTAGAACTCCAAATTCCTGGCGAACCATTTTTTGAATTCGGTAATGTTCCGTTGATTATAAGCGGCGAAAAGAGAGCTGTCTGCGGCGGTGACTTGTTTATATAAAGGATCGTTCTTCGCCGCGGCTTCCTGCGGGTCGTGGGTCGCGATCTGATAGTCCATTTCACGGCTGATCTGCCAGTCACCTTTTTGGAGTTTCCAGATACGGGTAAAATGGGATTCCTCGACCAGTGCTTCGGGCTGGACACCTGCGCTCAGGTAAAAACGCTGGATGCCGCTTTGCGTGGCATAATCCGGTGCGACCAGGCTCGCGGCGTCGCTGCCGGCCACCAGTTCCCGGCGGACTTGGAATTGTGCGGTTTTCACCGCGCAGCGGCGGGCGATGTTCCCGACAAATTCAGTCCGGCTGGTCAGGTTCGACGCTTTGCCATCTCCTTTGTCCTGGCTGTACTGGAAATCGGCCGCAAAAGTAGCCTCGACCTGTTTAAGGTCGCAGGTCTTCAATACCGCATCGAAGAGCAGGCTGTCTTTCACCCTTAGTTGTGTTTTTAGATTCGTTTGCGCATAAACGGCGTTGATACCGAAAATAGCGTCAAGCATTATCATGATGAATTTAGCGTTCATGGTTCTTTTTGTTAATGAATAAATAATAAGTCAAAAAGCCTCCGGCCAGGAACACCGCCTCGATGCCAAAGCCCAGGGCGGAGTTATCGTTATCGAACGGGACAAAATTGTCGATGATCAGCCCGATGCCGCCTGACAGCAGCAGCAATCCCCATTTCAGCGCTTCCCGGCCCGGTTTCCAGAGGTCGCGGATCAGCCCAAGGAGGCTTTCATCCGCGGGATGTGTATCCAGCAGCTGTTTTTTCAGCCGGTAGCTGAACCAGTTGGCCAGCACGATCCCGATAATGGCTAATGCGGCGATCAGGACGATAAAAGGTGCAATATTTTTCATGTTTTGAATTCTTTGTTTACCCGTTAGTCACCGGGAGCAAGCAATCGGTTTCATTTTTTTTATTTTTTATTTCCTGCAACCTCGAAGGTTATTTGTGTGACTAACCACTATATGAGCGAAGACCGGCTATTGGTTTCCCGTGTATTAAAAGGCGAGGCACGTGCCTTCCGCGAACTGGTAGAGACCCATCAGCGGCTGGTGGGTGCAATGGTCGGAAGGTTGGTGCCCGATACGGCCGAACGGGAGGACCTTTGCCAGGAGATCTTTATGCAGGTCTATGATGGCCTGCGCCGTTTCGATTTTCGTTCGCGGCTCTCTACCTGGATCGCCCGGATCGCTTACCTGCGCGCAGTGAACTATGTAAAACGACACCGGCAGGGCCATGAACTGCCGCTGCCGGAAAAACTGTCCGAACTGAGCGTCTTGGAAGACGATCCCGAGCAGGCGCTGCTGCAGAAAGAACTATCGGCTTATATCGGCTTGCTGATTGGCCGCCTGCCCTTGCCTTATCAGACGGCGATCAACCTGTATTACCTCCAGGAATTCAGCCTGGCCGAGATCAGTCAGATCACCGGCCTGCGGGAAGGTACGCTCAAAAGCCACCTATCACGCGCGCGTGCATTACTTAAAGAAAAGATCCGTAAATATTTAAAAAACGATAGCCCATGAAAACTACACCTGATGATGAACTGGACAGATTAATCCGGAATGCTATAAATGAAACCACATCCTTACCGCTTGCTTTCGCCCATAGGACCGCAGAACACCTACTGGCCCGTCATCATAAGCGGCAGCTCCGCTACCTACTTGTCCGGGGAATGGTTTACTTTTTATTCGCGCTTGCGGGAAGCTTCGGTTTAGCGTGGCTGATCAACGTGCGAATGGCCCTCAGCCTGATAGCCGAACTAGTCGCTTATAAATCTGTTTTTGTTTTTGGGATCTGCACTTTCGCCGCTGGTATTATGTTAAATAAGGACGATACCCGCTCGACCCGAAATGATCTTTTTCTTGACTAACACACTGTAATACAATTCATTATAGCGCTTTAGCGACCTAAATGTAAAAACAAATTCCAGGTCGCCGGATTGGTGTTCCAAAGTGTGTATTCGTAAGGACTGAAAAGGATTGGAATAAAATAAAAAACACTCTAAATCAGTGACTTATATGGTTTTGTGATGGTGAAGAATCACATTTTGTGCGCCAACCATGGCTACCGTTAGGATGAGTTCTTGTTAGCCTGCCTGATTCACAAAATTTTTCAAAATACTATTGTGTATTTTAAGTATCGCCCGGATTACACCTTGTCCTGAAACTTTAATTTTTCAGTGAGGTCCTGGAAATATTCAGGTCCCCAAATCTTCAACGCCGCGTCATCCGGGATAAACCGGACGACATCATCTTTTATCCTGCCGAAGTCGACATTGCTGATCTTCTGTGTTAAAAGCTTCAGAAATTGTTCAGCTGTGATCTTCTCATCCTTCCAATCGCCGGTGTCCTGTGCACGCAATAAAAAATGTTCAAGATCAAGCGGAATACCCTTTTTGATATACCATTCTAGGTCGTACCAATCCCGGCCTTTAACGCGGTTCTTCCATTTGCGAAAAAGCAGCGCGTGCATTTTTCCCGCGAACAAACTTGGCAGCGTGAAGGTTTTCACGTAGAACGAAAACGGGCGGGTCAATAGTTTTTCCTCCGTTTCGAACCCTAATGGTGGTTCGGTATCAACTTCGATCTTGATCTTCATATGGGGCATCAACTTGACCCCGGCCTGTGGCATAATACCCTCCAGGATAAGTTCCTTCCATACGGTGTCAGATTTGAGAAAAGCCGATTCCACGTTGGATTCGACAACCTTTTGTTTTTCCTTAATACTTACCGTTATGCCCAGCGAGGCGAATTCCGTTATGATCGCGTCAAAGTAAGGTTCCAGCGAAAAGCTGGGGTCTGGCGCCAGTAATGAAAAATCGAGGTCTTCCGAGAACCGGTCAAGGCCGTAAAATATCCGCAACGCCGTTCCGCCATAGAAGGCAGCCTTCTCAAAAAATCCGGACCGGTTCAGTCCCGCAAGGGTGATCTCCTGCATGATCCCCCGCATCGCATCAAAAGCCTGCTGCTGATCTTTAGGATCATACGCTGCTATCCATTCTTTTATCATAAACTGCGCAGCGTTTTTGTCAATATTACCAAACTGGAGGTTTTAGGAGCTTCCTGTGTCCAGGTATCTATCATTTTGAGATCCAAATCACGCAACTTGTCTTCATCGATGCGCATATCCTCGGTCAAAAAGGCAAGAGCCTGCGCGGGACTACGCAGATTGATGCCTGCCGTCATGGTGATCTTATCGCATATCGCTTTTTCAGGAGAGGCGATAAGGACATTCTGCTTTGGAGAAAGCCGGGCGTTCATGATACCGAAAGCATAATACGGAAGCTTCGCATGTCTGTAGGTGAATCTGCCTGCCGCAGTCCTGTAAGTTTTCGTACCCTTGACAGTCACTGAACTGATCTCGTAGACCCGTTCAGGTATGTATCCCCAATAAGACAATGCGCTTTCGAACGATACATAACTTGGTCCCCACAAGTGGTTCGCGATCAGGAACGGCTCCGCTTTATCGGTCCTGCTTTCAGGGCCGGTAATGTATAAACCCTTTTTTACGGTGGTTAGCACACCCGAATTAACCAATTCGGCTATTTTATCATTGGGTCGTTTATAATCTTTTAATAATGACAACATGAGTTGCCGGTTCAGCGGCCCCTCTGCATATTGCTTCAAACGCTCCTCTGCTCTCATCTGTTAAAAATTTAATCAATAATCGGAATTTTTCCGATTATTAGCAAATAATTAAACATCTTTGTTATTATAGGTAGCCGGAAATTTTCCGATTATCAGATCATTATTTTACAGATGTTATGCTGATACCCATCAGCTGGGTATCAATCTCGGCGATGCCTGTTACTTTCTATATAAGTTTTTCGTAAACTCGTAGTTTTTCAAGGTACTTGCCGGTATGTGCGGCGGCATATATTTCATTGAATATCGTGAATATGGTAAACAGGAGCATGACATAGCCTAAGCCCCCGTAAACTGATCGCTTGAAGATAATAATAAAGAAGATGGAAATTACCGCCAAGCCTCCCCACATCAAGCTGTATTGTTTATATCCTTTATATAATTTGGCAGCGCGTACGATCTCTGCTTTTACAAAATCAGCTTTATGCTGGATTGCAGCATTCTTTTGTGTTTTGAAATTATGATCTATTTTTCTCACATAGAAAAGCCCTCCAATAACAATAAATAGGCCCGCGATCAGCCCGGGCAATTTTGCGCCAGCGATAAAAATATCAGGGCCTGCAAAGACGAATAAATATCCGCTCATGATGAGGAAAAATACGCCGAGAAATATGAACGCGATACCCGCGCTCTTCTCCGCCTGTATGGCGCTGGAAAATGTTTGATTCAAGTCCATAAAGGATTATTTAAGCTGGCTCATGATCACTTTGTCAAACAATTTATCTCCTAAAAACTTGCGTAACCGTACCATCATTTTCGCATCCTTACCTACGAGGTAACGAAATTTCGGCTTATCGGACTCGACGATCTTTAAGATAGCATCAGAAATGATCGAGGTTGGCGCTGCGCCTCCCGGCTTCTGGTAAGCGGCCTTCATGCCATTAACCATAACGTTCGCCAGTCTTGAATAAGCACCCTTGCCGGAGTATTTGGTAAGTGGCTCTAAAGCGACATCACCAAATTCTGTAGCGATGGCTCCCGGCTCCAGCAAAACCACATTAATATTAAATTCTTTAAGTTCCAACCGTAAACAATCGCTCCAGCCTTCTACCACATGTTTGGAGGCAAAATACCAGGCACCGATGGGTAGATATACCCGGCCGGTAACCGAAGAGGTATTGATGATAGTTCCTGATTTTGCCTTCCGCATGTGAGGTAAGACCTTTTGCGTAACATTGGCCAGTCCAAAAAGATTTACCTCAAACTGTCTCCTGGCTTCTTCTAAAGGAACGTCCTCAACCGCGCCATACAACGCATACCCCGCGTTATTCCATAAAACGTCTATTTTGCCTTCTTTTTGAATAATCAGATCGACAAGTTTTTGCACGTCGCCGTCACTGGTCACATCCGCTTGCACGGGAATGCCACCCAGACGCTGTATGTACTGTTCGACCAGCAAGAAAAGCTGGCTGCACCCGATAAGAATAATCCTGATTACATGGGCTATGTCGTATTTGATGTACCGGGAAAACTGTTTACCTATTTCCCGGAGGGAAAAACCAAACTGGATAGTGATGTCCTTACCGAACCCATCGAAAATCTCAGCCATTACCGGGACAATCCTGGATACTGGTCACAAGTCTGACTGGCATGTTTTTTAAAGCAGGAAGCTTATGAAACAGTTTACCGGCAGCGTTATTGGCGGCCTCGCAGGTGCGGTAATTTGAAGCAGGGAGTTTCTGTAAAAATGTAAAGCTTTCCATAAAGTGTCCGCTTTTTTAAATCGGGGGCTGCTATTTTTACCTATAACCTAAGCTGGTTGTGTAAAAGGATCAATTTTGCAACAAGTATAACCGTTGGATAGTGTTTAAAATGAGGCTTAAGGTGTTTAACTGCCAGCGAGATCTGATTTTCAACCGCTCTTTTTGAAATAGACAGTCGTTCGGCAATCTCGGTGTTGCTTAATTGATTTACCCTGCTTAAAAGGAATATTTCTTTACATCTCGGAGGTAGTTTATCGAGCAATTTATCCAGGTCGGTGCTGAGTTCGTTAACTTCAAAACTGGTTTCGGCCTGATTGTATACGACACGTAAGTCATCCAGCTTTTCGTAATCTGCGACATATTTTACCGGCGAGGTATTACTTGATTTTATAGCGTTATATACACGGTACCGTGCGGACGAGGCCAGGTAGTTTTTAAATGTAATGATTTTGAGCGCATCCCGCTTTTCCCAAATATTAACAAATATGTCGTTTACAATGCCCATGCAGGTGTCGGTATCATGCAAATAGGAAAAAGCTTTTTTATAAACCAACTCCCAGTAACGATCATAAAGCAGGGTAAACGCCTTTTTATCATGACGTTTCACCGCGGCAAATAAATCTTCATCTGATTGTTGAGTGTGGTTCATGTAAAAGAATCCGGGCTAAGCTTGAACTATGCAAGGTAATAACAAAGTTTTATTGTTGAGGGATAGCCTGGTCTCATTTTGGACCGTTTGCAAAAAAGTTAAAAAAATAAAAAAGGCGTGTGAGTTATTGCCGCGGGAGTTGTCTGTACTAATAACCGTTATAGCCATGTTGTACCAGGAATTTAAAGAATTATACGAACGTTGCACGTCGGGTAACTGTACGCTCGAGGAGCAAGAATTATTTGAAGCATATCGCGATAACTTCGATTTATCGGATATGCCCTGGATTGCGGATTTGGGTGACAGGGCTGAAATTGAGAAACGCCTGAAAACAGATCTGCATAACAGGTTATCTAAAAACCAGATAAAACCTCTTATCAGGATCCGATGGTGGGCAGCAGCGGCTGTTATTTTTGCTCTTGGAGGATTACTTGTTGTCAATAAGCATTTCGACGGAACTACTAAACCTCACGAAATGGCATCCGGCGGAAATATTGTCAAACCAGGCAGTAATAAGGCCACATTAACACTTCCGGAAGGAAAGCAAATTATCCTTAATGGTTTGCACAAAGGGCACTTGTTTACTCTTAATGATGTTGCTGTCAATAACGATATCGATAGCAGCCTGACCTATCAGAAAACCACTGCCGGAATCTCCCGTTCATCACAGCCGTACCATATATTATCAACGCCCTTCGGTGGAAAATACCAGCTTACACTGGCCGATGGTACGAAGGTCTGGCTAAATGCCGGTAGTACCATTAAGTTTCCGATAAACTTCACGGGCAGGGAAAGAGTGGTTGAGCTATCTGGCGAAGCGTATTTTGAGGTGGCCCATGATAGAACGAGGCCTTTTAAGGTGACCGCTGCCGGCCAGTTGGTACAGGTGTTGGGTACTCATTTTAATATCAACGCCTACCAGGACGAAAATGCAGTTAAAACCACACTGCTGCAAGGGAGCGTTAAAGTTTACGGGAAAAATCAAACTCCGGGTGTTCCTGAAGTCATTATAAAACCCAATGAACAAGCAGTTTTCAAAAACAACCGGTTATCAAAAATAACTGTTGATGCAGAAGCGTTTGTGGCCTGGAAAGAGGGGGTGATCTTGTTTAAAAATGCAGACATTCGTGATGTAATGCGCAAAATTTCCAGGTGGTATAATGTTGAGGTGGAATATCAGGGCCAGCTGGGTAATGATACCTACAACGGTGAGATCCCCCGGAACGCGGCTTTTTCCGAGGTGCTGAAAATCCTGAAACTTGATGATATCAAGGTAAAACAAAACGGGCGAAAGCTTATCGTCTCTCCATAGCCCCCTGCATCATCCTATAAAAGCCAATACCGATTATTAACCTCAAAACCCAATTTAAGATGAAGAAAACAGATACTTAAAAGCTCCCTTTAAAAATTCTCATCCATAAAAAATGCCGGAAGTGCTTCCAACACTGCCGGCAGGTTCCGCTTGCGCGGTAGTTTCTGGATCAGAGATTAATAGAAAACCAGCACAGTTCAATTTTAATCAAACCAAAAACCTAACGAAACTATGAAAATTAATCTACGTAGTTTGAAAAACTGCGAATTTCTGTTTTTAAGTCGAAGAACATTTTTAGTGATGAAGCTAATTATTTTGTTAACTATCGCTTTTGCTTTACAGGTTAAAGCGGATGTGTTCGCCCAAAAGATCACCCTGTCCGAAAACGGGGTATCGCTCGAAAAAGTATTAAAAGATATCAATAAGCAAAGCGGCTACACTTTCTTTTATAAAAATAAGCTGCTGCAAAATTCTCCATCAGTATCCATCAATGTTAAAGATGCCGACATTAAAGAGGTACTTGATATTTTATTAAAGGGTCAGCCGCTTTCCTACAGTTTTGCCGAAAAAACCATTGTCATTAAGGGCAATGGTGAAAGCATTGAACCTGATCTCAATAAAAATAAAGCGGTCATAGCTAATATTGAGGTTAAAGGAACCGTGGTAGATGAGGCCGGCAGACCTTTACCCGGTGCTTCGGTAAAAATTAAAGGAACTGGGCAGGGGATGACCACCAATGAAAAGGGCGAGTTTGTGTTTAAGAATATACCAGACAATAGTACACTCGTCATCTCTTTCATAGGCTATACTACCAAAGAAGTTCAGGCTGCGAAGGACCTTGGCATTATCGCCCTTGTTCCGGGTACAGGCCTTCAGGAAATTGTTGTAGTAGGTTACGGAACCCAGCGTAAGGAACGCGTTACCGGTTCGATCGTATCTGTCGGTACTAAGGAGCTGCAACAAAGCCCGGTCGCCAATTTAAGCAACGCGCTTGCCGGTCGTTTACCTGGCTTGTTGACCGTTCAAAACAGCGGTGAGCCGGGTGCCGATGGTTCGTCTCTGAACATCAGGGGCTTCGGTACGACTAACAATTCTGCTCCACTGGTTTTGGTTGATGGTATCCAAAGGGACTTTAGTGGCATAGATGCCAATGAGGTAGAAAATGTAAGCATCCTTAAAGATGCGGCTTCAACCGCTATTTATGGTATACAAGGTGCCAACGGGGTGGTGCTCGTTACTACTAAACGCGGAAAAATAGGAACATCCCGCATATCGGCGACCGCTCAAAATGGCTGGCAGTCTCCAACCTCTTTACCGCAGTATGTTGATTCATATACCGGCCGCAAACTCTATAAAGAAGGTTTGATAAATGATGGTCTTTTTGCAGATACCAGCGCTTATACCGATGTTTTGCTGAATAAATACCGAGACCGCAGCTATCCGGCCTATCAATATTTATATCCTAATGTGAACTGGACAAAAACGATGCTGAAGCCGTTTTCCTACCTGTCGCAAGGTAATTTGAACGTCACGGGCGGCACCGAAAAAACAAGATATTTTATCTCGTTATCCTATCTGCAGCAAAACGGCCTTTATAATTATGAAGATGCGGTAAGCCAGTACGATATCCAGGCCATAACCCATAAATATAATTTCCGCTCTAACATCGACCTGAATCTTACCAAAAACCTGTCGATGGAACTGAACCTTGGTGCTATTGTTTATGACAGAAATTATCCCGGAGCAAATGCCTCACAGATATTTAATGATATCAAACAAACACCCGCATGGTATTATCCAATAACCAATCCGGATGGTTCGCCGGGTGCCGCGCCCAATACTAATCAATCACCGTATGTTGATCTGACACAGTCAGGTTACCAACGGAACTTTGAAACCGCCCTTCAATCTACAGCCGGCTTTAAGTGGGATCTGGGCTGGTTAACCAAAGGTTTGAGCACACGTGTAAGGTTATCGTTTGATAACGATAACTTCCGGAATGTAAACAGGCCGCTATCCAACATCACTTACCAATATTTACTGAACCAGGGCGTTGCCGATACGGAGACCGACCTGGCAGCCAATGGCCATTATGTGATTGTAAATAATGGTACCGGTACGCTTGATTACCTGGTGAACGCCAACGGATCACGACGCACTGTATTGGAGGCTTATTTGAACTACGACCGCGATTTTGGCAAGCATTCGGTAAAAGCGATGGCTATTTACAACCAGTCGAGTTTTTTTGATGCTGTGGGTGGTGGTGTAGGAAACGCGAGGGCGGGGCTGCCCTATAAATACCAGGGTGTTTTAGGCCGCGCGGCATATGCTTATGACGACCGTTATCTCGCCGAGTTTAATTTTGGCTATAACGGCTCAGAGAACTTTGCCGAAGGGCACCGGTTTGGTTTCTTCCCCGCTGTTTCGGCAGGCTGGATAGTATCAAACGAACATTTTATTAAAGATAACCCTTCGCTCAGCTTTATCGATCAAATTAAATTGCGGGGATCATACGGTATTGTTGGTAACGATAAAATAGGCTCGAGCAGGTTCCTCTACCTGAGTTCGTGGGTAACGGGCGACTCGTACAGGTTCGGGTTTAACAGCAACGGGAACAGTTATACCGGTTACCTGGAAGGTCAGGCCGGCAATACCTTATTAACCTGGGAACGCTCAAAAAAAACAAACCTGGGACTCGACCTGAGTTTATGGAAAGGGATGTTCTCGCTTTCAGCCGATGTTTTTAAGGAGCGCCGCAATAATATCCTGGCCACCTCGCAACTGATCCCCTCGTTTATAGGCTTGCCGCAAATACCGGCGGTTAACGCGGGCATAACAGATAACAGGGGGTATGAGATTTCATTGAGCCACAGGCACGAGTTTGGCAAAAAACAGGGATATAGCATTACTGTTAATTACGCTTACGCAACCAATAAGATTTTGTTTTATGCCCAGCCCGATTACCCGGGCCGTGAGTGGCAGGCTTTAAAGGGCACAAGCATTAACCAGATCTACGGTTACACGGCCCTCGGCTTGTTTAAAAGTCAGCAGGATATTGACAATAGCCCATCACAGGCAAGCCTTGGTGTTACCAAACCGGGTGATATTAAGTATAAAGACCTGAACGGGGATAAGGTGATTAACAGTCTTGATGCCGGTTATCTCCCGGGAAAAGTGGCCAACCCCAAATCACAATTTGGCGTGGCGCTGGGCTATCATTATGCCAATTTTGATTTGAGCGTCCTTTTTCAAGGCGGTTTGGGGGGCTCCACTTTATTGTCGGGATCTGGGGTTTATGCCTTTTCGCGCTTTGCCAGTTCGCTGGTACAGGTGGTTGATAACCACTGGGTGGCCTCAAATCCCGATGCCAATTATATGTTCCCGCGTATTTCATCGGCCGATAACGTGAACAATCAGCAAGCTTCCACCTTTTGGATCTATTCATCAAATTACCTGCGCTTAAAAACTGTTGAACTGGGTTATACCTTACCCACAACATGGATGAAAAGGATAGGGATAGAGAATGCCCGCGTCTTTGTTAACGGCATTAACCTGTTAACCTGGAGCAAGCTAAAAGATTTCAATTTCGATCCGGAAATTGGTAACAACGGTACCGGAACTTATCCGCAGCAAAAAGTGATCAACGCGGGTTTAAGATTTACATTTTAAAATATTCAACATGAAAAGCAACAAATTCATATACCTGTTTTTAATTGCCTGCATTTCTGTGGTTTCCTGCAAAAAATATCTTAACGTGGTACCAACAGAGCTGGTTACGCAGGATGCGGTTTTTAATAATATCCAAAACGCCGAAGGTGCATGGAACCATTTATACGCATCGCTCAACAATAACGATATACAGTTCATTTACGGAGGGGGAACGGTTTTAGGAGCCTGTACTGATGAATGTAAAAACCATTGGGAAAATGTGCCCGAATTACCGTTTAATTCAGGTGCATGGAACGCTACCAATAACTCGCTTGATATCTGGGGCAGGGCTTACCAGTATATCCGTTCTGCAAATATTTTCCTGGCAAATATTGATAAAACGCCCGTTCCTGCTTCGAGGAGTGATTACTACACGCCGCGCATTCCGCTGTACAAGGCGGAAGCGAGGTTTCTGCGTGCTAATCAATATTTTGAATTATTCCGAAGATACGGCGCCGTCCCTTTAATCAATACAGTTTTAGCCACAACAGATCCGGCGGCCACCACCACAACAAGGAACACCGTTGATGATGTGGTTAAATTTATCACCTCGGAATGCGACGCCATTGCTGAAATTCTACCGGTAAATTATGCCAGTGGTTCGGCAGATTATGGGCGGATAACCAAGGGTGCGGCGTTAGCATTAAAGGCCCGTACTTTACTTTATGCAGCCAGCCCTTTATTTAACGGGAACACGATGTATGCCGGTATTAAAAATGCCGATGGAACACAGTTGTTCCCTCAGTCCTATGATAACAATAAATGGCTGCTGGCGGCCAACGCAGCCAAAGCGGTGCTAAACCTGAATGTTTATTCACTATCCAATCCCAACCCGTCAAACCCTGTTGATAACTATGCGCAGTTGTTTTTTACCAGGAATTATGATGAGATCATATTGCCGTATATTATGGGGAACAACAGGAATTTCGAAGGTAATTATTTGCCTAACGGCCGGGATGCCAATGCCGTTAACGGCAACGGAAAAATGAGCGTGTTCCAGGAGTTGGTTGATTCGTACGAAATGAATAACGGCAGGCCAATAACGGACCCTCAATCGGGTTATCAGGCTACGGGCTTTTGGAATGGCGAGTTATGGGACGGTGTAAGGAATACGCCTGTGTCCAATATATCAAACATGTATAAAAACAGGGATCCCCGTTTTTACGCTACTATATTTTTTCAGTACGACGTTTGGAATTATACGAATAATGCGAGGCCTTTGAAATTTGCCTGGTTTGGCAATAACGGCGGTGGTTGCGACGGATGGCCGAAACCTGGCACCAACTGCGAAACAGGTTACAACTGGCGTAAATGGGCCGATCCTAATGTTAATCTAAAAGGTGGTGGCGACGCCAACCGTAACTTTCCGGTTATCCGTCTGGCCGAGATCTATTTGATCTATGCTGAGGCTATGAATGAATATTTAGCTGCGCCAAACAGCGATGTGTATAACGCTGTAAACGCCGTACGCAGCCGGGTATCTATGCCGGGTTTACCCATCATCGCGGCTGATAATACCAAAGAAGGTATGCGGAAAAGGATCCAAAATGAAAGACGTGTGGAGTTTGCCTTTGAAAATCAGCGTTTTTGGGATGTTCGTCGCTGGTTGATAGCTAAAACGGTGGACAACGGCAATATGCACGGCATGAACGCGAGGCCTACACCTGGAGAGTTGAACGCTACCGGTTTAGATCCTAATAGTGAAGCCGCGGGTGTTGCAGTGTTTTATAAAACGGTGGTAGACCAAACCCGTGTTTTTGCCGACAGGCATTACCTGATGCCAATACCTCAGACCGAGATCAATATCGACCCGGCACTGGTACAAAATTATGGTTGGTAACCTAAACTCTTATACCGGCTGACCCGCTTTTACCTTCGGTTTTAAAATAACAGCAGTGTAAAAGATAAAGCCGGGACGGCTAACTAAAGCGGTTGTTTTGAATAAGACAATCGCTTTAGCCTGGCCGTTGCTAAACGAAAGGTAAACGACAGGATACCTGCTATTAATTTTAGCTCACCCTTGTTTTTTTAATATTAAACAAAACCGGATTCTTTAAACCGGAAAGCTATTGTATGCCCGTTCATAACTGCTCGTCAGTTATATAAATACATAATCTGGCCGGATACGCCCGTTCAGCTCTTATGATTATTCCTGATCGCAGTTTTAAAGTCACTTATATGCTCGTCACCTACAAACATAAAACAATAACATTTTTTAAGCTGTTAGTCTGCAACCTGATTTTTTTTGCAGGTAACTCATATGGTCAAAATGGTAATCAATTAACGCCCGACCCCAAAGCTGTTGTGCAATCCGGGAACGCGCGGTTTACCGTGCTTACAGATCAACTGATAAGATTACAATGGGGGCAGTCCGCAAGTTATGACAACAGGGCCTCGCTGATTGTGGTTAACCGTAAACTGCCCGTTCCGGCATTCAGCACGCGGACGGAAAATGAATGGTTTTACCTAAAAACCAGGAAGATTGAGCTTGCCTACAAAATCAATTCAGGAGTATTTGACAGCACCAATCTAAAGATCCGTTTTTTGAATGCCGATACGGTATCGTGGAAGCCGGGGCAAAAACAAAAATTCAATTTAAAAGGAACTTCCCGCACCTTAGATGGGCAGGACGGTGAAATGAACCTGTACAGTAATCAAAAACTTCAACTGGAAGATGGCATCCTTTCGCGGGACGGCTGGTTTTTTCTGGATGATTCGCAATCTCTGAGGCTGGATAATGCTGACTGGCCCTGGGTAACCGCGCCCGGCACTCCGAAACTGGACTGGTATTTTATGGCTTATGGCGATGACTATAAATCAGCCCTTTTGGATTTTAGCAAAATTGCAGGCCACGTGCCTATGTTGCCGCGCTATGTGTTTGGTTATTGGTGGTCCAGGTATTGGAGTTACTCGGATAACGAGCTTCGGGAACTGGTCCAAAACCTCAAACGCTTTGATGTACCTACAGATGTTTTGGTAATAGATATGGATTGGCATACCAAAGGCTGGACGGGTTACACCTGGAACAAGAACCTTTTTCCTGATCCGGCCAATTTTCTGAAATGGACAAAGGACAATCATTTGAAAACCACGTTGAATCTCCATCCCGCAGATGGCATCCAACCAACAGAAGAACGTTACAATGATTTTGCAGCCTATATAAAGGCCGATTCCGCCCAAAAGAAAGTTATCCCGTTTGAGGTATCCAACAAAACATTTATGCACGGCTTATTCGACATTGTATTAAGACCGATTGAGAAAGCCGGCGTCGATTTTTGGTGGCTGGACTGGCAACAATGGCCAAACGACAATAAAATCCCCCAGTTAAGTAATACGTGGTGGCTTAATTATACATTTTTTACCGATAAGGCGATGCATAGCCAGACAAGGCCTTTGCTGTACCACCGTTGGGGCGGTTTAGGTAACCACCGTTACCAGATCGGTTTTTCGGGAGACACTTTCATGTCCTGGGAGTCATTGGCCTATGAGCCTTATTTCACAAGCACGGCGTCAAACGTTTTATATTCCTACTGGAGCCACGATATTGGCGGGCACATCCTCAAAGGAAATGAAAAAGGGGTAGAGCCTGAACTTTATACCCGTTGGCTGCAATATGGCGGCTTTAGCCCCATCATGCGAACGCATTCTACTAAAAACGCAGCTATTAAAAAAGAGATATGGAATTTTGCGCCGGAGTATGCCACAGCACAACATGATGCCATCAGGTTGCGTTACGCGCTTGTGCCCTACATTTACACCATGTCCAGGAAAACGTTTGAAACCGGCATCGGGCTTTGCCGGCCAATGTATTATGATTATGCGAAACAGCCGGAAGCTTATAGCTATAAAGAAGAGTACATGTTTGGCGATAATATGCTGATCAGGCCGGTTACGGCACCATCTAAGGATGGTTTCGCCACTGTTAAAGTTTGGTTGCCGAAAGGAAATGATTGGTATGAGTGGTCTACAGGGACTCTGCTAAAAGGAGGCCAGGTACTTGAACGTTTATTTTCAATCAACGAATACCCGGTATATGTAAAAGCCGGCTCGGTGATACCCATGTATAATGATCAAATTCAGAATCTGGACAATAATCCGAATAACCTAATCCTGGGCATATTTCCGGGAGGTAGCGGCAATTTTCAGGTTTACGAGGATAACGGAAACAATAAAAATTATAAAAATCAATTTGCCGAAACTAACATGGTATCGCGGATCGACGGCAACGAGCAGATTGTGAACATAGCACCTGCTGTTGGCAGTTATCAGGGCATGGCCGAACGGAAAAAAATTAAAATAAAGCTATTTGGTACCCAGCCGCCGTTAAAGGTATCGGTAAACGGCAAACCTCTGCAATTTAATCCGGATAACCAGGATGGCAGCTGGAATTATGATGGCGGCAATCTATGTTTAAATATTTTGCTTCCTGAACAAAGCTGCAAAGTTGCCAGGCAATTACGCATAACCTATAACGAAGCACCAGGAATCTTGACAACTGCAGGGCTTGTAGAGAAGTTCAAACGCTTGTCGATGATTACTGCGGTATTAAAAAATAGTGATAACGGTAATGATGGTATTTATATTCCGAAAAATCTTGGTATTGCGGAGGAAACTAATCGCTTACTGAGTTATGATCCAATGAATTTCGCAAACTATATTGAGAATTTTGAGCGTTGTTATAAACTTATACCAGAGGAAATTCAGTTGCTTAAGCAGGTTGGTGAGCAGGAGAGGAAGAATCTTATAAAATTACTCCCGTCCGTTCAATAATTAACGGATATGCACATATGGCTGCGGTTCGATTAAGGCGGGTTAGATATTTCAAATCTATGTTATTGATCCAATAAAGCGGCAAACCGCTTTAGATCATCGAAAAACCGGGTCGTGTGGCCGACGGGTTTGAGTGCTATTTTAGGCAAGTTGTCAATCTTATTGACAACTTTTTTTATGGATTGAGTAATTGTTGATAACCGACGCTACCTCTTGAGATAATCACTATATGGAGCAATAGAATGACAGATAATGCAGCGCATCCCTCGATCACCACATTCATACGCCAGAGAACCCGATAACCTGCAATCCCGCTTGTTGATACCGCTTGCTATCGCTACCTTGTAAAAAAAATAAATATGCTTACCGATATTTTGCAATCGCTCTTATGCCGCGACCTGAATAAACTGAACGAAGAATTGGAACTTTACCGGGATGAAGCCAACATCTGGCATATAGACGGCAGCATTCTGAATTCAGCGGGCAACCTATGCCTGCATCTGGTTGGCAACCTCAATACCTATATCGGCGCAATTCTCGGCGACTCCGGCTATGTCCGTAACCGACCGGAAGAGTTTTCATTGAAATATATACCCAGAAACGAACTTGTTCGTAAGATTGAGCAAACGATTGCCGTTATCGAGGCAACACTACCGCTTGTCACTGAAGCTCAAATGCAAAGCGAATACCCGCAGGAAATAAACGGTGGTAAACAAACTACCGGGTATTTTCTTGTTCACCTCGCTACGCACCTCAGCTATCACTTGGGGCAGGTCAATTATCACAGGCGGCTTCTTGACCGGAAAGAATGATACTTAGTAAATAAGTCAGAACAATTTCGCTTCCCTGCTGCGTTTTCGATATCTCGCGGGAACTTAGCTTGAAGTTTGACATTACTTTTCCATCGCCCGTACTTTTTAAATATGGGGCCGGTATTTATAGTGTGTGAAGTCGACCTGATAGGCGGCGCTTGTTTCAGTAAGGCTTCAGCCAGGTGCAGCCGCACGCGGTATAGACAACGCCCGGCATAACCATGGCCGGCGAAGGGCATTAAGCGGCATCACCAACCAGCACCGGCACTCCGGTCAGCCGCCCGGCGTATTGGGATATGCGATACTGGTCTCAAGAATTGCGTCGTCTTCTCTATCCTCATTAAATAGTACCTGACGGAGAGGTAGGATATGGTCTATTACCATTTGCTTAACACTTGGTGAAACAGCTACTTTTTATACTATTTGTTAGTTTTTTCTTTATAAGGCAGGCGATAGCGTTCATTGAACAACATTTGGAACCACTCCCGGAAGCGCCAGGGCTTGATGGTAAAGCTGCGGTAAAGCCGGTTGTCGCCCTGGTCTTTTTCGGGGTGTTTACATAGAAAATGTCCATAATTAATTAAACAACTTTGGAAAGAATTACCTTTTACTGATTCTTCACTATAAACGAAGCTTCCATCTGTATTGGCGTAACTATAATTTTCCTGCGTGAAAAAATTGAAAACGGGAAGATTCGTTATGATAACGATTGATATTAACAAAATATAAATGCTTGATTTTTTCATCTTAAATTAATTACAAGGTCCATGGCTTAAAGGAATATTTCCACCTGTTGTATTGACATTTGGATCGCCTTTTAGTTTTTCGATGCTGTCGCCCAGCGCCCCTGGTGCGAGCACGGGGCTTGAAGGGTACAACGGAGAGTAGGTAAACGGATCAGGCAGGTTGATGCTGCCGGCCAATTTCGCTGTTTTTTAATTTTTCAACATCGGCGTAGGAGAGGCCTGTGTAGCAACTAAAAAGGAAAATGTCTCGGACCGCTGTTAATCGGTCGTACCCTAACTCTTTTTCCGAAAGCTTCTGTAGTTCCCACTCTGTCAACGCGACTCTTTCGACCGTTTTTCTGCTGAACTTGAAATCAGTGAAGGGGTCGGTCGTAAGGAATCGGCTCTTGACACAGACCAAAACAATCTTTTTTACATTCGACAAATATTTCATGGTTGAATTGTGATTGCACTTCTGAACACTTTTAAACCAAAAACAGAACTCTGAGATAAACTCATAATCCAGTTTTTTAACATCGATGTCCGTTAAGCCATATTTCCAGGAAATAAACGCCGTGGTGTGCGTCAACGTAGTTTCGTATCTGGCAATGGTATTGGGCGAAAATTCAGAACCTTCGAGGGCCTTCATTTGTTCGTTATGTTTCCTGAAAACCGTCAGCAACATCACTTTTTTTTCATCAGTCCCCGTCATAACGGCCTTAATCGATTCTGCTGTAATTTCTTTTTCGGACTCGATTAATTTCTTTTTTGCCTGGAATACCATTTGTTCCAGCGCATCGAGATAGTTGTTTAATTCTTTGACAAACTCTTTTTTCCCCATAGTACGCCCAGATTCGCTGCTCCAGAATGATGGATCACATTTTCGTTTGGTGGAAAGTTCTTTTGAATCACCATCGACGGTGATTTTTAAATAAATGGGCAGCGGTCCAGTCTGGTAGTTTTTGGGTTTTCTCATGAAGAATAGTAACCCGAAGCTTTTTTCTAACATAAATACTTAATAAAAAGGTTAAACAAATGTCGGAAGCCGGCCCCTGTCAATCAAGATGTTCACGCGGTGTACATGTTTGATTTTCAGTCTATTGTAAGGTTTTCATTGAGTCTTTTTTTTGTTGTAGGTGACTCAATGAATTACTCAATAGAATTTTATGGGCTCAGACCGAAAAGTTGGGGGGATGAAAGTTTAAGCATAGATTTTAGCAAGTCTGAATAGAAAGAATGAAGTATCTCTTAGACCTCTGAGAGTAGCTCTGAAAGCTTTAACTTTAGCATTGAAAGATTCTGCAGATGCGTTTGTACTTCTGTTATCGAAGAAGTTCAAGATAGATTCATAATGTTGCTGAACGGACCTTGCAACGGTTTTAAAAGCATTAATACCAGAGTCTTCCACCTCATTATACCATATAGCCAGTTTTTTAAAGGCGATCACTTTGGTTTTACAATTAGTGAATATATTACCTAAGCTGATAGCAAGATTATAAGCTTTGAGCAGTTCCGGATATCTTGAAAAAAGCAGATCAGCCCTTTCCTTTTGTGATAGCGTCCATTTAGATCGATGCTTGAACAGCAAGTATCTGCTTCCGGCGAGTAATTGTTTTAAAGTATCGCCATTACTGAGCACTTCGGGCTGATAGGATTGTTTGTTTTTCCGGGCCTGTTCAATCAGCTTACTTTCCGCATCAAGAGCTTCCCAGCGATATTTTATTCTTGCTTCCTGAACAGCGTCATAAGCCAGCTTTTGTACATGGAATCGGTCCACGACCCGCACAGCATTGCTAAAACATCTGCGTATAGCTTTGATCATGTTTGCCGCCATGTCCATCGTTACCTCCTTTACTTTATTCCTTGACCTTAAGGGTATTTTCTCCAGTACAGCGATGATTTGTTCAGACTGTGTGCCTTTGATCATCGCCACTATGGCTTTTTTATTCCCTTTGGCTTGTTTGTTGGTAACAATGGTATAGAGTTCCCCATTGCTTAACGCGGTTTCATCTATACTCAGATAAGGGCCTGTGTTATCTGCAAACAGCATCAGGTCTTCCGCATGATCCTTTTGGCTCCAGCTATGAAAATCACTTAGGTGATCTTTGTATTGCTGACCGAGCTGCTTGCCATCTACCTGGTATAGCCGGCCTAATAAATGGCTGCTGATGGGATTATTATCCAAATATTCCTTTTAAAAAAGTGCCGAATTCCGTTGTCATTCGCGCCCCTTTTCTTACTAAATCCCAGTCTCTTGTGATAAGCTCACCACTCGCTTTAACTTCCCATCTGCGCCTTTTTATACATAAGGCTACTTTATGGCCGCGGATAGGAAAATCCTGAATAGCTGTCTCTGGTAAAAAGCCTTTTGACTCTAACTGTGACTTATCATAACCTGATGGAGCAAGGTTCTTCTCCTCCAGATATGTTCAACGCTCCATTCTCTGATGAACGGACATCGGTAAGTTCAAAATAGTCTAAAAGGCCTTTTGGTAAGATTAAATGGACAAGGGTTTCGTGGGCTGATGACAAGTGGACGCGTGTTGATTATTATATCCACAAAGCAAACACTTTTTTTTCTCCCCCACAATTTTTCTGCTTGATCCCATTTTATGTTTATTTGCGGATTTTGAGTGGGTTTATAACAAAAAAAGCCCCAAATCATTGATTTTGGGGCTTTTTGAAGCACTTTGACTGTGCTTTTGTACACTTACCGATACAACTATACAATCACTTTTTGGAGGATATTCAGCTTTTAATGCGTTTAGTTGCATAAAATCAGTCAGGGAATGATACAATTATCCGGACGTTTCTAAAGACTGAGGAAGATATTCAGTCGCCGTTGGTTATTATTCTATTCTGTTATTTTGATCAAGCTAAAGTCGGTTTATTAGCTGCGCTTCGCAAAATCGAGGTATTAAAACGCGTCGGTTTAAACGAATGCCGCTTAGAACTGGAAACCCAAGAAGATGAATCCTGCGATGGGGCAAATTGTTTGCACACCATTTGTGAAATTTCCAAATTGGCTGATCTGACGAGAGCACAAAACGCAGCAATTGTCATCCGCTATGCTTATGACACAACTAAAGACCAATTAATTTTTAAGATGTAAAAACAAATTAAGTCCTTCAAAAATTGCTGATAATAGTAACACAAATAAAGTCGTAAAAGCAGTCTTTGAACGACTTTTATAACAAGTTTTTAAATGTTTTACCGCCAAAGAAAGCTGATTATCTACTGTTCGTTTAGATACACCCAAGATAGTTGCGATTTCGTCATTGGTTAAATGTTTATTCCTGCTCATCTGAAAAATGAGGTTACACCGCTTGGGTAATTGTTCTAGATATTGATTTAAATCTTGCTCCAATTCTTGTTGCTGTATACGCTCATCTCCGGAATTCTGATCAGACAAACAATCCGCATCGGCATAATCCGGTGTGTACACGACCTGCAGCTTTGCGGAGCGCATGCGATTATAAATTTCATATCTGATTGCCGTAAGCAAGAAATTGCGAAATGAATGGATCTCGAGGTCATTTTTTCTATTCCAAATGCTTATAAAAACATCGTGGACAATTTCCTTGCTAACTTCCGAATCCTTCAGATAGCTATAAGCCAATTTGTACAGACTTATCCAATAGCGTTTAAACAGCACATCAAAAGCCGGTTCGCTACCTGTACGAATGAGCTCCCATAGTTCAAAATCCTCAAGATGCTTTTTAGACATATAATTGGTTGGATAAAATTACTAAAAACTTTATATTTCCTATCTCTCCTTTAATTTTTTAAGCCGGACAAATACATTAAAAGAGCATAGCGGGTTAAAAGCTATTGCATATATTTTCAGTTACGTTAAAGGTACCGGATGGTGTAGCCTATAGCGTAATGCCGTCGATTATAACCGAAGCATTAACCCTAAAAAAAATAAAAATAAAAGTATGTGAAATTGGTTGTTAAATCTACACTTAATAAGTGTAAGCCACCCAACAATTATTATTTCACGATGACCAAAGAGGAATACCTGTCTTTATACGAAAAGTATTTATCCGGAGCGTGTTCAGCAGCAGAAAAAGCATTGCTGGATAACTACCGGGATAATATGATACTTCCGGATGGCCATTGGGATCCGGATCTTGGTAATGAGAAAGCTATATATGCTGATATTCACAGCAAGTTTAAACGGAGTCAATCAAAAACAAAGCTTGGAAGGGCTCCGGTCTTTTCCTGGTTAAAAATCGCCGCTGTTCTCTTTATCTGTGTTTCTTCCGCATTGCTGATCTGGAAATTGTCCTACCATTCAAAAAATAATTCGTCTTTAATTGCCAGGCAGAACCAGTCAGTAATACGCCCGGGCGGCAATAAAGCCTACCTAACGATGGCCGGTGGAGCTGTTGTAGTGCTTAACGACATAAAAAATGGAGAAATCACCACGCAGGCAGGTGTTCAGGTCAGTAAAACCAAAGAAGGATTGCTTGTGTACAAAGACAATAGAACTGCCGGCAATAAGACTTCCGACATTGATGAACCGGCTCAAAATATGGTAACAACTCCCCGCGGGGGGCAATATCAAATCGTGCTATCCGACGGAACAAAGGTATGGTTGAATGCCGCGACAGCGCTGAAATATCCATCCAGCTTTTCCGGAAAGGATCGAAAAGTTGAGTTATCAGGAGAAGCCTATTTTGAAGTTGCAAAAAATGCAGCTAAACCTTTTAAGGTAGTTGTAGATGGCCTGGAAGTGCAGGTGCTGGGGACACATTTTAATGTAATGGCTTACAGCAACGAAAAAGTGGTCAAAACAACCCTGCTGGAAGGAAAGGTGAGATTATTCAAGAATGGGCAGGAGGCGCTTTTAAAACCAGGTGAACAAGGCGTTTTGAATAACCAAACCTCGTTATTTGAGGTGAAGGATGTAAATGTCGATGACGAAACAGCCTGGAAAAACGGATTCTTTGCTTTTAACAATGAAAGTATTCAAACCATCATGCGGCAAATATCCAGATGGTATGACGTAGATGTTGCTTTTAGCGAAAAAATGGCGAGGAGAAATTTTGGCGGCTCCGTATCCCGTTATGAAGATGTAGGGACCGTATTGAAAGCCCTTGAATTAACAGGATCTGTTCACTTTAAAGTTGAAGGAAGGAGGATCACCGTTATGCCATAGCTGTACTCTATCCCCCATTTATAATCATTATATCCCTTTAAACAAAACCGGAAGCGTTGTAGCGCTCCCGGCCAAGATGCCTGTGCGGGCATTTTAAAGGATATATCATGAATTGATCGACTAACCAATTTTAATAAACCCTATTCAAATGTATAAAGATTCTATTGAATTTCCATACAGGTGGAATTCCTGTGCGGTAAATAAATTCCTGTGTGTCATGAAACTTACCATCATCGTATTGATAGCCACCTGTCTGCATGTAAGCGCATCATCGTACGCACAACAAATCAGTTTAAACGTAAAAAACACCTCATTACAAAACGTTTTTAAGGACCTGCGCAAGCAGAGCGGGTATAATTTCTTGTATGACAGCGACATGCTGAATGAAACTAAGCCCGTTACGCTTTCTGTTAAGAACTTGCCTTTAAAAGAGGTTTTAGATGCTTGTTTTAAGGATCAGCCTGTAACTTATGTATTTCTCGACAAGAAAACGATCATCATTAAAGAAAGACAACCCGCACCGGCAACGGATAAAAATGAAACTGTCATAAGGGGCAGGGTTACGGATAAAAAAGGACAGCCGGTACCGGGAGTTACTGTCAAACTGAAAGGAACGTCTACCGGTGCTGTAACTAATTCCAACGGTGCCTATTCTATTAAAGTTCCGGAAAACAGCGGCGTACTGGTATTTACCTCAATTGGCTATGCTGCTAAAGAAGTTCCTATAAGCGATCAAAAGAATATTGACGTCGTGCTTGAAGAGATGAATCAATCTTTAAACGATGTGGTCGTTGTTGGCTATGGTACACAAAAGAAAGTAAACGTCACCGGTTCTGTAGCAACCGCAAGTTCCGCAGATATCGAAAACAGGCCATTTACATCAGGATCGCAGGTGCTAAGCGGCCTGGTTACCGGTGTTCAGATACAACAAAGCGGCGGCCGTCCGGGTGGCGACGCTGCCGGTATCACGATTCGAGGTATCGGTACATTTGGTGCCGGAAGTGCGCCACTGATCCTGCAGGATGGTTTAGCGGTCAGCTCATTAGATGATATTGACCCTGATAACATCAAAAGTGTTTCCATTTTGAAAGATGCCTCTGCCGCAGCTATTTATGGCAGCCGTGCTGCAAACGGCGTTGTTTTGGTAGAGACCAAACGCGGCCAGAGTGGAAAAATGGCTGTTAACTATAATAATTATTTTGGATGGCAAAACGCTACCGACCTGCCGACATTTGTTAGTTCGGCAACTTACGCGAAATTAACCGGCCAGTCGGATGCTACGGTTGCAAAATACCAGAGCGGAGCAGACCCCGACAATTTTCCAAATGTGTATCACCTGAAGAATCTTTTGAATTCCGGCAACGGATTTCAAACTGATCACAATTTGAGTTTTTCAGGCGGCGATGCTAAAAGCACCTATTTATTCTCCACGACCTACCGTAACCAGAACGGTATCACGGCAGAAACTAATGCAAAAACTTACAATTTTTTGCTGAATATTGATAGTAAACTAAAAGATAACCTGCTTTTAAAAGTTAATATGTCGGGTTTCTCAAAAAACAATACACAGCCAATTGGCGCGGGCGGCGGCATAAACGGTATTATCGGTTATGCTGCACGTGAACCAAATACCTACGCAGGTTTAAAATCCGATGGTACGTTCGGTCACCAGGACGCTTTTAGCCCCGAAGGCTGGCTGGCAAGCCCGTCTTTCTCCAAATTTTCGAGCAAAAACTTTTTAGGAAGCGTTAGTTTATCCTGGACAATCGTTCAGGGATTATCCCTGAGTGGCCAGGCAGGTTATCGTTACTATAACAATCAATCTCAATCTTTCTATCCAACAGTTCAGTTTGATGCAAACACCTATATCGGGCCTAATAACCTTAACCAGAGTAACGCTGACGGATCTATTGTTACCCTGAACTCGATATTGAAATATGCCCGGTCCTATAAAAAGCACAATTTTTCTATTCTTGCCGGCTATCAACAGGAAAATGAAGCTAACCAGGGCTTCTCCGCATCACGGGATAACTTCCCGAATAATTTACTGTACCAACTGGATGTGGGTGCTTCCACCAATCAGCAAAATGGCGGTTCGGGGTCTCAAAATGCCTTGCAGTCCTATTTTGGGAGGTTTAATTATGATTTTGCCGGCAAGTACCTTGTGGAAGCCAGTTTCAGAAATGACGGATCATCGCGGTTCCCGTCATCTAACCGGTTCGCGTTTTTTCCATCGGTTTCAGTCGGTTGGAGGGTATCTGAAGAGTCATTTATTAAAGACAATTTCACCTGGATAGATCAGCTTAAATTTCGTGCTTCAACAGGAAGTTTAGGTAACCAGGCCGTACCAAATTATCCTTACCAAAACTTAATATCCCTTGGTCAAAACTACACTTTTGGTGGTGTTAGTGCCCCGGGGGCCGCTTTAACAAACCTTTCTAATATAAATATCAAATGGGAAACGACTACTACCAGCGATATTGGTTTGGATTTTGATTTATTTAAAGGCAAAATTAGCGGAACAGTAGAACTTTATAATAAGGTAACCACCGGGATCTTATATGTAGTACCGGCTTCCGCTACGCTGGGCTTAAATCCTCCGACAAGTAATGCGGGCTCTATGCGCAATACCGGTTTTGAAGCCAATCTAAAATACAGCGACCATATTGGGCAGGTTAATTTTAGCATAGCGCCTAATTTTTCATATGCTAAAAGCATTGTAACTAAAATAGCCGGCGATTTGCAGCAAAATATAGGGGCCGGCTTATTTGTTGGCCAACCGCTTAATACCATTTACGGCTATGTAGCTGATGGCATCTTTACCAATGCCGCCGACGTTGCCGGTTATCCAACCCAACCAATTGCCGGCAAACCCGGGGTAATCCGCTTTAAAGACCTCAATGGCGATGGTAAGGTAGATGCCACAAACGACCGCAAAGTTATTGCAAATACAAACCCCAAATATTCATTCGGTCTTACATTAAACGCTTCCTACAAAGGGTTCGATGCATCGGCTTTGTTTCAGGGATTAGCCGGTTTCTCAAGGCAGATAAGCTATTATAATACTTTTGCTTATTACAATGGTGGTAATATACAGCAATGGCAGGTTGATAATGCATGGACTCCTGGCAATCCAAATCCCAATGCCAAATATCCGCAAATTACCAATTTAAGCCAGGGAAGTGAAAACGTGCAGTCTTCTACTTTCTTTATCAGGGACGCAAGCTTTGTAAGACTGAAGAATGCGCAAATAGGCTACTCATTTACCAATAGCGTTTTACAAAAGCTACACATTGCGCGCTTAAGATTATTTGTAGGCGGCCAAAACCTGTATACATGGAAAAAATTCTTCCCGGGATTTGACCCGGAAGTGCAACAAGCATATAATGATGGTCCTTCCTACTACCCGCTTACCAAATTATACACCTTTGGTTTAAACCTTAAATTTTAAGCTGTTTTATTAAATCATTAATTCAACACAAATGAAAAATATTAAACGCTGCTTCGTCGGAAGCAAATCCTGGTTAATTATGGCAGTAGTTATTGCATGCTCCTTAGCAAGCTGTCAGAAAAATATTTTAGATAAACAGCCTCTATCCGCATTATCAGATGCTTCGTTCTGGAAATCAGCATCAGATGCAAAGCTTGCCCTTGCAGGGGTATATAACTCTGGAGCCGGCTATACCGGTTACAATTTCTGGGCAGGTACTTCCATGGTAAACCTCGATCTAATGGCAGGTGATGGCTCGGAAAAAGAATCGATCCCGGACCATTTTACAGACGGTACTTTGAATGCATCCTATAGTTTTGTTGGTGCCTACTATTCCGGGGCGTATAATCAAATTACCAAGTGTAATAATTTTCTGGATCATATAGACGGTGTGACCATGGACGCTACCGCAAAAAACGTAATGATCGGTGAAGTGCGTACGATTAGGGCTTACAATTATTTCAACCTCGCGCTCTATTTCGGCAATGTACCGTTGATACAGCACGTACAAACAGTTGAACAGTCCAACAGCAATACGCAAACTAATCAGGCGGGAGTATACGCTTTTTGTGAGACCGAACTGAAAGCCGCGGCTGCCTTAATGCCGCCCAGTGTTCCGGACGCCCAGCAGGGACACATGACTGCCGCCTCGGCACTGGCCATACTGGGCCGTTTGCAAATGGCAGAAAAAAAATGGACGGACGCTGCGCAGAGTTACCAAACCATCATGAATTTTGGTTACTACATTATAGATCCCAGATACCGTGAATTATTTTTGAATGCCGGTGAGCTAAGTCATGAAGTGATTATGTCCATGCAGTATATTCAAAATACTTATAGTCATTCCTTACTTCAATATCTAACACCGGAGACCTGGGGAGGATGGCACCAATACTCTCCTTTCAACGAGCTTGTTCAGGATTATGAATGTATGGATGGCTCGACAATTGACAAATCTCCGTTATATGACAAAAATAACCCGTACAATAATCGTGATCCGAGGTTAGATTTTACGGTAATGATCAACAATCGTACTAAATTCAGGGGTACTACTTACTCATCGGATCCGGGCACCAATAAGCCTGACAGGCTTGACGAATACCCGGGTGTATGGAGCGGATATGCAATTTATAAGTTCCTTGAAGATGATCCTACTCTTGGTAACGTAAGTAACGATGGTAATAACTTCCCTATAATCAGGTATGCTGAGGTGCTTTTAGGCTATCTGGAATCTCAATTGGAGTCAGGAGCCCCAATAACGCAGTCGTTATTAGATCAAACTATTAATAAAGTACGAGGCAGAGCCGCTGTAAAAATGCCGGCTGTAACCACCACAGATAAAGATGCCTTGCGTACGATCATAAGAAGAGAGCGCCATATAGAATTCGCGTTCGAAGGCCTTAGATATTATGATTGCTTACGCTGGGGAATCATCGGGTCAGAAAACAACCGTCAATTTACTGGTATGAAACTGACTAATTCGCCATCAACTTACACGCAATTTCCGGTAGATGCCAATGGCTTTTACCTGTACAAAAAGCGGGCTTTTATTACCGGAAAAAATGAGTTATGGCCAATTCCTCAATCAGAAATGCAGATAAACCCTAATTTAAAGCAGAATCCGGGTTATTGAGTGTCACGAATAATTTTCATGCAATGAAAATTAATGCTGTACAAAAGATGAGGGACGGCCCCTCGGAATCGGCTTACAGGAGCAGGTTCCAAACTACCGCTAAGCTGCTTTGGTAAAGAGCCTTGGTAGTGAGCATTAGCGGAAAAGGCATCATTAAAGGTGTCAGGTAAGTGTTAAGAAGGTGAACGCAAGTGAACCATTGAAGAGGCGTCGAAAGGATTAGACGATATCGAAACTGAGGTACAATAGCACCGAGGGACAAGCAAGGCGGGAACCTGTTTACTGGCTTTGCGATATCCGGCGTATAAATGGCACGAGCTTAACACAGGCTTTTGTATGGAACGTGAGAACCTGTCGCCATCATGTTAAGGGAAAACCTCAAGCTGATGACACTGCAAGAGGGAAAGTACCGATGGGTGGCACAGGGGCGGAACATCCCGTAGTAGTGACGAAGTTCCTGTAATGGGAATGGAGCGAAGGAGATGTATTAACAAGCTTTCTATATCCGCCGCAAAACTGAGCAATCAGGAGGTAGCAAAGGATGAAAGCAAAACACGCGGAGTCTAGGACCGACTCCGGTGTAATGGTTAATAAGAGCCGTGTAACGGGCGACTGTTAAGCACGGTTCTATGAGGGACTTGGGGTGAAACTCCCCGGGTCTACTCGACAGGCTTATAAATATTCCCGTTAATATTATAACAATCACACCGGGGAGGAAAGGAAAGTATTGCTACTGCCCCTCCTTCCTGGTTATTTCAATTAAATCTACCGAGAGTTTCGCTGTTATGAAAAGAAGAACATTAATTAAAGGTTTAGCTACAGGATTATCTTCCTTGTACCTGTCCAAGCTGTATGGAAATAGTTTGACGCGGTCCTATTCAAACACAGGTATTGCCTCCGGTCCTTTTCAGCCGACTTGGGATTCGCTGACGCAGTACCAGGTTCCGGACTGGTTCCGTGATGCCAAATTTGGTATGTGGGCGCATTGGGGGCCGCAATGCCAGCCGGAACGTGGCGACTGGTATGCCCGTGGCATGTACCAGGAGGGCAGCGATCAGTATAAATTTCATTGTGAAAAATACGGGCACCCATCAAAATTTGGATTTAAAGATGTCATCAACGAATGGAAGGCAGAGCACTGGAATCCCGAAGAACTGGTTGGCCTATATAAAAATGCAGGTGCTCAGTATTTCTTCGCATTGGCCAATCACCACGATAACCTCGACCTGTATAACAGTAAATACCAACCCAAATGGAACAGTACCAAAGTAGGCCCTAAAAAAGACTTAATAGGCGGCTGGGCAAAGGCTGCTAAAAACCACGGTTTGCGGTTTGGTGTAAGCGTACATGCATCTCACGCCTGGCGCTGGTATGAATCGGCACAGCTGGCAGATAAGAACGGTTCGATGGCGGGTATACTTTATGACGGCAAATTGACTAAAGCTGATGGTAAGGAAAAATGGTGGGACGGGCTTGATCCGCAGGAATTGTATGCCCAAAACCATGCACTAAGTAGGGATACTGCCAACCCTAACAGCATACACGGACAATGGGGATGGCAAAATGGTGCAGTTGCGCCCAGCAAAGCCTATTGTGATAATTTTTTGAACCGAACCATTGACCTGCTCGATAAATATGATCCTGATCTGATCTACTTTGATGATACCGCCCTGCCGCTCTGGCCCGTGAGCGATGCCGGTTTAAAGATAGCGGCACATATGTATAACAGTAACATGAAAAGGCACAACGGCAAGCTGGAAGCAGTATTGTTCGGAAAAATACTGGATTCACAGCAGCAAAAATGCATGGTTTGGGATATAGAGCGCGGCCAAAGCAATAAAATAGAGCCCTTTGTCTGGCAGACCGATACCTGTATCGGCGAATGGCATTATGACCGGCGCGTATACGATCGTAACTGTTATAAAACCGCGAAAACAGTGATCCATACTCTGGCAGATGTGGTCAGTAAGAACGGTAATCTGTTGTTGAATGTGCCAGTACGGGGGGATGGCACGATAGATGAAAAAGAAAGAGCGGTAGTAGAAGATATCGCTGCATGGATGAAGATCAATAGCGAAAGTATCTACGCCACCCGTCCGTGGAAGGTATTTGGTGAAGGTCCGGCAATGGAAAATGCCGCCCCATTAAGTGCGCAAGGTTTTAACGAGGGTAAGGGAAAACCCTTTACCTCGCAGGATATCCGTTTTACTACTAAAGGGGATATCTTATACGCCATCGTATTGGGTACACCCGCTGATGGAAAAATAAGTATTAAAAGCTTGGCAGCAGATCATTCACTTTATCCGAAGCCCATCAGCAGGGTTGAGCTAACCGGAACAGGGCAATTCCTGCAAATGACCAGGAATACGGAAGGCTTAACCGTTACGCTGCCACCCAACCTCCCGGAGCAGGTGGCCTACGCGGTAAAGGTCATACCGGTATAAGCTTGATTTAAAGTACGAGAATAAAAGGTGATTTAAACCAGATCATGGGATCAGAGAAAGAACATTAAATGAAAACCTTCTCATGATCTAAGACATTGCTCAGTGAATTTGGGGCAACAGGAAAAGCACCCGCTTCGGAGGGTGCTTCTTTATTAGCTCTTAACTTAACTTGTAAGAACGATTGAAGACTTTTACTCTTTATTTATTTTAATTTACCAAGGATGCGCTTTATGGTAAACAGCCAACCCAGAATTTCTGTACATTGTACCTTGCTTTATTTTGTGTTACAGAGAGCGTCTTAGTCAGTATCTTAGCTCGTTACCCACGGATATTCGTATTTTGACCCGCAAGTCGTTCTTCAAACGAGGCCAGTTCTTTCTGAGATAAAGCGATGTATCATACCGTTTCCAGTGTTCCAATACATCCGGTCGCATTTTGCCGGTAGTATAGTCATATAGATGCCTTACTTGTCCATTTTTGTCGCGTCGTCCGTAAACTGCATTAAAGGAAATTCCCTGTTCACCGCGATAGATCACTTTTTCATAATCGTATTTATAATTTTTAATAGGCTCTTCCGTATACTTATTCTCTTTTACGCACGACCGGAAATCGACAGGGTCGGGCGCGCTAGCATTGATCCCTGCAAATAATTGGGGGTAATGTATCTGCAGCCACAGACACGCCCGTCCGCCGCTGCTATGGCCTTTAGCCAGGAAAGCACCGTTACAACGATACTCTTTTTCGAGCAATGGAATAAATTCGCGTATTAAAGCATCAGCCCAGGGCCCCGTGTTCTCGCTGTTGGCATAAACATTATGTCCCAAACGATAATTGCCATATAGAAACACCTTGATACAGGCGGTGGTATCGATTGGGAAAGCGGCAAGGGTGTCACCATTTTCTTTGGAATAATGGTGGTAATCACTACCGTAGCCGTTAATTATAAACACAACCGGGAATTTCCTTCCTGTTTCGCTGAAATATTGCTTAGGTAAAATAACAGCTCCATCTACAGTCATTGGTCGATGGCTAAACTACTTAGCAATTTAGGCGGGGCTTTAAGCTCCTTTACATAGGTGCTGTTTACAAAAACAAGTTGTGGTACCACCTGATCACACACCAAATTGATTATTTGTGTTGTATCAGTATTAAAACTAATCTGCACGCTTTTGCTGTACAGGTTGCCCGGGCTTGTTCCAATATTTCGGCCGCCCAGGTCCCTGTCCCAAACCGCCTGTACATAATAGATGCCGCGCTCCAGCTTACTTAAAGGTGCAGGGTGAGCAATGGCCTTATCGTCAAAAACAACAGCTTCACCGGGTTTAACAGATTTTACAATTTGTCGGTAACAAGGTTCATATAGCTCATTTTTAGGCTCGGCTGCCTTTTTCGAAATATACAGTATGACATTGCCAGTGAACTGACTGTTGAATGCCGATGGGGAATAACTTACTTTGAACTGCTGCGCATCGGCAGTATCAATCAGTTGACAAGACAAGAACAGTATGGTGATGATATACTTCATATTCAATTTTTTTTTTCAAATGTAATTCTCAGGAAAGTAGGAAAATAGAACGTAATTTGCCTTACTTATTCTCTGTTTAGAGTTTTCGGTACTGCTTTGGCAATAGCGCGGTACAGTGCTTAAAATTTCGGATAAAATGGCTCTGATCCGAAAAATTGCTGGAATATGCGATTTCAGTCAGGGAAATATTTTCATGCTTCATCAATGACAACGAACGTTCTACCCTTAGCGTACGTACGCACATAGGTACCAAGCGTACACCCTGGTCGCTAATTTATGTAATCTTCGGCAATAGATATTGGGTACCTGAAAATAGGTATAGAAAAACAATCGATGGAATGCCAATACCGGACGACGTTGTCAATGCAATTAATAAAATCCAATTAGATCAGACCAGTAGATATTCCTTTGAAAACGCGGATGAATTTATCGGAAAGACTAAAATCAAATAAAGCGCTTAATTGGTCTTACGATAACATGTCTGGATAATCTAAATGTTTATTGCAACTTTATATAGAGATACCGGTCTAATCAATCAAAGTGGATCATCATTCGGCATATCATACGGCAGACAAAGAACTGGTTGAGAAGGTATTGACCGGTGACAACTATGCTTTTGGAAAAATCATCAAAAATACGGAAGGATTGGTGGCTATGATCGTTTTTAAAATGGTGGCTAATAGCGCTGACCGAAAGGACCTGGTTCAGGATATTTATTTAAAGGCATTTAACAAACTATCGGGCTTCGGGTTTAAATCCAAACTATCCACATGGATCGGGCAAATTGCTTATCATACCTGCCTGCACTACCTGGAAAAAAAGAAGTTATTACTACTGGATCAGATGGATGATGGAGATGGATCTGACAAGCAGTCACTGGAACAGATCAGCAAACGCTCCATTAACCTATTCAGTAATGAGCCTGAAACGCTATTGATCAAAAAAGAGCTTAAGGAGATCCTGGTGTTCGAAATTGAGCGGCTTTCGCCGGTTTACAAAACCTTGATCTCTTTATATCAGGAAGAATTGAGCAATGATGAGATGGTGCAGATTACTGGCATGCCGGAAGGCACTATTAAAAGTTATTTATTTAGGGCCCGGAAAATGTTAAAAGAAAATATTTTGGCTAAATATAAAAAGGAGGAACTATGAATAATAGTCATTTAAGCGAAGAAGAAATTCAGGGGTTTGTTTTGGGACAAGGCCGTTCAGAAGATATTAAGCACCTTAGTTCATGCCCTTTATGCAGCAGTAAAGCAGCAAATTACCGGTCAATTCTTTCTACAATCAATGATCTGCCAAAACCTGCTTTTGATTTCGATGTAGCCAGCCTCGTCATCGCGCAACTACCCGTGCAAAAGTCAAAAGTTACCGCTGGAGATACATGGGTCTATCTGCTTGTTTTTGCAGCCATTGGCTCTCTTATTATTCCAATTTACTTATACAGGGACGAATTACTAAAGATGTTCAATGGAGTTTTACCTGTCGCGCTATACCTGATCGTTCTTGCTGCCATCCTTATTCTGGTATTTCAAGGCCTTGAAATTTTCAGGAAATACCGGAAACAAATGAACTCCCTGAATTACTAATGAAAATGCAACTTTAAATTGAGCGACCGGTCTAATCCTGTATCGGCAACATTAAAATATAACATGAAAAAACTCATCATCACTATAGCCGCCACCGTGGCATCTCTGGCTGCAAAAGCAGATCCGGATCAGTACAGCGATAGCTCATTAAAGTTTGAAGCACTACATCTTTCCAGCACCATTTTAACTATCGTGATATTTTCAGTGGTCATTCTGGCCTTTATCAAATGGCTACTGGATTACCGACTGAAAAATAAACTGATTGAAAAGGGGGCGCCAGACCATGTGGTATCCCAATTATTACAGCCCGTTACCAGGGACAATAAAAATGCAACGATCAAATGGTTCGCTCTTTTAATGGGCTTAGGCACGGGCTTGTCTTTCGTGGATTATTTTCAGCCATTGGGCATACACTCCCTGGCTATCATGTCCTTCAGCCTTGCGGCAAGCTTTCTGGGGTATTACTTCTTTATTAATCGCCAGGAGAAACCATAAATAACGCCATAAATATTTAGTGCAATCTTCCTTGAAATAAACTGCCCCGAAAGCGGGCATTGGAAAGTATTGCCCTTTTTTAACCTAAGTATCATCATGAAATCAACATTTATATGAAAAGAATTTATTTAGCTGTTGCTATTGGCTTTATAGCCCTGTTGAACGGGTTATTTTCACAGACTTTGGCCCAAGACCTCAAATCGGCCTTCCCGGTAAAAGGCTACCGCGAAACGGCCTCTAAGATCAATGATCTGGTGCACACCCGGCTGGATGTCCGTTTTGATTATAAAAAACGTTATTTATATGGTGAGGAATGGGTTACGTTAAAGCCTCATTTTTACCCCACTGATACGCTGCGGCTGGACGCTAAAGGAATGGATATTCGCACTATCGCGATCTCGAAAAATGGCAAAAACATACCCCTGCATTTCTCTTATGACAGTTTGAGTTTAAATATCAGACTGGACAAGATTTATCAACCTGCCGAAAACTATACTTTGTACATTGACTATACATCAAAGCCTGAAGAATTAAAAGGACGGCGTAACAATGAGCATGGCTTATATTTTATTAATCCGGACGGCGCCGAAAAGGATAAGCCAACACAGATCTGGACACTTGGTGAACCGGAAAATAATTCGTGCTGGTTCCCTACGATCGATAAGCCAAATCAAAAAACCACCCAGGAGATCAGTATGACCGTTCCCCGCAAATATGTCAGCTTGTCTAACGGCCGCCTTGAATCACAAAAAAATAATCCTGACGGCACACGCACGGATACTTGGAAAATGGAGCTCCCGCATTCGCCATACCTGTTCATGATGGCGGTGGGTGACTTTAAGATCATTAAGGACAGCTGGCACGGAAAACAAGTCAGTTATTATCTGGAACCGAAATACGCTCCTTACGCAAAAGATAATTTCGGTGTTGTACCAGAAGCCATTGATTTTTTTTCCAAAACTTTAGGGGTTGACTTCCCCTGGAACAAATATGCGGAGGTATCTGTTCGTGATTATGTAGGCGGGGCGATGGAAAATACAACCGCGGCTATATTTGGTAACGTTTCCACCAGAAGAGAACTCGCAGACAGTTATTACAACCCTGGCATCGAACATGAGCTGTTCCATCAGTGGTTTGGTGATTATGTGACCTGTGAAAGCTGGAGCAATATCACCCTCAACGAATCCTTTGCAGATTTTGGAGAGTTGATCTGGCTGGAGCACAAATACGGCAAGGACGCGGCGGACGGACATCTCCAGTACGGCTTGCAGAATTACCTGGACAGCCATGATGCCCGGGCCAAAAACCTGGTCACTTTTTATTATACCAATCCCAAAGACCCATTTGGCATTACCTATTCCAAAGGTGGGCGCGTTTTAAATATGCTTCGAAACTACCTGGGTGATGTAGCATTTTATAAGGGCTTGCATCTTTACCTGACCACCTACGCCTTTAAAAATGCCGAAGTGCCGCAATTGAGAATGGCGCTGGAAGAAGCCAGCGGCCTTGACCTGAACTGGTTCTTTAATCAGTGGTATTATGGCGCAGGCCACCCGGTACTGGACATCCGATACCTATGGGATGAGGCAGCAAAAACGCAAAAGATTTTCGTCCATCAAACACAGGATGGAACCGCTTTTACCTTACCAGTTGCTGTGGATGTGTATACAGGCGGTGTAAAAGAACGTCACCGGGTCTGGCTCCGGAATCATTCAGATACCCTAACTTTTAAAATGCCGTCAAAGCCAGATCTGGTTAACGTTGATGCTGATAAAATATTAGTTGCGGAGAAGACGGATCATAAGACCCCTACAGAATTGGTTTACCAATATTTTCATGCGCCGCTTTACCTTGACCGTTATGAAGCCATGGACTTTGCAGAAAAGAATACAGATGACCTGCAGGCGCAGCGGGTGCTGATCGCTGCTTTAAAAGACCCATTCTCCGGCCTGCGCAGGAAAGCGATCCAAGCACTTAACCAAAACAAGGAAGATATCCAAAATATTAACACCGACCTGCGGAATGCCGCCCTGCCATTACTGGCCAATATTGCACGTACGGACCCGAACACTTTAGTGCAGGCAGATGCGATCAATACCCTGTCGGTTTTAAAAGACCCGGCTTACCTTGAACTATTCAAACAAGGGCTTAACAGTCCATCATATTCGGTATCTGGTTCTGCACTGAACGCTATCAGTCACATAGACCCGACATTGGGCTTCAGTTTAGCCAAGCGCTTTGAAAATGACAATGAGAGAGAACTGACGCAAGCCATCATCAGCGTTTATGCTGAGAGGGGGGATGATACCCAGTGGCCCTTTGTTTACCAACGTTATAAGGCAGCCGGGTTCCAGGATCAGGTGCACCTGACCAAAGCATTTTCGGGGATGGTAGGACGATTAACCAGGCAGGAAGCTGTTTTGCAAGGCATTGGTGAATTAAAACAATTGGCTATCCGGTACAAAGGTGACGGCGCAGCACCTTTTATGATCAGGTTTTTGAACATTATTAAAGACCAACGTACCGGCCTCAATGATCCTGCCGGTGCAAAAGTAGCAAGGGCGGCTATTCAACAAATAAATGATGCAAATTAGAAATACCACCATTATAAAATGTACTGTGGCATCTTCTTCAGATCTTCTTTATACGGTTTTTGATAATACAGCTGGGCTTAGAAGAGGAAATTGATGATCAATGGTTATATTTCCTTTAATTACAATAAAATGAAAATCTTTTTTACCAAGCAGTCGCTGTTGCCCCACACCTTCAACAGCATATAGAAAACAGCTGTTAACGTCTGAGCAGAAGTAGTCTACAGTTGCTTCTCCATTTTTGTTAGTAGTGATTTTGGGGGCCATAGTAATGTGTTTCCATAATTCAAAAAGTGAATTGGGCTCTTTATCATAATCGGGCTGATAAATTCCCGCTGCTCATAATATCTATAATTCTTGAAAGATTAAACTTTTTTTGTAACTCCTCCTCAGTAAATTTTAGATAATAATAAACAACCTGTTTTGAATTAGCAGTATCGAATCTAAAAGGGTAGGAATGGGGAAGATTCGGCACATTCCAGGTGATAAAGTTTTTCCCTCTATTGCGCATGGCTAAAACCGATTTGGCAGCACAGCGGCAATAGAAAAAAGAGGTAATGGATTTTAATCATTTTGACTAAGACATAGGTTACACATGGCATTTGCTCATCGGGAGTTTGATGTTAATATTAACTTTTTCCTGGATCCTCTTTGTTGGATTTAGACTGGGTGGCATGCTGAAATAACTTGGGCAAAGCTTCTAAATCTCCATTCTGCTTAATCAATAGTCATTATTTTGCGGAACCTGACGGTAATGGGCACCACCGGCCCGTACGGCCTTATGAGTTTGGTAAGTCAGCTTAAGGGTGTCGTTTTTGATGCTGTAAGTCGCCTCCGGGAACAGCTCGTCACTGACAGCGGTAGTTTGTACTGATTTCCCCGGTTCCTGCACCGACATCTCCGTTGCAGTGACACGCAAAGCTCCCGCCTTTACCTATAAGTTCCAGAATACTTCATCGTGGTCCCTGTCACAACTGCAGAAGATGAAAAAGCATGATCTTTGCTAAATTTCAGGGAAAGAGATTGCCCACTTGAATCAAGCTCATGTCAGTCTCCGGCAAGTAGGTTTTCCGGTCTAACCGAATTATCTTTTTTACAATTGGTAAAACACATGATCATTAAAAGCAGGCAGTCAGGGTAATGGTTAATTTCTTCATAAGTTTTAAGGTTAATAACCATTACGAAGGGAATCCAAAAAGCGCTACATCAACCGGAATGGTTTACTTTGAACCTATGATCATGGCGATAGTTCACTTAACAACATTAAAATGAAATTCTTTTTTACCAAGCAGCCCCTCTTGCCCGATCCCCTCAACAATACCCAGAAAACTGCTGTTAATATCTGAGCAGAAGAACTCTACAATTGCTTCTCCATTTTCGTTAGTAATTACGTCGGGTGCCCAAAGCAATGTATTCCTGTAATCGGGAAGCGAATTTTGCTCTTTGTCAAAATCAGGCTGATAAAATTCCCGCTGTTCGTAATAGCCCTTAATTCTTGAAAGGTTGAATTTTTTTAACAGCTCTTCTTCGGTGAATTTTGGATAATGATAAACAACATGCTTTGAATTAGTCGCGTCAAAACTAAAAGGGAAAGAACTGGGAGGATTCGGCCCATTCCAGGTGATATAGGTTTTTCCTTCTACCGGTCTTGTGCCGCCATAGCCTACCGGGATATTCAACCAGGAACTATTAGGAGCTACAAAATCTGTATTTCCTTCAAATTTGGCCAAACTGTCTAAATGCCCCATATACTTATCCCTAAATACGGTCTGTTTTTTAGCCACAACTTTTACCTCGTCTAAATTAATGGTGCCCATGTTCATTCTACCGGGAGGAATATCATCTTTTTTTTCTTTCATAGTTCTGTCAGCAACAGGATATTCATATTCCATATTTTTACTAAAATCTGCTATTGCCTTAAAGTAATCTTCCACAGATAGAGTATATTTTCCGTTTCCTGCATCAAAATGTTTAAGGTACAGCCATCGCCCTTTCACAAAGTCTTCAGGAGCCAATGCAAATTGGCCTGAACTATCGCTCATCAACATCCGCTTTTGGCTTTCGTCGGTACTAAAAACCATCAGCATCTGCTGCTTTGGAGTGGTCTTTTTAGGGTTAACAGCAATTAGCCGGCCTTTTGTACTATCGGTAAGTACTTGTTTTCCCTGTTTTAATTCCTTTAATTCATCCTCATTCCACAAATAACATCGCCAGCCCTGGGTAAGTAACAGCAAATCCATCGCCTCTTTGCGGTCATTATGACCGGGATCAAAATAATATCCAGGATTGTATATCTTTCCCTTTAGCTGGGTAGAAAGGTAATAATGGGTCAGAATATCTTTAACGTCTTCCGCATTGTGGTAAATGTTGTCATACACACTCACGCCAATATTTGCGGGCACAGGCTTTCCATCTTTATCAACAGTCTTTATTTTAACGGAAACCTTTTCCCTGGTTTTATAGCTTTCCCTGGATAAACTGGTACTGATATTTAATGCTTTGTCCGGATTAAGGTAAACCAGTCGTTCGGCTAAAGGCCTTAGCTCCTGATCAAAAAGGGTTACTTCCGCAATGCCCTGAGGCAAATTAATCGTAGGGATTTTTACCTTAAGGCTATCACCCAATATACCTGCAGCTATTGATTGAATTCGGCCACGTATCTGAACCCTCAAAAAAACAGCCTGTTTTACCGAGCCTGGGCTTTGAATTATGTTAAATGTCAGGCTGTCTTTTTCATTTTTTAATAAATGAATAACCATGCCCTTGTCACGTATCGCCGGCAAAGGATAAAGCTTATCAGTTTTAAGGCTGGTTAACTGTACCTGATATTTAACACCGGGTATAGGCGTAAAATAAAAGCTGCCCATACCCGCGTGTGCGCTTTTAAACGTAGTTACGGGCAAATTCCCCTGGAGCAATTTACCTGTAACGTCAAGCGGTTCACCACTCTTATCTACAGCTTTAAAGGCAACCGTATTCCTAATGCCGGAAACCAATTGGCCACCCTCAGGAAGAATGCTGAACTGGATACTTTGTTGCGGATGAAGATCGCTGGTTATTCCGGTAGCTTTTCCCTTTAACAGGGAATTGGTTTGCCTGATGACTTTAACCATTTTTATTGCCTGATAATGGGGCCTGTTATTATAAAAGGAATGGGCAGAATAGGCGGACAAAAAATAATCGCCCTCAGGTAAAGAACGATCAAGAAAAATGTGCCCGGCCGCTACACCATTCTTTACAAAGTATTTTTCTTCCCATACTACACTATCTCTATTTTTGTTAACGAGCCTGACATAAAGCGTTTTATCCAATCCGAAAGGGACATAAGATTGTGCATCGAGCAAATAGGCTTTAAACCAAAGATCCTCTACCGATTCAAAGATATCTTTACTCGTCCTCAAATAAACAGAAGCCTGGGGCTGATTATCTGTATATGCGTTCAACCGCCCGGCAAGCTGATCCATTATTACCTTGCTTGGTTGTGACAATGCCTGCCGGGTAGCCATTAGCAACAAGAATAGCAGGAAGCATTGAACGGGTATTCTCTCCGTCAATCTTTTTATAACATAGAAACAGGAATAGAAAATCATAGACAAAATAGCAAAGGTTGATTTCATAAAAATACACTTTAGGAATTATGGCTTTCAAGTTTTATACATTTACACTGCAACCTGGTGACTTTTTGCATCCTGTTTATCCATATAGCCAATGTAGCAGACATAATTTTAACAGCTTTCAATCTGTCGGGGATTTTGTACTTGTTTTATTGCTTGACCCGGTTCTTTTCATCCTCCGCACCATTCGCTTCATGCCGCCGCTGACCGGCTATCACCTTACCAAAACGATAGCTGAAAGAAATGACCGCCGTACGGGTATCCATCACATTGTGGTAATCTGCACGGGTCAGGGCCAGGTTACCAATTACCCCGCTGTTGACATAAGAACGGAACACATCATTAACCACCAGCCTGATCGTGGTACTGGCCGACAGTTTTTTAGCTATACCCATATTCAGCCTTTTCCTTTCCCCAACCTTCACCTGTGCCGAAATATGCGGGCCCTGGTAACTGCCGTCCAGTTGCATGGTCCAGTCATGGGCTAACTTAAACTGGAGCATCGGGTCGACGATGAATAAGGAGCCCCTGGTATCCAGTGTGCCCGTATAAAAATTACTGACCGTATGCACAGTCCCTCCGTAAGCATAAATATGGAAACTGAACCAGCTGGCGGGATCAAAACCCGCATCAACCGACAAGCCGAGATTGACGGTGCTGCCTATATTACCTGGCCTGCTGTAATAAATGCCGTTTAAGATCTCAATCGTTTCATACATATCATCTTTGGTCTTACTGTAGCTCAGCGTGGTCGTGATGTTTTTATAAGAATGCGACAGGTCTATATTCTGCGTATAAGACGGCTTTAGAAATGGGTTACCGGTATAATAAGTAAATTTATCAATGGGTGAAAGAAAAGGGTTGAGGTCCTGATAGGCCGGGCGATCGATCCGCCTGCCATAATTCAGGCCCAAACTCTGGTTTCCTGCTGTATCCAGCTTGTACTGCAAAAATAGCGTGGGGAACAGCCCGTTATAATTCCTTTTAAAAACCGAATCCGGCTTTTGGATATTCCCTAACTGGTGCCCGTCTGAAATCGTGTTTTCAAAACGCAAGCCGGCTTGAAGCGAAAAACGCCTGAAATCCTTATTGATATTGATATACCCTGCATTGATTTGTTCTTTATAAATAAAATGGTTCGTTTTGTCATAATCAGGAGTAGTGACATCTCCCACGGTGTTAAAGTAGTTCGCAGTATTATCGGTTTGGGTATAGCTGGTCTTTAACCCGGCAGCGAGTTTAACGTCACCAGCCAGCGGCTGCGTATAATCTGCTTTCGCCGTATAAATCCGGATCGTGGCCGGAATATGACCGGTCAGCAGATCCTGATTGGTGATGCTGCCGTCAGGCAGGTAGGTAATATTGTTAAACGATTGATCATGATTAGTATGATAGGTCAGGTAATCCGCATCAGCAGTCAGTTCCTGTCCTTTCTGCGCATACTGGTGCCGGTAATTGAGATTGAACCCTGTATTGGTAAAATGCCGGCGGTCCCGGTTGTTCGCTACTGTGGTAGAATCGAGCACATTTTTTGAATCCGTTATTTGGCTGGTGCTGTTGGTTGCCAGGTCTCCGGGAGAAGACAGCCCGGTAAATGCCATACCAAAGGTAGTCCTGTCCGAAGCATAATAATCCATACCGATTCGGCTGCTGTAGCTTTGTGAAGTCGGACGGATATAGGAAGTTTGCAGCAGACTGGAGATGGGGTTGCCATCTGAGTTTTCAAAATGGCGGTTAATATCGAGGTCGTTATAGTTGCTCGTGGTGCTGTAACCCAGGTTCCCGAAAATATTGAATTTATTGTCCCGGTAATTGAAATTAAAGCTGTTATTCGTCTTTCCGTACCGGCCCTGCGAATAGCTCAGGTTAATCCCCCCGTTAAACCCGGCGGCCTTGCTCCGTTTCCTGCGGATATTGATAATGCCGCCGGTGCCGCCGGCGTCATATTTAGCAGGTGGATTGCTCATCAGTTCTACCTGGTCAATGGTAGATGAGGAAAGCGACCGCAGGTAATTCTCCAGTTCGGCGCCCGATAAATTAACGGGTTTATCATCTACATATACCTGCACATTGCCTTTGCCTTTCAGGCTGATCGCACCGCCCTGTTCAACGGTTACCCCTGGTGATTTTTCCAGCACATCCATAGCAGAAGAGCCTGCATTACTGATCAGTGCATCCACATTAACCACTGTACGGTCGATCTTTTGCTCCACAAGGGGTTTGGAGGATTTGATGGTCACTTCTTTCAATAAGGTTCCTTTTGCTGACAAAGTGATCAGGGGAAAAGCGAGATCCTGCTGTTGCAGCTGAAAAGTATCACTCCTGTAAGCCGCAAAACCCATCATCGTTACCGACAGGCGGTAAATGCCTTTATTTAGCCCGGTAAGCGCAAAGCTGCCATCATTGTTTGCTAAAGTGGTTTTAACCAATACAGAATCAGCACCGCGGAGTAAATAGACCGAAGCCCCGTCCAGCGGCCTGCTATCCTTGCCGACTATCTTGCCGGTAATCTTTAAAGATTCCTGGGCCAACACCAATTCTGATTGGGCAGTTATTAAAAGCGTAAAAATAATCGCTATCAGGGTTTTCATATTTGCATTCATTTAATCTGCTGCAAACTTCCCGTTACGAATCCCACTTTTTGGTTAATGCTTGGTTAATGCAATGTTAATGGGCGCAGATCGTGCTTTACAAAAGCCAAACTCCGGTATCTTTGAGCGGATGAAACAAAAAATAAAATACCTGATTGGAGCCTGCAGTATCGCTATGCTGGCGCTAACTGCTATCCAGGCTTATTTTATTTACAATACCTATGTATTGAAAGAAAAGGAAGCGGAAAGCGCGGTAAGAGCGGAACTCATCCAAATGGAAGGTGATTTGAAAATCAATTTCCTGCGCAAAGACTGGATGGCTCAATTCGAGGCATTGGTGAAAACCAACCAGCAGGCAGCGATCAATGCTTTCCTGGCAAACGGATCACAGACTATTTCCAGGCAGGTTACCGCTTATATCAACAACAATCCGGTATTGCGCAAATACCATACGGCGTACCGGGTCACGATCCTGACCGCATCACTGGTCAACAGACAAGCAGGCTTTGAGAAACACATCCATAACCTACCTTGGTTTGGCAATGCCTCGTTTCCGGGAGAACAGGTGATTCTCCATGACCTCAGCAATGATAACAGCTCCGGGAATGATTATATCCGGAGTTTTACGATCCGCTCTGGTTTCAGTATCAGCAAGGGCAGGAACAGTATCCTGGCGGAAATGACGGGCCTGCTGCTCTTTTCGGTCATCTTATTGGGGCTAGTGATGCTGCTTTTCTACTTTTCTATCCGGGGCCTGATCACTCAAAGGAAACTCACCGACCTACAAACGGATTTTATCAATAACATCACCCATGAATTTAATACGCCGCTGGCCACGCTGGCGGTCGCCATTCGTACTCTTCGGGATCAGGAGAAAGGAAACGCCATTATTAAAAGTACAATCTCGATCATGGAAAGACAGCATCTCCGGCTCAAAAAACTGATTAGCCAGGTGATGACCCACACAGCCAATGCTCAGCAGCTCTTATTAAAAAAAGAAAAGATCGCAGCGGACAGTTTCTTGCTCCATATATTGTATGATTTTGAGGCGGCTAATCCCGGTGCAGAGCTCAAAAGTAAAATAGAAAATGCCTCCATTGAACTGACGATAGACTCCTTTTACCTGACCTCGGCAGTTACCAATATCCTGGAAAACGCGGTAAAATACGGCGGCACGCGGATTAATGTAACTACTAAAGTCACCGGTGATTTTTATCAAGTCATTATTCAGGATAATGGTATAGGCATCCCCATGGAAGAACAGGGGAAAATATTTACTAAATTTTACCGGGTGGAAAAGGGCGATGTCCACAATACCAAAGGCTTGGGCCTGGGCCTGTATTTCAGCCGGCAGATCATGATCGCGCATGGCGGCCAGATCCGGGTAGACAGCCCTGCCGGGCAAGGTTGCAGCTTTACTTTATTTTTACCAGTGGCATGAAACATATTTTATTAACTGAAGATGATCCTGATTTCGGAAGTATCCTGAAACAATACCTGGAACTAGCTGGTTTCCGGGTCAGCTGGAAAATGAACGGCAAAGAAGCGCTGGAGTTCTTAAAAGCGGACCAGCCGGATATTTGCATCCTGGATGTGATGATGCCGGTGATGGACGGCTTTACCCTGGCAGAAAAGATCATCCCGGTATGGCCGGACATGCCCTTCCTGTTTTTAACCGCCCGCAATCAGAAGGAAGACCGGCTGAAAGGACTTGGCCTCGGTGCGGATGATTACGTAGTGAAACCTTTTGAGGCTGAGGAACTGCTGTTGAGGTTGAAGAATATCTTAAAGCGATCCGCGCAGGTGGAAACCCCGATACCCGAGATACTGGCATTGGGTAGCTATATTTTTGACTATCCCAATTTATTGCTGATCCATCACTCCGGCAACACCCGGCTGACCGAAAAGGAAGCCCTGCTGCTGCTTTATTTTTACCGTAACAAAAACAGGCTGATCAAACGTGAAGAGATGCTGCTCCATATCTGGAAAAGCGATGACTATTTTTCGGGCAGGAGCCTGGATGTCTTTGTCAGCAAACTGCGCAAATACCTGAACGCCGATACGGCTATTGGCCTGGAAACCATTCGCGGAACAGGGTTTGAGTTTAGTTCTCCTGATAATTAACAAAGGGTTTGATCACTTATTTTCTTTCCTTAAAATGAAGAAAAATATAATTGTTATTTGCATGCTTTTAATTGCTGTAACAGTATCTGCACACCCCGGAAAAATGGCGACATACCTGGATATGATAACCGGGCACAAGGCTGACTTTGCCAGTAAAACAGCAACTTTTAATGACAGTACATCTATTGCAGTAAAACGGGATACCGTGACCTGGATCGACACAAACCGTAACAGGCCAGTACCTGTAGCCTTGTATTCAGCAAACGAGAAAGTAACACGAACGCATTTTCATGGTAAGCAACCATTGGTCATTCTTAATCCTGGCTATTCAGGCAAAAATACAGATTACAGCTACATTGCTACAACGCTTGCAAAACTTGGCTATTACGTAGTTACGGTTCAGCATAATTTGCCTGCCGATGCACCAATACCGACGGTAGGAAATCTTTATCAATCAAGACTTCCCTTTTGGAATGCGGGGGTAATGAATATCCTTTTTGTGATTGACAGATTAAAGGCGATACACCCCAACCTTGACCACCGGCATCTCATTTTAATAGGTCATTCTTACGGTGGGGATATCGTTATGTTGCTCGCTCAGCAACATCCCCAAATGGTTAGTGCAGCTATTTCTTTGGATAACCGCCGTGTTCCTTTCCCCCGAAACAAGCATATCAGGATTTTTTCCATCCGTTCTAACGATCAAATAGCAGACCCCGGCGTGTTACCATCATTAAGCGAACAGCGTAAATATCCGATAAGTATGGTTAAGGTAAACACTACCCACGAAGATATGGGTGGTTTCGGGACAACTCAACAGTTGAATGAAATTAATCACTACATTGTTGCCTTTTTATCAGGTCATACTAATTAGGCTGTTCAGCTTGATTTTAGTGGAGCCTAACCGATATTTTATTTAAATCTGTTCATCCTCCTGAAAATGAAAAAAAACATAGTTGTTATTTGCCTGCTTTTAATTGCCTTAACCGTATCTGCACAATCAAAAAAAATGACAACATACTCGGGGATGATCACCGGGTACACCACCAGCTTTGGTTTTACGACCGGAAAATTGATCATCAATAATGTAGTAACCAGCCTGCATGAAATGTATTTAATTAATATCGAACCCAGCGGGAAATTTTTGGTAACCTTCCCACTGAAACATAATCAGGAATGTTGGGTGAGCTTACGTTTTTTTAACGGCCCGGTATATTTTGAAGCCGGCAAAGAGGTGGTGCAGAATTTCAACCTGACCAATACTTCAAAGATATCATCGGCGTTTCAAGGAGCCGGCGCGGTAATCAATAATGACATTAATAAAGTAAGGCCCGCTTTAATGGATTATAATTGGAATGCTATTTATACAAACATAGATCAGTTAACGCCTGGTCAATACAAAACTTATTTTTTAAAAATGCAGGCCCATAAACTGGCGTATACAGACAGTGTGGCAAAAACTGCCGGGCTGAACAAAACCGCTTATGAACTGGCCCGCCGCAGTATACAGTATAATATTGCCAGTAACTTAATGTCCTATAATGAAATAAGAGAATCCGTTTTCCGAAAAAAGCATAACATATCCTTCAATAACAGGGAGCCTATGTTGAGTCCGGTGAAATTAAGATCTGAGTATTACGATTTTCTGAAAGCTCTTCGTTATAACGAGCCGAAAGCCATGATCTCCTATTTCTATTATGAATTCGTAAATAAATTAATGTTTATGGACCTGGTTTATGATCAGGCGGGGCGGTTGGACTTCAGCAAACAAATTGCCCTTCTTAAAACCAGGGACACCACCAATGAGGATATAAAAGGCACTATAAAACTTCTGGAAGATCAGATGAGCCACAAAGCCACGGCTCCGGGCGCACTGGAAAAAGCACGACCGGTGGTGCTAAAAAAGCTACTCAATACCAATATAGCGCTGGAATCAGACCTCATGTACCTCCAATCTGTATCAAGTAATATGGACATGCAAAAAGATACCTTAACGGATGCCGCACTGGCCAGGCTAAAATTAAAAGTTAAAAACAAATTTCTTTTGAACGACGTGGCCGCGTTGAACAGCAGCATTAAGCAAAGTATCCTCAATGTCAAAAACCAAACAGGTTATACCGACAATCAAGTGCCGGTAACTGATTCTGCCAGGAATATTTTTGTTAAGCTATTGGATAAGTATAAGGGCAAGGTGGTTTTTATCGATTTCTGGGCTACCTGGTGTGTACCTTGTTTAAATGGGATGCAGGAGATCGCCCCGCTAAAAGCTGAACTGGCACAAAACAAGGATGTCGTGTTCTTGTATGTCACCAATACCTCATCGCCCGAAAAAACCTATCAAACGATGATGCCCGGTATTAAAGGCGAGCATTACCGGTTACCCGATAGTCAATATGACTATTTGGCGAAACTGTTTAAGATTTTCAGCATACCTCATTATGCCATTATCAATAAGCGGGGCGAAATAGTTAACGATAATTTTCAATGGAGCCAAACTAACCAGATAAAGCAGCAATTGATGAGTTTGATGAATGAATAAGCCTGATTGGATCAACCACAACATATCGCCTCCAACCGGCCAATTTGGCTTTGACTACCTTTCATTATTGTAATCAAGTACTTGTGAGTGCTAACGAAATCGGCGAGATGGCGTCAGTTAAAATGGTTTCTCCAATGAGCACATCGGCCAGGAAGTTATGGTTTTTATTAATTTGAGATGGTGTTTGCTGGAGAAGCTTGAAGAAAATATAGCCGATAATAGTCCGAAATTTGTGAAATTTATCGGTTCAGAAGGGACACGATTAACGACATTTCTGAATAAATATACATAATCCGCTATTGTCATTTTCCAGCATGATAGTAGCTTTTGGAGGATATTCATCTTTTAGTGCGTTTAGCCCCACAAAATCAGATAAGGAGATGACACAACTATTCGAACGTTTCTAAAGTTAAAGGAGGATACTTGGGCACCGTTAATTATTATAATTGCAGTTAGGAAGCACTATTCTTTCTAAGAATAATTATTTAATGACCGCCGCGTAAATACAATGTGCAGTCGCTCTGTTCATTTATATTTTTCAATCATTAACGATCTGATAAAAATACCACCATGAGCTATGATGAAGTGCATTTTGAGACCAGTCATTTAGCAAAAAAGTTCGGAAATTGGTTTAATCATCCTTTAAGGCCCGAGCATCCAAACTTATCCCTCTATATCAACATCCAGTTGAGAACGTTACCTGTTTTTGCATTCTCATGTGCGTTAGCCCTGACTTTATAAATAAGGAATGCCCAATTTGTTGACTTTTAGTATATTTGGGGATGGTCGGTAATCTCTATACCTCAGATACGGTATTGCTTAGCCTTATTAGTGAGGGCGATGAGAAAGCCTTTGCTTTACTTTTTGAACGTTATCGTAATCGGCTTTATAGTTACTTAGTTAAGGTAACTAAATCAAAGGAAACGTCTGAGGAAATAGTATTAGATGTGTTTTTAAAAGTATGGACTGGAAAAGCAGCTCTTCCAGAGATTAATAATTTCGAAGCGTTCCTTTTCCGTGTAGCACAGAACCGTACTATTGACTTTTTCCGTCAGGCAAAACGGTATCAGAAAGAACAAGCTCAAATATGGAAGGGGATGGAGGAGTTACGGTCAGCAACAGCCGATTCGCGGCTGCTGAAAGCCGATCTGGAAAAGACCATACAAGCAGCGGTAAGCCAATTATCGCCACAAAGGCAGGAAGTATTTCGCCTAAGTCGAGAGGAATATTTAAGCTATGATGAGATTGCAGAAAGAATGGAGCTTTCAAAGTTTACAGTTCGTAACCATCTCTCTGCTGCATTGCAATTTATTCGATCTCATCTTGATAACGGCCCTGAACTTGCAATATTCTTAATGATGTTTTCAAAGAGCTATTGTCGCTTTTAACTTAATGCTACACTGTTCTTATTGCGATTTTTTCCACCATTATATATTACTGCCCCCTTCAGATCCTGAAAGGAGTTTTAATGTGCCAGCAAAAGCATTTTCTCCCAAAGGAAAAACTCATTGCTTTTAATGGGTTTTTAACAATTACCTAATCGCCAAAATCACTTAAGTCGTCGTTGCAATTCCTTAAATGATACTGATATTAATAAATTGTAAAAAAAATATCATCACGATTGGTACTCCCCTTCATATTCATCGTCTTAGGTACATATGAGTCGACTGAATATTCTTTTTGAAGCTTACTTGAACAATCAACTGGACGAAACAGAGTATGCTGAATTGTGGGGCTTACTGGAGGAAGAGGGTGCAATGGAACAACTTTCCCCGGAACTACAAAGATTGTGGCAATCATCACCGATACACGAGTTGCCCGCGGATCATTGGGACAAAAAGCTCAAAAAACTGCAAATTGAGCGGGCCCCGAAAATAATGCCGATCTGGCGGCGATATGCGGCAGTTGCTGCTGTGCTCCTTGTTTTTCTCAGTGGCTCTTACTATTTTTTACAGAAAAGACCGATTCAGTCTCTGGCCGTTATTGAGCACGATATAAAAGCTCCTAAACAAAATAAAGCGATAATCGCTTTGTCGAACGGGCAAAAAATCCTGCTGGATACGGTCCCGAATGGCGCGCTGATAGCGGGCATTGCCCGAAAGACCGCAGATGGCAAACTTAGGTTTGAAAACAACAATGCTAAGATTGATTATATAGTGATGTCTAACCCTCGCTGTAGTAAGCCAATGCAAATTACCATGCCAGATGGGACAGAAGTCTGGATAAATGCGGATACATACTTGCAATACCCTACAAATTTTAACCATAAAGACAGGATCGTAACCCTTAAAGGAGAGGCTTATTTTGAGGTAAAACATAACGCTGCAAAACCGTTCAGAGTTTTAGCTGATGGTGAAATAATAGAAGATGTTGGCACCCACTTCAACGTAAATTCCTATTCTGATGGCGGTGCTGTAAAAACCACATTGCTGGAAGGAGAGGTGAAAATTAATAAGTCGGTATTTCTTAAGCCTGGTCAGCAATTTAGTGATAATAAAATAACCATGGCCAATATCGATGATGTAATGGCCTGGAAAAATGGGGTATTTCATTTTGATGGGGTACCCATTGAAACTATCATGAAACAGGTTTCCCGATGGTATGGCGTTGAGGTCATATACAAGGATAAGATAAACGAAGAGTTTGTAGCCAAAAAAATCCCGCGTGATGTTCCCATCTCAACCTTACTGGAATACCTGGAAGAAACAGGGCATGTTCATTTCTCTTTAAGACAAAACGTTGTAACGGTGATGAGATAGCACACCGTTATAACGAAATAGAAAATATCTTTTTTAAAGTACTAAAAAAGTTTCCGAGTGTAATGTGCGCTAGCACAAAGATTTAATTCCCTTGATTATTTAAACAAACATTTTAAAACTATGCCGTCATCTTTACCAAGACAAGCCATTGATGTCCCGAGAAAAAAAAGCGACTTTCTCACCTGCAAAAAAAGATCAGTTGTAAAGCTGAGTTTTATTTTTCTTCTGGGATTTTTTCTGAGCATTAACGTTCGGGCCTATGCCCAGAATTTAACAGTACAGTTAACTAACGCACCTCTGGAAACGGTCTTTAATGTGATCGAAAAGCAAAGCAGTTACAGTTTCATTTATGGAAAAAGTGATCTGAAAGGCGCACTTCCGGTAACTATAAATGAAAAAAACTCAAGTCTTAAAACTATTCTGGACAAGTGTTTCACTAATCAGCCGCTATTTTTTACGATTAAAGATAAATTGATTATAGTTTCAGCGAAAAGAAATAGCAGTTCAAATTCCGTTCGCACTTCACCCGTCAATAATACTACAGCCGACACAGGTCGCTTGGTATTTAAAGGCCGTATCACAGATAGTACCGAAACACCGTTGGTTGGTGCAGTAGTGTATGTTAAAGGGACTAAAGTAGGTACTTCTACTAATGTTCATGGTGAATTTGACCTGCAGAATGTATACGCCGGTATGCACATAATCATTACCTACATAGGTTTTGAAAACTTTGAAATGACTGTGAGCACTGTCAATAACATACGCTACCCGATAATACTCAAAAACAGTACAAGTGTACTGGATGAGACTATTGTTCAGGCATACGGCATAACTTCTAAGCGATTTAACGTTGGTTCAATCGCTACCGTCAATGCGGCTACAATTGAGCAGCAGCCGGTGTCAAACGTACTCCTGGCTTTACAAGGTCAGGTACCAGGCCTTGCTGTTAATTCGATGAATGGTGTTCCTGGAGCTAACACCTTGCTACAAGTGAGAGGGCAAAATACCTTGCGGGCTGATCCGAGCATTGGTTGGAAACCATATGATCAGCCGTTGTTAATTGTTGACGGTGTGCCCTTTGCCGCACAAAACAACATTATTAGTCAATTATCCAGTTTGGCTTTAGGCGGGTCTGTTACAGGAGGGATCAGCCAGGCCAGTGGTATTGGCGCATTTGGCGGTATCAATCCCGCGGATATTGAAAGCATTTCCGTGTTAAAAGATGCCGAAGCGACCTCCATTTATGGAACACAAGGCTCTAATGGTGTTATCCTTATCACTACAAAAAAAGGTAAAGTCGGAAGAACAACTTTAAATGTTTCTGCGAACTCGGGATTCAATACGGCTGCGAACCAGGTGAAGCTGATGAATACGCAGCAATATCTGCAATTTCGGAAGGCCGCTTTTGCTGCGGATGGTATTACACCAAGTTCCAGTGCAAGATCAAGTGCATACGCACCAGATTTAACAATTTTTGATCAGGATAAGTATACCAACTGGCAAAATGTTATCTATGGTAAGACATCCGGTTATACAGACATCCATGCAAGCGTTTCAGGAGGTACCGGTAATAATACCTTTTTTCTTTCAGGCGGATTCGCGAAATCTAATTTTAATTACCCGGGTGATTTTGCTGATCAGCGTTTAACGCTACATAGCGCCTATCAATATAAATCCTTAAATAACCGTTTGACCATTGACGCTATTTTTGATTATGGTTACAACAGAAACAATTCGCCATCTTTCGGTGGCGGATCAAGAATATTAAACGTGCCCAATTTACCGGACTTGTTGGATCCGGCAGGAAATCTGGTTTGGAATTATAAAGGAGTCAATTTAAGTTCCCAGCAATTTTATTCCTATCTCAAACAACCCACCGTATTGAATGCGTATAACCTAAACGCATCGATTCGCCTGGGTTACAAAATTTCATCCGCCTTAACTTTTACGTTGAATATTGGCAGCAATCGAAATGCTAATAATGAGCACTCCGAGCGTCCAAGCGTAGCTCAAGGTCCTACTAACTTTACACGATCTGCAAATTTCGCACAGAATAATTTCCAGACTTTAAATATTGAACCGCAATTTGATTATAACCGGCAATTTGGGAACGGTATTTTTTCAGCTTTATTAGGAGGCACCTACAAAAAGAATGATGGTATTTCTATGGTTGTTTCCGGATCCGGTTATTCGAATGATAGTTTGTTAGGATCCATAGCCGGTGCTTCATCTGTATCCGCGTTTGACAATTATCCGATTTACAAGTATGTAGGTGTTTTTGGCCGTTTGAAATATGTATATAATCAAAAATATATTATCAGTTTTACCGGCCGGCGCGATGGCTCAAGCAACTTTGGCCCGGGCAGAAAGTTTGGCAACTTTGGTTCGGTTGGCGGCGGTTGGATATTTTCCGAAGAGACTGCTTTCAGAAAAAAAGTGCCATTCATTTCATATGGCAAATTATCAGCGAGCTATGGAACCACAGGCTCTGATGGTGTCGCAGCTTATCAGTATCAACCATTTTGGCAATCCTATTCTTACCTCGTAAACTCCCAAGGTGCGGTTCCTAACATTCCTCAAAATTTAAATAATCCAGACTACAGCTGGGCTACAAAAAGATCTTTAAACATTTCTATAGATCTGGGAATTTCAAAAGACAGGGTACTGCTGAATGCAACTTATTACCGTAATCGGGAAGGAAATCAGTTGGCAGGTTATCCACTTCCTTCGCAAACTGGTTTCAGCAGTGTGCTTGAGAATTTATCGGCCGATTTGCAAAATATGGGTTGGGAGTTTTCGGTCAATTCCCGGAACATTAATAAGAAACATTTTACCTGGAATTCTAACTTCAATATAGCTTTTAATCGCAACAAACTATTAAGCTTTCCTAATCTTTCTACATCCCCTTACAGAACGCAATATATCATAGGGCAGCCCACCTCTATTGTTTTCGGATATAAGTACAAAGATGTGAATCCAACTACCGGGCTTTTTGAATTCTATGACCGTAACGGGAACGTAACCTCGGCGCCTCGGAACAGTATCGCTTCACAAGGCGGCGACCTGGTGCCTATCGCCAACCGGGAAGTTAAATATATGGGAGGTTTGGGTAATACTTTTACGTTCAATCGTATCGGTCTTTCGATATTTTGGCAGTTTTCTTCTCAAATGGCCCCCAGCTATCTCGCAACCGTTTATTCTGGCAATTACCCCGGTATAGGCCTGGTTAATCAGCCGTTAGAGCTGCTTAACAGCTTTTGGAAAGCTCCCGGAGATAACGCCCCTCTGCAACGTCTGCTTTCAGGATTTTCTGCAAATTCAAAGGCCGCTACAGCAGCAGCAGCATTTGGGCAAAGCTCCGGGGTCTATGTAAATGATACCTATGCCCGCTTGAAAAATGTTTCACTCTCCTACGGGATGCCCGACGCCTGGATGAAAAAAATAGGTGCCCACGATTGTAGAATTTTTATAAACGGTGAAAACCTGTTAACATTTACCAATTACAAAGTGGGTGATCCGGAGACATTTGGGAACTACACAACGTTTCCGATTCAAAGGACAATCGTAGCAGGAATAAATTTAAACTATTAATGAAAACTATTTTATGATTACTACCATGTCAATTTATATAAGAAACCTTTTCTTGTTAATTATCATTACCTCAATAGTTTCCTGTACGAAACTGATTGAAATTCCGGCAAGTGCTCCCAACCAGCTTTCTCAATTGGCGCAGTTTGCGGATAGTGCAACAACAATGAATGCTGTTGCTGCAGTTTATACATACGCTACGCAACAGCAACCCAATGTGTTTGCCTTTGCAAGTTCCGCTTTTGCTACCAGTACAGGACTTTCTTCTGATGAGTTATTGACTTCGTCCAGCAGCCAGACCAATTTGCAATTCTATAGCTACAGTTTAACACCGGCAAATGCCAATGTCGGGACACTTTGGTCAGCATCCTATCAGGGGCTGTACACCATAAATGCGGTTATTGAAAATGTAAACACTAGTCAAGGGTTGTCGGCGTCATTTAAACAGCAGATTACCGGTGAGATGAAGGTAGTTCGTGCATTATATTACTTCAATCTGGTCAACCTGTTTGGTCCGGTGCCTCTTGTTTCATCCACCAATTACAAGAGTAACGCATCCCTGTCCAGAGCGCCTGTCGACAGCATTTATAGTTTTATTATTGCTGATCTGAAAGATGCGAAGAAGGTGTTAAAACCGGCTTATCCATCCAGCGGACACTTACGCCCCAATCTTTACACCGCTGAGGCTTTATTATCCAAAGTATATTTATACAGGCAGCAGTGGCAGGACGCGTACAATGAAGCATCGACAGTAATCAATTCAAAAGTTTATAAATTGACAACCTTGCCCAATGTATTCCTGGATGGCAATTCAGAGGCTATATGGCAAATACTTGCAACCAACCCTAACACCTATTCGGCTACAGCTGAAGCCGCTGCTTTCGTACCTTATTATTCGCCAACACCAACATATGTATTAACCCCCTTTTTGTTAAAGGCATTTGAGCCCAATGATCAACGATTTAATAATTGGGTTGGGTTGAGTGTAATAGGTAAAGACTCTCTTTATTACCCATACAAATATAAGAATGTAGTACCGGGCGCAACCACTGAAGATTGTATGATTGTTCGGCTGGCAGAAGTATACCTGATCCGCGCCGAGGCTTCGGTAAACCTTGGAAGCGGATCAGATGCCCTGGGAGACTTAAACGTGGTGAGAAAGAGGGCGGGGCTAAATGGAAGCACGGCTGATCCGGCATCTAAGACAGCGGTTATGAATGCAATCATGCATGAACGACAGGTTGAAATGTTTACAGAATGGTCCGCGCGCTGGTTCGATTTGAAAAGATGGGGCCTTGCCGAAAGTATATTGGGGACAGAAAAATCCGGGTGGCAGGCTTTTGCGGCTTTATATCCCGTTCCCGCACCCGAAATTCAAAATAATGTAAATCTAAATCAGAATAGCGGCTATTAATCTTTATGCTTTACTCATAAATTCTGGAAGTCATTTTTTTGGTTATTGTTCCCACAACACTTGTGTTATCTATCCTTGAAATGTAAGGTAGCTGCGGGGTATTGGATAATCAGCCGAATCTTATAAAATAATATAATCTTTTTTATGAAAAAAACTATTGCAGCTATCATAAGCCTTTGCTTGCCCATACTTATTTCAGCGCAAACCGTACGTCCCTCAAATAACAGCGACACAAATGCTGGTGCCGGTAAGGCTATAAAATACAAGCCCTTTATTGTTGATGGCTATATCAAAGGAATGGATGATGGCTATGTCAAACTAATATATTCAAAGACACGTGATAATGACAAAAGGAGTTTTGTTAGAGATTCTGTACTTGTCAAAAATGGACGCTTTTCTATTAATGGGAATATTGACATCCCGACATACGCCTTGCTTGAGAACATGCGCTATCTGTATCAGGTAAATTTCTGGCTCGATACCACACGCCAAAGATTTGAAGGGGCTATAGATAACGATGATTTCAAACTTACAGGATCGCCGACTCAGGACGAAGATGTGCTGTTCCATGCCTCATATGATGCCTACTCTGACAAGCAAGGTGAGGCGAACTACGAATTGTGGAGTGGAAAAACAAGAAGAGAAAGTGAGGCTGTAATTAAGAGGTATCAAAAGGCATCGGACTCAATAACCAACATCAAAAATGAGTTTGCCGCTCAATTCGTAAAAACACATCCTAATAGCCGGGTATCCATGAATTATATGTTCAATTGTACCGCTCCCGGTAATGAAGCTTATGCGGAAAGGGTTTTTAGCTATCTGACTGAAGAACTCCGGGAGTCGGAAAGCGGTAAAACAATCGTACGCAAGTTAAATGCAATTAAAGGCACAACGGTTGGTAACGTTTTCCCTGAGTTTGTTCTGGCCGACATTGGCGGGAATTTGGTAAAACGCTCTGATTTCAAAGGAAAATATTTGCTTTTGCGCGTGGGTAGCTCTGCTGAAAAATTTTATTCAAATTCTGCAAGTGAATTAAACAGTTTAAAGTTGTTAAACGATTCTTACGCTACAAAAGGATTTGCTATTGCAGACATCATTGTAACAATAAAAGACTCTGCTTCTTTGAGCGCTCTTTTACAAACTCAGAAAATACCTTGGATTGTTCTTTCTGGCTCAAGCGGACAACATCCCCCCATTACAGAAACGCTCAATATAACGCGATTCCCTTCCTGGTTTTTGGTTAACCCGGATGGAAAACTGGTCGCCCGGGATTTAACGATAGACGACTTATCAGATAAATTAAAGGAAATCTGCAAATAGAAATAGGAGAATAAGATAAAATTTTTCTGAACCATTTATTACTGCTCAATCGTAATCATATGAAACACCTATTAATAACAATAATATTTATTTTCTCCGTAAAAGCTGCCGTCTATGCACAAGCATCTCCCCCCCGGGACTGGCACATGCTCGACTTTGTCCAGGATCATGTCTATGGTATAAGCGTAGAAAAAGCCTATCAAACCCTGTTAAAAGACAAGCACTCCACACCGGTATTAGTTGCAGTGATCGATGGAGGTATCGATACCCTACATGAAGATCTGAGATCTGTGCTGTGGCATAACCCACGCGAGAAAAATAACGGAATGGATAATGACGGAAACGGTTATAAAGCGGATATATACGGTTGGAATTTTTTGGGGAACCGCAATAATGTAAACACAAATGTTGTAGAGGACAGTGAAGAGTCGCAACGTATATATTTTCAATATAAAGCACGTTTCGAAAACATTAGCCCGTCAGCACTGAAAACACGTCATGACCAGGATTTGTATGGCATGTGGTCTAAGAGTAAACAGCTTATTTCGGATAAAGTAACAGAGGATGGTAAAAAGTTCGATGCCTGGTTTAAAAAGTTTCAATATTACAACTCATTCCTGTCCAAAAATTTAGGAAAGGAAGAGTATACGATTGGGGAGTTAATAAACTATGACCCGATAAATACCGAGGCGCGCGAAATGAAAAGCGGTTTTCTTTCCCTTACACACGGCTCTCCTTCAAAATACACCAATAAACAGCTTTACTTAATTGTTGCCCGGAGGTATAAGCATTATTTAAAGTCAGGGCCAAAGTTTCCGGACAACGCCCCAGTTGATTTTCGTAGCCCCATCATTAAAGATGATGAAAATAATTTGTCGGACCGGTATTACGGAAATAACAATGTAAGAGCTGAGAAATGTGATCATGGCACACATGTATCAGGTATCATTGCAGCTGACCGGAATAATGGACTGGGTATTAAGGGAATTGCCGACAATGTAAAGATCATGATGGTAAGAGCCGTGCCTGATGGTGATGAGCATGATAAAGACATTGCATGTGCTATAAGATATGCCGTAGATAATGGCGCGCAAATTATCAATATGAGTTTTGGCAAATCAATTTCCCCGGGGCGCCAATGGGTTGAAGATGCGATCCGTTACGCGGAAAAGAAAAATGTGCTGATCGTAAAAGCTGCCGGGAATGATGGAATAAACATTGATAGTTTAGCCGTCTTTCCAACAGCGGCATATCTCGATGGCCCTCGGAAAGCGGCCAATGTAATTACCGTAGGAGCCAGTTCAGCGAGTTTTAATGACAATAAGTTGATAGCACCTTTTTCAAATTATGGAAAAGCTAATGTAGACGTATTTGCTCCCGGGGTTAATATTTATTCTACTGTTGAGGGAGGCAATACCTATAAAGCTATGAGTGGAACCAGTATGGCATGCCCGGTGGTAACCGGTTTGGCCGCCTTATTAAAATCCTATTACCCTAAGCTTTCCGCTGTTCAGATTAAAAAAATAATTGAAGCATCCGTCTTTAAAATTGACCAGCCGGTTATGAAACCGGGGACGGACGAAGAGGTTCCTATGAGCGATTTAGCAAAGACCGGAGGTATTGTGAATGCGTACAACGCATTGTTACTGGCTCAGCGACTTAAGTAACCCCGATTGGTAAAGCCTTTCATGAAAATAAATGATACTAATAAAACAATTGTAAATAAGTAATAACGTGAGAAAAAAACTCCTTCTAGGTTATGCTATGCTTTGCTGTACGGCGTTGCATGCACAAAGTCCGGATAGCAAAACGCATTCAAAAGGATTTCCAGTTTTTCCTGCAATAACAAATACCCTTATTCCTGGTGCTCCATTGTTGGGACAGCCCATTTTGATCAATGGCACCGAACAAGAGATAAGAACAGAAAAACATGGACTTGTATATCCTTCTTTTTTTGACTGGAATCATGACGGTAAAACGGATATGTTGCTCGGCGAGTTTGAGACCGGCGAAACAGGCTCGGATATCAAAGTATATCTGAATATTGGCACGAACAAAAAACCTAAATATTCAGGAAAATTCTTTTATGCTAAGGATATAAAAGGAGACACAATTACCAATAACCAATGGTGTTGTATCGGCATTCATCCGAGGATTGTTGATTTAAATAAGGATGGCTATCCGGATATAATTAGCGGGCAATACGATCCCGGACTGATATCCTGGTGGGAAGGCTCTCCAAAAGGGTTTTTGCCAAGAAGATTTGTTCCGCAGGAGGCCTACAAGGAAAATGCGAAGCTTTCTCTTTCCGAAAGGGATCAGCTTGATCCTAATTCCAGGAACTATTGGATTTATTCGTCCGCCGGTTTTGGCGATTTCAATGGGGACGGTCTTCCAGACCTGTTCGTCGGAGGAATGGGTGAGCTTCGTGTTGCGTTGAATGTTGGTACAAAGGATGATCCTAAGTTCGGGATGCGCAAGTTCCTGCTGGGCTTGGACGGATTGCCTCTAAGTGTAGTTCCGCCATCAGCCAGGGATGTAGAACGGGCCAAAAAGGAATTCAGGTTCCCCAATTTTTCAGGTGTCATAAAAAGTTTTATCACGCCGGTAGACTGGGACGGAGATGGCGTGCTGGATTTACTCGTTACTCATATATACGGAGATACTACCACTAAAGATCCCGTTGTTTTTTTTCGGGGGATATCTACAGATAAAGGATTGCGTTTTGAAAAAGCCAAGCCATTATTTACCGCCGAACAGGCAAAAAAAACATTTCCGGGCTGCCAACCGAATATTTGCGTAACCGACTACAACAATGATGGCATTCCTGATTTGGTCATAGGCATATCTCTTCCCACAGTTAACGGCTTTAACATTGATTCAACGGTCTCCTGGTCTTATTATCAAGAACTGGGAATTGAATACCCTGGTAAAGATGCCGGTGAGCAAATTCAGTATGCAGGCGGTTTGGATAAATTGATTAAAAGAGCAGAAACCGAACCTGGAATGAAAAGATATTTTTTGGGAAAATTAGAAGATTATAAATATCTCACATTAAGACACCGGGGGTATGTATATGTCATGTTGGGAAAGAAAAATCCTCAAAAAGCAGTATTGCAAACAGGTGTAATAGCACATGAAGAAGAGAAAGCACCCCTTAATGAAAATTCAACCAGTAAAAGTGACGGCCCCGTTTCGTATATGGTAAAAACGCCGGGAGTAATGAGGTTGATGCAGGAAGGGACAATCGAGGTGAAATTTTCTTTTAAAAAAGGTTGGTATGGGTATGCTAACACTAAGGGTAACATCGCCGCTGGCTGGATACCAACCGATGTCAAATTTGACTTGCCGGACGGAATGGAAGCTGTAGGCCCGATAGTAATGCCTGAAAAGCAGTTCAAAGGGGTAACAGAGGTATACAAAGGAGATAGTGTTATCTTTTTTCAAAAAATCAGGTTGAAAGGAAAATCAAAAACAGGCAATACGAGAATAGGAAATGAATATATGGTTGGTGTAACCGTACAGTATCAAACCTGTAATGAAGAAATGTGTTTGCCTCCTGTTGTTGAAAGAAATGAATTAAAAGTAAATACCGCCTGGTGATTTATCGTAAGAACATTTAGCTGAATTGAATATCGAATTATGAATTTAAAGGTGCTTTTGACCTGTTTGCTTGCTGCGCATTTGATGCTGTCAGGTGTCTCTGTTTTTGGCAAAGTTGCATCAAATACAATCGCTGCTGACACTATAAAGGTTGGCCAGGATTGCGGAAATTTTGAGATGAAAACATCTACGGGGAAGGTATATCTCAGTAATGCCTTAAAAGGAAAAATAGTCTTAATGGACTTTTGGGCAACTTGGTGCTCCCCTTGCAGGAAATTAACTGCGGAAATTGACAGCCTGCTTGCTAAATATCGCGGGAATAAAAGCTTCCTGATGATGGGCGTTAATTACAGGGAATTCAAACCGGAGGCAGCTACTGCTTATTGGAAGGAACATGGTTATAGTTTTCCCATGGTATCTGATAATGATGATTTCGGAAAGAAGATCGGAGCTGGAAATCCAACCATAATAATCATAGATGGTGATGGTATAATCAGAGGGAGATGGGACAGTTATTCGCCACAAACTGCAAATGAGATAGAAGCAACGGTAAAAAAATTACTTGCCGATTTGAAATGATAATACCTGGTTAAGAAGGATCGTATTCCCCTGATACAGTTAGACAAAACACATACTATTGAACATGTTGCAATTGATCGGGCAAGATTTCCATGAGTAATTATTGACGGAATATCATGTTCGGAATTTGGGTAAAATACCGGGAATGCCGGATGGCTGGTATCAGAATTAGTGATAGCTTATGAATAGGAACGTCAATAGTATACATTTTGCTTTTGAGATTTGTAAACGGTTGGCATGACGCTGAAGAATACCTCTGGTTGCCCTTACATGATTTGAGAATACGATAAAATTATACATTAAATGATAAGAATGAACTTGAAAATAAACACCCGGACCATCATAACGGGATTAATATTATCGTCATTAACGGCCGTCGCGCAGCAAAGTACACAGGTGGCGCTTCCTCTTGATCCGGAAGTGAGGGTTGGACATTTATCGAATGGTTTCACTTACTTTATTCGCCACAACGAAGCGCCGAAAGATCGGGTCGTGATGTACCTGGCCAACAAAATTGGTTCCATCGTGGAAACAGATGACCAGCGCGGTCTGGCACATTTTATGGAGCATATGAGCTTTAACGGCACCAAGCACTACCCCAAAAATGAATTGGTGGATTATTTGCAGAAAGTTGGTGTGCGTTTTGGCGCAGATATTAATGCCTATACCAACTTTGATGAAACGGTCTACCAGTTGCCGCTGCCCTCGGATAAACCGGATGTTTTGGCTAATGGCTTGCAGATCATGCGGGACTGGGCGCAAGACGCAACGCTCGACCCAACAGAGATCGATAAGGAACGCGGGGTTGTCTTGGAGGAAAAGCGTTTGGGCAAAGGTGCATCTGAACGAATGAGGCGGCAATACTATCCGGTACTGCTTAACGGATCGCGTTATTCGCAACGGATACCTATTGGAACTGATGAAGTATTGAATGGATTTAAGCCTGAAGCAATAAGGCAGTTTTACCATGATTGGTATCGTCCCGACCTGCAGGGCCTGATCGTGGTAGGTGATATCGATGTAGATCAGATGGAACAATTGGTCAAAGCCAAGTTCAGTGATCTCAAAAATCCATCAAAGGAGCAGCCGAGAATTAAGTACGGTGTATCGCTGGTCGCCAAGAATCAGTTCATCGCATTGACCGATCCTGAAAAAACTTCGACCAGTATGGAGGTTATGATCAAATACCAGCAACCTGATCTGAAAACTACCACCGATTTTCGGTCAATGATCATTCGTGATTTATTCGATCAATTACTCAGTGCGCGTTTCTCAGAATTGTCCCGCCAGGCAGATCCTCCGTTTATTCAGGGTGGTGCCGGTATAGGTGAGCTGCCGGGTGGCCTGGCTATGTTCGATGCAAGTGTAACAGCAAAACCTGGTGAGTTGGAGCGTGGTATGAAAGCAGTTTGGCGGGAGATAGAACGGATCAAACGTTTTGGTTTTACACAGACCGAGTTAGATAGGGTCAAATCTGGCTATCTTAACCGCTTTACTTCCGCCTTGAAGGAAAAAAATAAGACTTCTTCGAATGATTATGTACAAGAATATCTTCAGTTTTTTTTAAAGGGGACTGCCGCACCGGGTATCGAAACGGAGGCCCGCCTGGTACAGCATGAATTGCCGAATATCACGCTATCTGATCTGAATTCATTGGTTAAGGAACGCCTGGCCGATCATGATCGTGATATTTTAATCACGGCACCTGCCAAAGATAAGAATGGTTTGCCGGATGCTGCTTTGGTTGATAGCTGGTTGAAAGCGGTAGTTGCCGAAAAACTATCGCCTTACATCGATGCGATGAGCAGCAAACCCTTATTGGCTAAGGAACCAATAGCCGGAAAAATTGTTAGCGAGCAAAGAGATGAAGTCTTAGGGACAACAACGTTGACCTTAAGCAATGGCGTTAAAGTGCTCTTGAAGCCGACTGATTTTAAGAATGATCAAATCGTTTTCACTGCATTCTCTCCGGGCGGGACGTCTTTATACAGCGATCTCGATTTCCAGTCTGCAAGTAACGCGGCGGGAATCATCAATGCAAGCGGCGCAGGTAATTATACACCTACGGAATTAGGCAAATACCTGGTTGGAAAGCAGGTCCGTATTATTCCGTATATTGGGGAACGATTACAGGGCATCAATGGCTTATCAACGCCGCAGGACTTGGAGACCGCTTTGATGTTGATCTATGCGAAACTGACCGAGCCGAGATTGGACACTAATGTATTCAAGAGCATCATTGACCGCAGCAAGGCGAGTTTAGCCAATCGTGCTAATGACCCCACCAGTGTTTTCCAGGACAGTATTACTACGATAGCAAACAATTATAACATCAGGCGTACCGGCCCATCATTGACTAAACTGGAACAAATTGACCTGGAGCGCGCCTTCCATATTTATCAGGAACGGTTCGCTGACGCTTCAGCGCTCACTTTTGTATTTGTAGGTAGTCTCGATCTGGAAAAGATCAAACCATTACTGGCAAAATATATTGGCAGTTTACCGGCAACTCATAAACATGAACAAGCGATAGACCTGGGCATTCACCTGGCTGAAGGCAGGATCGAAAAGAATATTTATAAAGGTACGGAACCTAAAGCTACTGTCAATCTGGTATTTTCCGGAAAGTTCGATTATAATGCAGTCAATAAAGTCTTGTTGGATGCACTGAAAGAAAACCTGGAGATACGTTTGATCGAACGTTTACGTGAGAATGAAAGCGGAGTCTATAGCCCCGCTGTTTCAGCGAATGCAAGTAAGTTCCCAACGCCTCGTTATAGTTTCGTGATCAGCTTCGGTTGTGCCCCTCAAAATGTCGATAAACTCATCGTATCAACGTTGGATGAAATAGAAAAATTGAAAACTGTAGGACCAATGCAAGTCAATATCGACAAGTATAGAGCCGAGGCCACAAGATTACATGAGACACAGATAAAGACAAATACTTTCTGGCTGAGCTATTTAAATGAACAATTGCAGAATGAGGATGACCTGCATCTGACCGATAATTATAGCGTAATGGTGAACCACGTCGACCAGGCAAATATTAAAATGGTAGCGCAACGCTATTTAGGTGGAAGTAACTTAATGCGCTTTGTTTTGTTGCCTGAGAATTAATATGATAAAGATGCGGTTTTACGGACTGCTAAAGTATGCCCAAGGACCTATGGGCCGTTAACTCTATTTCTAATATAAGGTGGATGCCCCAAACCAAGTATCCCCTCGCTACCATTTTGCGATTGACCACTTTAAATATTCGATGTCAATTGTTTAGAAGCATCAGTTAAATTGGCGGCGAATGGTCAATCATAATGTTCATTGCACTGGACACCAAATATGTTCTTGGATGGTGTGTCCCCATTCACGATGATAAGGTAACAGATATTGACCCTGATCTTCGAGGTGAATAGTATATATCGGCCTCAATGTGATGCGCATTGAGATCTTTAAAATATCCTGATACGTCAAATGAATGAATCCGTCAGAATAACTATTGTCGTTTCTTTTCAGAAGTGGGTGTCATTCTGCTCAAAAACAGGGGGGAGATTATATTAATCTGTTTGTAGCCGGTTGCTAACTTTCTTATTCGGATAGTAATGATTAATTTTACATTTACTTTAACCAAGGTTACCCTAACCAATTTGTTCTAAGAATTATTTGATTAATACGGCATGAGATTTCTAAAATATATATCTGCTATAATTATCTCTAACGTTCCTTTCTTTTTTTGTTTTGGTCAAAACACTAGATACATCGGAATCGAAGAAGGTCTGTCAAATAATACGGTTACTGCTGTCTTCAAAGACCATAACGGACTGATGTGGTTTGGAACTGTTGACGGGCTCAATCAGTATGACGGATATTCATTTAAGAAATTTAAGAATAAATATCAGGATACAACAACTTTACCGGACGATAATATAATTTGTATTAATTCGGATGCTTCAGGGAACCTGTTGGTGGGAACTCAAAATGGTCTTGGCGTATTAGGCAGGAAAGATTTAAAGTTTTCACAGGTATATGTGGTTGATGCATCCGGGAAAAAGCGAATAATCGAAGGGCCGATCAGTTCCATTTGCCGGGATTCAAAGAATAAGATATTTGCCGCAACACGTGAAAGCGGTTTTCTTGAGATATCCGAAAATCTTGACGCGCGGCAGATTCCCCTGCTGAACAGTAAACATTCTCTTATCAATAGTTATACAGCTACCGCAGCTTTGGTAAGCAGAGACGGCGCGGTCTGGACTGCTGTTGAAGGGACAGGTTTGTGTAAATTAAACTTAGGCCGGGGGCGAATGGAAATTGTTGATATGAATCTTCCGCCCTGTTCGGGTATAGCAGCCAATTCTGAAGGGAATTTATTTTTAGGGACGAATAACGGCTTGTACTTTTATGACATTCAGCATAAGACGCTCTCAAAAGTTGATCTTAAAGCATTCAGCAATGCTAAGATAAACGGGTTAATAATAGATAAGCTGAACAAGATGTACCTTGCTACGGATGGTCAGGGAGTCGTTGAACTTGACGGAATAGACGGACAAATGAGGATCATCCGTCATATTGGCATCGATATTTTAACAAGCAATTCAGTCTATACAGTTTTTGAGGATGAATTATCCAGAAAATGGATAGGAACATTACGAGGCGGTATTGATGTAATTGACCCTAAAATTAACCAGTTTCAAACTGTGCGGCACATAGGACTCAACCCAAACAGTTTAGTAAGTGACTTCACTTTTTCGTTTTGTGAAGACAGGTACCATCATATCTGGATAGGAACTGACGGGGGCGGGCTCAGCATCTGGGACAAAAAAGCCAACCTGTTCGAAAACCATGTTTTTGAGTCATTACCGAACGAAAGCTTTAACGCCAATTACATAACCAGTATAATAAAGGATAGCGGACAAAACATGTGGCTGTCGACATACGGCCCCGGTGTTTTGCGATATGATTACGATACGCGTACGTTTAAAAACATTCCGTTCCTGAACAAAAAGGGGCGAAATCCAGTATGGAAGCTTGCCATGGACCATGAAAACGTAATCTGGGCGGCAAGTTCAGCAGTGGATACGAGCCGGCTTTTTTACTTCAGCGCTGCGAGGAATTGTTTTATTCCCGCGCCCTTTCACTTGACAACTGATATCATTTCAATAGCCAATGACGGCAAAAATGGCTTGTGGCTGGGAACTTTCAGCGGGCTTTTGCATGTTGACAAAAAAACTGGCGTGGATAAATCTGTCAATCTTCACTCAGCGGTCAGATCCCTGCATTATTCAGCTTCCGGCATGCTTTGGATAGGTACATATGGCCGGGGCCTGTTCAGCTACGAACCTGATAAAGGGATATTGAAAAACTTTACTGAGAAAAACGGGCTATGCGACAATAAGGTATTAAACATCGAAGAGGATAAAAGCGGCGGGATCTGGATGAGTACTTATAACGGGATTTCAAAGTTTGATCCGGTAGGTAAGAGCTTTGAGAACTTTTATGCTGCGGATGGGCTTCAGTCTAACCAGTTTTATTTTAACGCTTCAACCCGGCTGTCAAGCGGAGAGCTGATATTCGGCGGAATAAAGGGATTTAATATTTTTAATCCGGAAAACATCCACCGGTATCATGATTTTTCCCCTTTAATTATTACCGGGATCAGGGTTGCGAATACGCTTATTGATGCAAACAGTAAGTATGTGGCCGGAGGTTCCACTATATATAACATTGATCATATCAGGCTTCCTTATGACAAGGCAATTATTTCCCTGGAGTTTGCGGCACTTGAATATTCTTTACCAGATAAAATTCAGTATGCTTATAAATTGGAAGGAAGGGATAAAGGCTGGAATTATCTGCTTAACCAACGAACCTTAAATTATACGCAACTGGATGCAGGTACTTATACTTTAAAGATCAGATGCACTAATTCATCCGGAATCTGGAGTCCTAAAGTCAAACTTATCAGGTTTACTGTTATTCCGCCCTGGTACCGAACCTGGTGGGCTTACCTTTTGTATCTACTTTTTATTGCGTCAATTTTGGGTGCTTATTTGATCTATCATTACAAACAAACGAAGCTGAAATTTGAAATGAAGCTGATAAAGGAGGTCAACGAAAAAAAACTTTCCTTTTTTACAAATATCTCGCATGAACTTAGAACGCCGTTAACATTAATTTTAAATCCGATCAAGGAACTGCTTCATAGTGACGGTAAGAATTTGGACCTGATTGATCTGAGTACCGTATATAGGAATTCCAGGCGGCTGCTCAGTCTGGTTGATCAGTTATTATTATTTAAGAGTTCTGAAAGTGAGATTTCGGCTTTCAATCCGGGATGGATGAATATTACTGAAGCTTGTAATGAGGTTTTTCTTTGCTTTAATAATCAGGTAAAAAAGAAAAGGATTAGTTATGAGTTTCTCAGTAACAATGTAGATGTTTTTCTTTTTGCAGACCGCGAAAAAATTGATATAGTTTTATTCAATTTATTGTCTAACGCGATCAAGTATACTTCAGAAGACGGTACGGTCAGGCTAAGTATCAACGAACACCAAAAGTCAGTTGACATATGTATTCGTGATACAGGTAAAGGAATTTCACCGGAAGCGGGCGACAAAATTTTTGAAAAGTTTTACAGGATAAATCAGGAAAACGGCAGCGAAAGCGGTTTTGGAATTGGGCTGTATCTAGCCCACAGATACATGGAAGTACTTCAGGGGGAGCTTACATACACCAGCGAACTCGGTAAGGGAACAGAATTCCGGATGATACTGCCGAAGCCGGATAAACCCTACGTGAGACAAAGTGAGGATAAAACAGTGCAGCGCTCAACTCATATAGTGGATGAACTGATTGGTGAGTCAGCGCCGATTGCTGAAGATCAGTTTTACGATTTCGATCAGGTTATGGCACCTGATATAACACCAACGAAGCAGACAGTTTTGCTTATTGACGATGATACGGATTTCAGAACATATCTGAAAAAGATATTGTACAAAAGCTATGCTATTTTAGAAGCGGAGGATGTTGATCAGGGCTTTGATCTTTTACTGCAGGATGAACCAGATATTATTGTATGTGATGTTCTGCTGAAGGGAACCAGTGGTGTAGAATTTTGCTCAAAAATTAAAGAATCCCCCTCATTCAGTCACATACCGGTTATTCTGCTAACAGGCAGTTCCTCTCCGGAAATTAAATTAAAAGGAATAGAGTGCGGTGCGGATGATTATATAACCAAGCCGTTCGAGAAGGATCTTTTGATCGCCAGGATTAAGAGTATGTTAAAAGGCCGGGTTTTGTTAAAAAAGTTCTTTATTAATGAAATCACCTTAAAACAAAATCAGTTCAAAATACCTGCTGAATACAGTGAATTTATTAATAAATGCATCGTTATCGTTGAGCAGCATTTACAAGATGACGATTTCGGCACTAAGCAGTTTACAGCTGAAATCGGAATGAGCAGATCTAAGCTTTTCAGAAATATAAAAGCAGTATCCGGACTTACTATTGTTGAATTCATCAGGTATATCCGCCTTCGCAAAGCCGGGCAGCTGATGATGGAGACAGATTTGCAAATCAAGGAAATCTCATACAGGGTCGGCTTTAGCGATCAGAAATATTTCCGGGAACAATTCAATAAACTGTTTAAAATGAATCCGTCGGAATTTGTAAATAAATATAAAAATTCTATGACAGACAATAAAGCAGGCTCAATATACCTCGTTTCGAAGAAAACAGATAGTCACAAAGGATAAACCGCACAGATAAGGACCCGGACGGTAGGACGCTATTTGCTGCACGGAGCAGGCCGAAAAAAAGAAGCCCCGTCTTTTTAGAGAACGGGGGCTTCAACCAACTGTTAACCAAGTTATCAAACCACTAATAACCAGTATTTTGTTTCAGGTTCGGATCTGCGTCAATAGAGTTAGTCGCGATCGGCCAGAAGTAATTTTTAGGAGCATAGAAGTGTTTTGGGGGCGCTATACCGAAGCTTGCAGCTTTAGTAAGTGAATTCATCACCGTTTCTGCAGTTTTCCAGCGTCTGATATCGAAGTATCTGACAGATTCATAGCCCAGTTCCCATTTCCTTTCGTTCATAATTGCTGTACGAAGATCAGCCTGTGATAAGCCCGGAATAAGAATAGGCATAGCTGCCCTTTGACGGATTTGATTAACGGCACTATAAGCTTTTGCGGTAGGGCCATTAACTTCGTTTTCAGCTTCGGCTAACATCAATAACACATCTGCGTATCTTAATACGATAAAATTGGGTGCCTGCTCATTATCATATGATTGGTTCTTTGCGTTTTCATCGATTCCTTTCCTTACAGAAATAGGATAGGCAGTACGATACGCAGAGCCAGCAAAGCTATTTAGGTAGAACGGATAAAATAGCGAGCCATCTGATAAAACTGTGTAGTTTGCTAAAAAGAATGTTGTGTAGAATCTAGGGTCACGATTCAAAAACGGATTAGCCGCCGAGTAAAACGGTGATGTAGCGGCAGTCAGGCCGTCTTTCATCAAGTAAGAATCAGCATATTCAGGAACAATTGCGGCAGCGCCCCAACTGCCTGCAACCCCGCTTTGGGTTGACAGCTTTGAAGGACCGAATGGCAATTCGTTGTTGCCGCCCTCGGAAGAGTTATTCGACGTATATTCGATATTAAACAGGATCTCCTTGTTGTCTTCATTGCTTAAAGAAAAGACATCACTATAGTTAGGAATAAGTCCTATTGCGTTAGCGTTTGCACCGGCCAAATCCACAACAGCCTGACAAGCTGCGAGGGCGGTTTTCCATCTCGCCAAATCATTTGAGGTATTGAAAAGAGGGCTTGCTGCATAAATTAATGCCCTTGCCTTCATACCGAGTGCTGCTTGTTTTGTCGCCCGGCCTTTCTGCCCGTTATAAGGTGTGACATCAAGTAACTGGGCCGCTGCATCAAAGTCGGCGACTATTTGCTGATATACCTGATCTGCAGGCGTTCTGGAGACTTTTGAGTTGGCCAGGTTCAAAGTTGTCAATACTAGTGGTACATCACCATAAACGCTTACCAGTCTTAAATAGGTAGCAGCTCTTAAAAACAGTGCCTCGCCTTTAATATGTTTTGCGAATGCGGCATCTAAAGCTGAATTGCCGTCAACCTTTTGCAGTATAGTATTAGACCAGCTGATAGCTTTATAGCCGGAATCCCAGAGAGAGCTCAGATTGCCTGTCGACGGGGCTAAATTTCCATTTGAGATGTCATAGTAGGGGGTATGCCATGAGAAGCCAAAATACATTCCGTCCGAGGCCACTTCCCAATACAGGTCACCGGCGTAAACACCGCCCAGTCCACCCTGACCATGTCCCTGCATATCATCGTAGAGGCCATTTAAGGCAAGGTCGTAATCGCCGGTAGTTTTAAAGAAGTTAGCTGTGCTTACAGCATCAAGCGGGTATAAATTGAGCTGCTTCTTACATGCGCACAGCAAAAAAAGAGGCAAAAGTATATATGGAATTTTTTTCATTTTTGTAAAATTTATAGTTCGTCAATTAGAAAGTTAAATTGAGCCCTGCTGTGTATATTTTGACCTGAGGCACGCCTGACCTGCCAATTTGTGCAGCTTGTTCGGGGTCAAACCCCTTGTATTTAGTCCATGTTAACAAGTTTTGACCGGACACAAATACTGTTAAATTGCTTAGGAAGGTTTTCTTAAGGAAACGCCCCATTTCGTAATTAAGCTGAATGTTTTTCATTCGTAAATAGGACCTGTCCTGCACGAAGAATGAATTTGCATACTGCGTATTCGGACCGGAAGTATTCCATACACGAGGCATTGTAGTACTGTGATTTTCGGGTGTCCACGCATTTAACCATTGAGTGCCGAAATTTGAGCCCTGAAAAGTTGGTACATAATACTCGAATTGATTATATGCCTGCGCATCTCCGATTCCCTGGAACAGTGCGCTCAATGTAAAATGAGCGTAGCTAACGGTCGCATTAAATCCATATGTCCATTTTGGCGAAAAGTTCCCCAATACCTGACGGTCATCCTGGTCGATTTTACCATCATGATTCAAGTCTTCATATTTCAGGTCCCCAGGGCCGGTGCCATTGAATTGAGTCGGCGAACTGTCAATCTCGGACTGGCTTTGAAATATGCCGATAACCTTTAATCCATATATTGCGTCAACTGGCGAACCCCTTAATAATGCATAGGAATCATTTATCACCCTATCATTATTGCCGCTAAGCGTTGGATTGATATATCTTACCTGGTTGTTATTACGGGCAATATTTCCCCCGATACTGTACCTTACATTGCCGGCGGTGCCAACATAGTTAACCGATAATTCGACACCTTTATTCTGAACGCTTGCGAGGTTATTGGTTACTCTGGTAAAACCTGTTACAGAAGGTAACGGGGTATCATAAAGGATACCGGTAGCCACTCTGTTGTAATAATCCGCAGTTATTTGTAAATGCTCTTTGAAGAAGTTTACATCCAAGCCGATATCAGTGGTCGTTGTGGTCTCCCAGCTCAGGTCAGGATTTCCTAAAGTTGTTTGGGTGGCGCCACCTACGGTTGTGCCACCAAAGTTGTAATTATAGCCAAACCCAACCAGCCCAAGATACGGGAAATCGCTTGACGCATACTGATTACCAAGCCTGCCCCAGGAAGCCCGAAGCTTCAGGTAAGATATCACATTCTGATCTTTAAGAAAGTCTTCTTTTGTTGCTAACCAGCCGGCTGAAAAAGCGGGGAAAGTACCGTAACGACTATTCGGACCGAAACGAGAGGAACCATCCCTCCGTACATCTGCCTCAAAAAGATATTTATCAGCAAAACTATAATTTAGTCTTCCGAATATGGATGCCAGTGCATTCTGGGAGGCGTTTCCGCCGTTGGTTTGTGTCGAAGGATCACCTGCGGACAAAACCCTTGTATCATTGGACGAAAATGTCCGACGAGAGGTATAGTAGTATGAGTACTTGTTCTTTTCGTAGCTGTAGCCGGCCATTGCTGCGAATGAATGTTTGCCGAAACTGCGATTGTAGGTTAACTGAGCAAAGGGGTTAATTCTTGTTGATTCGCTGTGGGTTAGTACCAACGACGAAGTTGATACTGAACCGGTCAGATTGTTAAGCGGAATTCCGTTCGCGAGGTTGGCCTGATAATTCCAGTTATAGCCCACCAGGTCTGATGTCCAGCCGGTCCGGTCATACGGATTTACACCCGCCGTTAAGGTCGCTTTCAGGTGAAGGCCGGGGATGATTCCCCAATCCATATAGGCCGAGCCTAAAAAGGATTGTGTTGTAGCAAGCACCTGATTCCCATACGACCTGGCTAACGCGTTGGAAGCCTGCACTGTGTTTGAGGTATATAATGAATAGCTATCCGGTAGGGCCAGATAACCATTGGATGCAAAAGCAGGCAGGATAGGGGTAGCTCTTAATGCATCTAATACCGAAACATAAAGAATATCGTCTGACGGGGCATTCTGCTGTCCTCTACTTAGCGTCAGGCTTGTACCAAACGTTAAGTTGTCCAATGGTTTGGTATCCAGGTTTGTACGTAAATTATAGCGCTTATAGTCACCGCTTAATATCACCGCTTTCTGATCCAGAATCCCTAGTGATACAAAATAATTTGTCCTGTCATTTCCCCCGGATACAGACATATCATATTGACCTATTGGCGAAAATTTTGAAGGGAACAATTCCTTAACCCAGTTTGTACTTGTAATATCGCCGTAAGAAGAATATTTCTGAATAGTTGAATCAGCAAATGCCGGAGTCTGTCCACTGTTTATATCTGCCTGGTTCAGCAATTTCATGAATTGAACAGTATTGGTAAGCATCTGAGGTAGTCCGGTGACCTTTGTCTGGCCATAATAGCCATTGAATTTGACTGTGGGTGATGAGTTCTTTTTACCGCGTTTCGTTGTTACCAGAATTACACCATTAGCGGCCCTTGAACCGTATATTGATGCGGATGCGGCATCTTTCAGTACGGTAACTGATTCGATATCGCTGGGATTAATAGCATTAAGCGGATTCGTTGACTTACCTGGCACGCCACTTCCGTAAGCATTGGATTGAGGTGTGTTATCTGTCGTAGCCACTACGCCGTCAATAATAATCAAAGGGTCGGCGTTATTTAAAGTACCGATACCACGAATGGTTATAGCCGCATTGTCGTCGCCGGCGATTCCCGAACCCTGGTTGATATTTACGCCGGCAACCTTTCCAGCAAGGAGCTGGGAGGCGCTTGTGATGGGTTGATTTTCAAATTGCGATGCTTTTATCTCCGAAACCGAGCCGGTAATGTTAGTGCGTTTCTGGGTTCCGTAACCTATGACCACTACTTCATTCAGTGCATTGCTTGAGCTAATTAGCTTAACAGACAAGGGACTTTGGTCGTTGATAAGTACTTCCTGTGTTGTATAGCCGACTGAGCTGATCACCAGGGTGGTTCCTTTAGATGCAGTAATATGGAATTTCCCATCCTTGTCGGCGGCGACGCTAATTACGCTGCCCTTTACTGTTACTGTGGCTCCGGATACGGGACCATCATTTGATGTTACTTTTCCGGTTATCTCCTGCTGTGCTTGTAGCTGGAACGAAAACAACAGAAAGCAAATGGTACAAATCATTTGGATGCTGCCATAAGCATTTACATTTCTTCTTTTTAGAAACGCTTTGAGGCGTTTAAAATGAGCGTAATTGTTCATCATAATTTTTTTGAATTAAAGGTTTATAATAAGTCCCTCAGCGAACCCTTAACATGACATTCCAGATTTCGGATGATTCTGATAAGCCGTCTTGTCCCTATTGTTTTCTCCGCGGCAAAAAACAAATGATGATTAACGGTAGGTTAAGCTAAATAAGTCAGTTTTAACAGCTGTAGCTTTTTAGATCCCGAACACCTGTGATGTTTCTGTAATTGGTTTTGCTGATTCTTCAGCCAATTTGCCACAAATAAGCAACTGTAAATGAGGGGAAATAAGCCAAATGAAAGGGGGGATTTAACGAAAAAGGTTCAAAATAGTCTATATGGAGCTGTATCAGCATAATATCGGGTTAACGCACGCTACTTTCCTGTTTTCTTTACAGGCGTTTTACTTTTAATGATCAGAATATTCTACAGACAGATGCTCTCTTAAATAAGACATGATATCGTCTTCGCTAACGACCCTCGTTCAAATTCGTAATGACGATTTTCTTTAATTGCTTATTTAGGAAAAGTCCTGGTTGCTGGCCGTTTTTAAAACCATAGCCGCTAGGGTACAGTTTTTTATCAAGTTAAACAATGCAGGTCTCTTTCCGTTATCGTTTTATAATCCCAGGGGCCAGGCTATATAATCCCGGTACATTCGGGTAATTGTAATATTTTTGTTGATAACATACTTAACGGTATGATAAAATTTATATAATTTTAAATTCAATTAATTTTAGCATTGTCAATTCGCCCGATTCATAATGAATATGAAATCCTTAGTAAAGTAGCTTTGGGGGATGTGCGGGCTTTTACATACCTTTTTGATACCTATTACAGACATCTCGGTCAATATGTATACCGGCTCACTGAGTCGACAGATGCTGCGGAGGAAATTGTGCAGGATGTTTTTGTAAAGATCTGGTCCAGGAGGCAGGACCTTACTCAGATAGAAAGTTTTACTGATTATCTTTTTATCATAACGAGAAATCGCACCTATCGCTTTTTAAAAGACAAGGCAAATGCCCACCTGAAGCAGCAGGAATGGGAACAGCAGTACCGGGAGGAACTCTATTTGCCCGGCGATATTTCTCCTGAAGAGAGCTTTTGCCTAATGGTAGATAAACTGGTTGAAAAGCTACCCCCACAACAGAAGAAAGTTTATGAGCTAAGTAGAATTGATCATTTAAAGTATAGTGAAATTGCAGTAATGCTCGGTATTTCGCAAGAAACAGTGAAAAAACACATTGTTGCTGCTAATAAATTTATTAAAAACAGTATTTCAGAGAAAAATCATCTTCTTTTTCTTGTGTTTTCTGCGATTTGCAGTCATTTTCGAAATTAAATTATTTTTTTTCAAATAAGGCTACCCCTATTTTGTTTTTTTTGACTCTTTACTAGCAGAAGATTGAAGAAAATGTCTGAGAGATTACGCTATTTGTTTCGTCAATATTTTAATAAAGCCGAAACCCCGGAAGAACGCAATGAATTAATGCGGCTTATTGACCGGAAGGATTCGGAACCTCTGGTTCATGAGCTGATGGAGGAAGCGTATAAAACGCACCTGTTTGACGAAGATCCGTTTGATTCCGGTACACGTGAAAAGATGCTTAAAACCGCACTGGACGGATATTTAGACGAATACCGCGATGCAAATGTTGCTCCAGCTGGTATTTCGCGAAACCGGCTGATTGTTTATGCTTCGGCTGCACTGCTGGTCCTGGCGTTATCATTTGGGGCGTATCAGTTCCATTTAAGGAGTGACAGACAAAGTCTCGCAGCAAATAAAGTGCATCATGATATTATGCCCGGGGGGAACAAGGCTGTACTTACGCTTGCGAACGGTGCGAAAATTGAACTTAATGGCGCTAAAAACGGAAAACTTGCACAACAAGGCAGTGCAGCGGTTATAAAGCTTTCCGGCGGAAGCCTCGCCTATGTACCTGGTGCGTCGGACACCGGGGAATCGCTGAATAATACAATGTCTACTCCGAGAGGAGGTCAATATAAACTGCAATTGCAGGATGGCACCTTGGTTATGCTAAATGCTGAATCATCTATTACCTATCCGACTGCATTCACCGGTAATTCAAGGAATGTTATGATTACAGGTGAGGTTTACTTCGAAGTAGCTAAAAATAAAAAGATGCCTTTTATTGTCAGCTTTGGAGGACAAAAAGTGGAGGTGCTCGGAACACATTTTGACATTCGTGCCTACCAGGATCAGGTAAATAAAACCACACTTTTGGAGGGAGCCGTCAGAATATCGGATGGCAAACAGAAAAAACTGTTGATACCCGGACAACAGGCCGTTTATGAAAGCAGTACGCAGAAGTTCGATATCAAAACAGTTGATACGGATGATGTCGTCGCCTGGAAAAACGGATTGTTCGTTTTTGACGGGACCGAACTCGATTTGGTGATGCAGGACCTGGCACGTTGGTATGATATTGAAGTTGAATACAACGGACCTAAGCCCCGCTTGAATTTTACGGGCCTGATTAAAAGAGATATTCCGCTTTCGAAAGTGCTGAAATTCCTTGAACGGACGGGCGGCATCAAATTTACTATCGTTAAAAATACAGTGATTGTTGAAAAAATATAGTTTTAACCTGATTATTAACTAAACCTCCGCATATGGATAAATAAAAAAGTACACAACTCCATAGCTGATCAATAAAAAGCCCTCCCGGATTCCGACCGGAAAGGCAATATGCATGAATCAGCTCAAATTCAAATTCGACTCCGATTTAAACTTAATCCAAACATTCAAATGTATGAAACTACTCTTGCATTCTAAAATTCCCGTGCCTGTTCGGCGCGGAGAGTGTAACAACGAACAACGCGGCAATTATTTAAAACTGGTACTGAGAACAATGAAAATCACGGGCTTACTAATTTTTCTGCTGGCAATGCAGCTGAGCGCCCGGACACTGGCGCAAAAAGTCAGCATCAGTAAAGAAAACAGTGAATTAAAATCCGTTTTAAAAGAACTTCATAAAAGAACCGGCTACCTGTTCATCTTTAATAATACGGCCATGCTGAAGGCAAAACCCGTAACGATTCATGTGGTTAATACCGAGCTTAATCAGGTGCTGGCTCAGATTTTCAAGGATCAGCCTTTAACTTATGAACTTGATGATAATATGATTATTATCAAAGAGCGTGCAGTTCAAAAGCCCCAGGAAAAAGACGGGGAAGCCACTACCCTTTTTAGGAAGATTACGGGAAAGGTTACCGATAGTAAAGGCAGCCCGATCCCTGGGGTGACCGTTCAGATTAAAGGGAGCCAGCAGGCAGTATCGACCCTTGCCGACGGTTCGTATTCCATTAATGCCAATAAAGGGGATGTTTTGCAGTTTCGTTTCCTGGGATTTGAAACCAGGGAAATCATGATTGAAGATCAGACATCACTAAACGTCACTCTGGTTGAGGCAGCAAAAGGCTTAAATGAGGTTGTCGTAATTGGTTACGGTAATGCAACCAGGGCAGCCCTAAGCAGCGCCGTATCTACGGTAAATAACAAAGATCTGAATAAAGGTGCTATTACGGATGTTGGTCAGTTACTCCAGGGCAAAGTTCCCGGGTTGAATATTACTGCCAGCGGTGACCCTAATAAACCGGCCGCGGTAGTATTACGCGGCGCCTCTACCATTAATAGTTCGCAGGGGCCTTTTTATGTGGTCGACGGTGTTCCCGGAGTTGATATCGCAACGATAGCTCCCGATGATATAGCTACGATAGATGTATTGAAGGATGCTGCAGCTACCGCGATCTATGGAAACCGGGCTGCTAACGGTGTCATCATGGTTACGACAAAAAAAGGTAAAAAGGGACAACTGGCAATAGCGTACAATGGCTATGTAGGTGCTGAAAAGGTGGCCAATCAGCTTGATATGATGAATGCTGATGAACTAAGGAGCTTTCTGAAAACCAATAACCAGGCCCTTTCTTCGGCTAATGATAAAGGTGCAAACACCGACTGGCAACAGGCTATAGAACGGAAAACGGCAATTTTCCACAATCATAATCTTTCGTTCAGCGGCGGAACAGACCATAGCAGTTACTATGCCAGTGTCAATTATGTTAAAAAAGACGGTATTATCTTGAATACAGGTTTGGAACGTGTTATCGGTCGTCTTGCATTAACACAAAGCGCTTTTGATGATAAGTTGAAATTCAGCCTGTCGGTAACAAATTCCAACAGCAAGGCGCAGGATGTACCTTACCGTAACGTGATCCTGCTCCAGTCTGCGCTTTTCCTGCCTGTATCTCCAATCAAGAATGCTGACGGCAGCTACTTTGAAAATCCTACCACTCAAAATTATTACAATCCGGTTGCTATGCTGAACAACAGTGTAAGCGATACCAAATACAATAATCTCGTGGCAGCTTTTAACACCCAGCTGAAACTTCCTTTCGGGTTAACTTATAATCTAAATTTATCTTATCTAAATACAACTACTTTACACGGCGAATTCTATACTTCTTATTTTACTTCACATTATAACGGGTTGTACGATAATCCGGAACCGGGCCTGGGATATCATACCCAGCAGACTTTCGGCGCAAACGGCCAGGCAACGCGCAGCTCACTGCAAACGGTGAATAAAATTTTGGAAACCTTCTTTAACTGGGATAAAAAGATAGGAGAGCATACTATCAATGCGGTATTAGGCTATTCATGGCAGAATAATACGATAGGGGATGGCTTCCAGGTAACAACATCAAATTTCCCGGTTGACAACGTCAGTTATAATAACCTGGCTTTAAGTAATCCTTATGCGGTCTCCGGTTTTCAGGTAAACTTCGGCGCAGACGGTGTATTCCAGGAAACGAGACTGATATCAGATTTTGCGAGGTTGAATTACAATTACAAGGAAAAATACCTGTTACAGGCATCTGTAAGACGCGATGGAAGTTCCGTATTTGGCAAGGATCACCAATGGGGATATTTTCCGTCAGTCGGTGCGGCATGGCGCGTTAGCCAGGAAAGTTTCCTGAAGGATAATAATACAATAAATGACCTGAAGCTGCGGGCCAGTTATGGTATCACCGGTAACTCATCGGGTTTTAATGCTTATACCGCACAAGCCATATCAGGCGCCCTTGGTACTTTCTATAGTAATGGTAACTATATCAATGCCCTTGGAGCCACACAGGCCGCAAATGCAAACCTGCAATGGGAAAAGACTTCTACCGCCAACCTTGGTCTGGATTTTGAGTTGTTTAAAGGAAAGGTAACCGGCGCTTTGGATGTTTATAATAAAAAGACAACTGGCATGATCTTCTCCTATGCGGTTGACCCGATCCTGGTGCCAACCGGAACAATTGTAGCCAACGGCGGCAGCATGACCAACAAAGGTATCGAGTTGATCATCAATACAACTCCGGTAAAAACCGTTAATTTCAGGTGGTCTACTACTCTGAACCTGTCACACAATAAAAATGTGATCAACAGCTTGTCCAATCCGCTGTTTTCAGGAGGCGATTCTGTATTATACTCTTTCCCGGAAGGTGCGGGGCAATCTAGCCACTCGCTACAGATCTTAAAATCAGGGAAACCGCTGGGGCAATTCTTTTCGCTTCAGTATGCGGGTAAAAACTCGGCCGGCGTTTCACAATTTGTCGGAGCCGACGGGAAACTGACAACAGCTCCGACCATTGGTACAGACTATCATTACCTTGGAAACGCCCAACCAAAATTGCTGGTAGGTTGGTCAAATGATTTTCGTTACAAAAATTTTGACCTGAATATATTTTTCAGGGGTGTTTTTGGCAATAAGATATTTGATGCCACCCGTGCCGACCTTTTCAGGCCTAATACAGCGCAGTATACCAATATTCTTAAAGACGCTGCCGGTGAGTCCGCAGCAGATTATAATGCGTATTTATATTCGTCACGTTTTGTCGAGAGCGGCAGCTACCTGCGTTTAGATAATGCTACCCTGGCTTATAACTTTAAACTAAGCAGTAAGTATATCAAGGTTTTCAGGATATATACGTCCGCTAACAATGTTTTCATAATTACCAAATATAAAGGGGTAGATCCGGAGATTAACCAGGGCGGGATTTCGCCAGGGGTAGACTATAATAACTTTTATCCGAAAACCAGGACGATTCTAATCGGAGCTAACGTAACTTTTTAAGTAACCAGTTAAAAGAATTTATCATGAACAAAATATTGCGAAGCATTAGTTTTAATGCTGTACTCATGTTGTGTTTTGCATCCTGCCAGAAAGTATCTGTGCCGGTCAAAACAGAGTTAACTTCAGACGTCTTTCCTCAAAATACGGCTCAATATGCACAGGCGGCGGGACCCGTGTATGTGGCCTTACGGGGAAACATTTCAGTAGAACATTTTTTCCTGCAGTCAGCCAGCACCGATGAGGTTATTTTTCCTGCCTATGGTGGAAACTGGTATAACGGCGGGGAATACCAGCAACTGCACTATCATACCTGGACTAAAGATCATCCCGGAGCCAGTGGTGAGTGGTATTGGACATCCGCAATCATTGGCCTGGCTAATCAGGCAATGTCTATCCTTCAGGCCGCTGAGCCGGAAGGTGCTGCCAAACAGCAGGATCTTTCGGAATTAAGAATGGTGCGTGCACTTGCTTATTTTTATCAAATGGACAGTTTTGGCAATGTTCCGATAGTTACCGTTTACGGGGATTATACAGCCCATCCCAACAAAACCAGAACCGAAGTTTTTAATTTTATTGAATCAGAAATCAAAGCCGCATTGCCAGGTCTCAGCGCTACTACGGGGCAGACAACCTATGGAAAACCTACAAAATACATGGCTTATGCCCTGCTTGCAAAAATGTACCTCAATGCTGAATATTACACGGGTACGAAGCGATATGACGATTGTATTGCTGCTTGTGACAACGTGATCAATTCCGGAGCCTTTCACCTGGAGCCGCGCAGCACTTATCTGAAAATGTTTTATCCTGATAACGGACCACAAACAGCAGAATTTATCTTTGCTATTCCATTTGACCCTTCGGCTGCAAATTCGCTTCCTTTCAGAAGCCAGAATCTGCATCAGCGTTATGATATGCCAAGGCGATTGGTAAACAAATACAAGGTTAACTTTTCGCCGGATGCCGCGATTAGTACGCTGCCGTCCTATTACGCTAACTTTAACGATGTCAACGATATCCGGAACAAGCAATGGCTAACAGGTAAGCAATATCAATTTGATGGTATAACTCCAGTAACTTATACAACAACAAACCAAAGCTATGATCAGTTTTATAAAGGCAGCGACCCTAATGGCTCCATCACTTACCAGGTTGAGTTGACCCCGAATATCGTTTTAAGACAGGATGTTGGTACGTTCGATGTAGGTAATGATGAGATCGGCTGGAATATGGGCTATCATAACATCAAATTTTACCCGGATTCTACCTCGTTGAACAGAAATATGAAGAACGATATACCTATTTTCAGGTACTCTGATATTCTGTTAATGAAAGCTGAGGCCATCTTGAGAGGAGGTTCAGTTACCCTGGGTCAATCCGCACTTACTTTAGTGAATATGCTACGTGCAGAACGTACAACTTCTGCTGCGTGGAGTACAGTTACGCTGGAAAATATTTATGCGGAACGATGCAGGGAGTTTGCCTGGGAATCATGGCACCGGAACGATATGATCAGGTTCGGTAAATTTGAAACCTCATGGGGTTTTAAAACAGATGCCAACCCCAATCATCGTATCTTCCCGATACCCACTTCTGCTATGCAGCTGAACAAAGCCCTGGTACAAAACCCCGGTTATTGATTGTTTAACTAATTGAACTGGTGGCGGACTTTTGTCCGTCACCTTTTTTCCAAATACACTGCAAATGAACTTGGAAGTCATTTTTGCCATAATTTTATCTTCTTGTTTAGCAATTTTCAACGGGCATAGGAGCGCGGTAAAAAATTCAAAAATCATCGGTCGATGTTCATAAAAACTCAGTGATCTTATAAAATATTCAAAGTAAATGACAGGTAAATCAAAGGTTTTCATTTGCATGCTGCTGTGCGGTGTTTTCGGTGGAATAATCAGCACTCAGGCGCAGTTGCATGTACCATCTTCTTATGCTTTAATTAAACGGGTTGTGCCAGGTTATGCGCAAAATTTTGTTGTTCAGCCACTTCCTGAAAGCGAGGCCCGTGACGTTTTTGAAGTAGAAGGGAATAAGGGTAAAATTATATTAAGGGGCAATAATGGTGTTGCGGTGGCATCAGCTTTATATTATTACCTCACCGAATATGCGCATTGCCAGATCACATGGAACGGAACCAATCTTAATTTGCCATCACGCTTGCCTGTACCAGCCAAAAAGATCCATAAAACTACCCCTTACCAATATCGGTATTACCTTAACTATTGCACCTATAGCTATAGCATGAGCTGGTGGGACTGGAAACGATGGGAAAAAGAAATAGACTGGATGGCGCTACACGGCATTAATATGCCGCTGGCCATAACTGGGCAGGAGTACGTGTGGGATAAAGTTTATAAAGGCATGGGCTTTAGCAATAAAGATATGCAGGACTTTTTTACCGGTCCTGCATATTTTGGCTGGTTTTATATGGGTAATATAGACAAATGGGACGGTCCGCTGCCTGCAAGCTGGATAACCGGTCACCGGGATTTGCAGATCAAAATATTGCAGCGCGAGCGCGAACTGGGTATCAAACCTGTGCTGCCCGCATTTACAGGGCATGTGCCGGCATCGTTTAAAAAACATTTCCCTAATGCTAAACTGAAGCAAACCAACTGGAACAACGGCTTCGCTGATACTTATATCCTGGATTCGGCAGATCCTTTATTTGCCGAGATTGGCGAAAAATTTATACAGGAACAAACCAAAGTTTACGGTACTGACCATTTATATTCTGCCGATACTTTTAACGAGAACGAACCGCCTTCTAACGATCCTAAATTTCTTTCGGAACTAAGCGCGCGGGTTTATGATGGCATGAAAGGGGCCGATCCGAAAGCTGTTTGGGTAATGCAAGGCTGGTTGTTTTTCAGTGATCGTAAATTTTGGCAAAACGAGCAGATCAAAGCATTGCTGAATGCCGTGCCTGATGATCATATGATTGTGCTTGACCTTAATACTGATTATGAACCGATATGGAAGCGGACCGAAGCGTTTTATGGCAAACCCTGGATCTGGAACATGCTGCATAACTACGGCGGTAACAATAGTTTGTTTGGCAGGATAGAGGCGGTAGCCACGCAGCCGGCACAGGCCCTTAATGATCCAAAGTCGGGGAAAATGGTTGGTATCGGCTTAACCATGGAGGCTATTGAACAAACCCCTGTGCTTTATGAATTAATGACGCAACATACCTGGCAAAACAAATCCATTGATCTTGATCAATGGCTGCCGGAGTATTTATTTAACCGCTATGGTGTAAAGAGCAAGGTTGCACTTGATGCCTGGCAAACACTCAGGACTACCGTTTTTAATGGCAAGGATATCCGTGACGGTGCCGAATCGATCATCACCGGCCGGCCAACGCTTGATTCGGCAGCGATATGGACACGTACCCGCTTAAACTATAATCGGAAGGACTTGCTGCCTGCCTGGGATAAAATGATAGCCGCCATCCCTGCATGTAAACAAAGCAGCGGTTTTAATTATGACCTGGTTGATGTAACCCGGCAAGTGCTGGCTAACTATGGCCGACCGCTCCAGTTAAAATGGATCAAGGCATACCACGATAAAGATGACAAGGCTTTTGGCAGGTATACTGCTGAATATATTGGCCTGATAGCCGATATGGATAAGCTGCTGGCTACCCGCAAAGATTTTATGCTTGGCCCCTGGATAGCCGATGCCCGCAGCTGGGGAACTAATCCAAGCGAAAAAGCCCTTTATGAAAAAAATGCCCGCAACCTGATAACACTTTGGGGCGACGCCGATAGTCCGCTGCACGAATACTCCTGCCGGCAATGGAGCGGTTTGCTCAATGATTTTTACAAGGTACGCTGGCAAAAATTCTTTGAGTTACTAAAAGGATCAATAGAAACTGGAAAAGAACCCGACTTTAAGCTATTTGATAAATCAATAAGCAACTGGGAATGGCAATGGATTAATTCATCCAAAACTTATCCTGTTGTTCCTGCCGGCAACAGCACAGTTGTTGCGCAACAGTTATATGAAAAATACAGAACAATAATGGGTAACGATCTTAAATAATGGATACATCAACAGCTAAACCTGGAAATACTGTTACTAAGCCGGCAAGGTTATTATCGTTAGATGCCCTTCGTGGTTTTGATATGTTTTGGATCATGAGCGGGGAAGGGGTAGTGCATGCACTTGCTAAGGCCACCGGCTGGCCGCTCATGGTGTGGATGTCTGGACAATTACATCATACCGAGTGGAACGGGATCACCTTTTATGATATGATCTTTCCTTTGTTTTTGTTTATTGCAGGTGTTTCCATGCCTTATTCAATGGGCGGCAAAGCCGGTAAACATGGGGTTGCTTACCCACACCTGTTACCATCTACTGCAAAGCGGGAGATTTACGGCTCCATGATCAGGCGTACCATTATCCTGCTTTTTTTAGGGATGGTTGTTAACGGTTTGTTTAAGTTTAATGGTTTGGAGAATACCCGGTTTGCAAGCGTACTGGGACGTATCGGCCTTGCTTGGTTCTTTGCGGGTGTCATCTATCTTAATTTTAATATCCGGGGACAGGTTTTATGGTTCGGTATTCTGTTGCTGGGCTATTGGGCTGCTATGGAACTGATTCCGGTGCCCGGTTATGGGGCTGGGGTTTTAACCATGAACGGTAGCCTGGAATCCTATATCGACCGTTTATTGCTCCCGGGCAGGCTACATGATAAAGTGCATGATCCCGAGGGTATATTGTCCACTATTCCGGCTATTGGTACCGCTATACTGGGCATTTTTACAGGCCAGTTCCTGAAGTTTGAATCTGTAAAATGGCCAATGTGGAAAAAGGGTGTTGGGCTATTAGCAGTAGGTATTTTACTTATTGGCTTAGGTTTGCTGTGGAATATTGCTTTCCCTATTAATAAACGTTTATGGACGAGCTCGTTTGTATTGTTTGTAGGCGGATGGAGCCTGGTTTTCCTTTCGGTATTTTACCTGGTGATAGATGTTGCCGGGTACAAAAAATGGGCGTTCCCTTTTGTGCTGATCGGGGTAAACTCCATAGTGATCTATCTGGCAGCTGAAGGGATGGTTGATTTTCAGCACACAGCCAATTTTTTCTTCGGGGGAATTATCGGTCATCTTGCTCAAAGCTGGCAACCGATTTGGGCGGCTATTTCCGTTGTTTTTGTGCAGCTTGCCTTGTTGTACTTTTTATACAGGAATAAGATCTTCCTGAAGATATAAAAGGGGAGCATTTGTATATCCGGAACTAACATGAATTGTCAATATAAATCTGATTTGAAAAATGAAATATAAGTATCTGCTGCTTTGTATATTGCTATTATCTGCTGCCGTTATTCGGGGACAAGGTGTTTCCCCGAGACAGGTATCAGCTTTTGATAAGAACTGGTTATTTAATTTAGGTGATGTAACTGATGGACAGCGTGCAGACTTTGATGACGCTGAATGGCGCAGGCTAGATCTGCCACATGACTGGAGTATAGAAGGAAAGTTCAGTAAAGATAATCCTTCGAAACCAGAGGGGGGCGCTTTGCCTGGCGGGATAGGCTGGTACCGTAAAACTTTCAAAATACCAGCCTCAGGCAAAGGTAAACTAATGTATATCGATTTTGATGGCGTTTATCAAAAAAGCGATGTGTGGTTAAATGGTCATCATCTGGGTTTCAGACCCAATGGTTATATCTCCTTCAGGTATGAACTTACACCTTATTTGAAATATGGCAATCAAAAAAACGTAATCGCAGTGCGGGTTGATAATTCGGCGCAGCCTAATTCCCGTTGGTATTCAGGCTCGGGAATATACCGGCATGTCAGATTGCTTACCGTTGGTAAAATAGCGGTCGATCAGTGGGGAACTTTTGTTACCTGCGGCGAAGTCATTGGATCTAAAGCTTATATAAAAATTCAGACCTCTGTTCGTAACCGAATGCGGAAACCTCACGAGATTGAACTGATAACGTCGATATATGATCAGAACGGTAAACGGGTAAGCAGCAATGCGCTCCGCCATCTTGTGCTTAATGATACACTGAAAACGTTCAAACAACAATTGACTGTAGTTAATCCGAACTTATGGTCAGTGGATAAACCCACTCTTTATAAAGTTATTACCAAAATAGTTTCGGATAAGATCGTTGTCGACAATTATTCTACCACTACAGGTATCCGTAATTTCAGTTTTGATGCAGACAAAGGATTCACACTGAATGGAAAATCTTTGAAAATATTGGGCGTTTGCAACCATCATGATTTGGGGTGTTTAGGTGCGGCTATGAATGTACATGCACTCAGACGTCAATTGGAAATGTTGAAGGCAATGGGATGTAATGCAATCCGTACATCTCATAATCCGCCGGCTCCCGAATTACTCGAGCTAGCTGACTCAATGGGCTTTATAGTTATGGACGAGACGTTTGACTGCTGGGAGAAAGCCAAGGAAAAATACGATTATCATTTATTTTTTAAAAAATGGCACAAACGGGATCTGCAAGACCAGGTTTTAAGAGACCGAAACCATCCCTCGGTAATGATCTGGAGCATCGGGAATGAAATTCCGGAACAGAGCGATTCCAGTGGTTTCCGTATTGCGAAAGACCTGGCAGAGATCGTACATAAACTCGATAATACCCGACCGATTACTGCTGCTAATAATCATCCTGATACAAAAAATCAGATTATCAGCTCAGGGGCTACAGATCTAATCGGGTATAATTATCATCATAATGACTTGGTTGGCTTTCATGAGCGCTATCCCAATAAAAAATTTGTAGGCACAGAAACAACATCAGCCCTGGAGACCCGGGGGATTTTTGATATGCCGAGTGATAGTATACGCCGTTGGTCTGATGAAGATAAGCAGCCGATGAATACTGATTTGACGGTCTCAAGTTATGATAATGTTTCTACTCCCTGGGGATCAACGCATGAAGAAACCTGGAAAATCATCAAGAAGCACGACTTTCTTTCGGGCATGTTCATCTGGACAGGCTTTGATTATCTGGGTGAACCCACGCCATATACCTGGCCTGCACGAAGCTCATATTTTGGGATTATTGACCTGGCCGGATTTCCTAAAGACGTGTACTACATGTATCAAAGTGAATGGACAAATAAACCGGTTTTACACTTGCTGCCTCACTGGAACTGGGAGGCAGGAAAAACGGTAGATGTTTGGGCTTACTATAATAATGCCGATGAGGTGGAACTGTATCTGAACGGAAAATCATTAGGCATAAAAAGAAAATCCGGTGATGACCTGCATGTGATGTGGCATGTAAAATATGAACCAGGCACACTCAGAGCCGTGTCCCGTAAAACAGGCGTTGAAGTTTTATCAACCGAAGTCAAAACCGTAGGCCCACCCGCAAAACTCAAGCTTATTACAGATAAAAAAGTACTTAACCACGGTGACGAGGATCTGGCATTCATTACCGTAAAAGTGGTGGACAAAGATGGCAATCTGGTCCCTTTTGCCAAAAACAAGATAAGTTTTACTATTACAGGCGACGCCTTTATTGCAGGTGTTGATAATGGAGACCCGGTGAGTCATGAACCCTTTAAAGCTGATTATCGTTACGCATATAACGGTTTAGCATTGGTCGTTATACAGGCGCGACAAAATAGAGGAAGGGTCACCATTTCAGCAAACGCTGATGGTTTGCAAAAATCAGAGATTAAATTAGAGGTAAAATAATAGATTCGGCAAATCAAGCGAGTCTTGGCAAACAGAAAAAAGAATATTGGTATTCATAAGAAAGATTAGGCAAGGTTACTTTTTCGTTGAAAGAATTCAAGGTAAATATCTCTTTTAAGCTTTCCGATTTGAAATTTTGTAATCTCTTGATGCTCAAATGGAATCTTAGCATTTCGAAGTATTAGTTTTTTGATATCGCCTTGCTGCTGATCAGTGAAGATTTGATCAAAATTTTCGAAAATACCCATATGTAACGCTTTTAACATATCTAATAACGTTTCCCGCTTTGTGTTATATCTGGAAATTAACCTGAAATCTTTGATGCTGTTATCCGGGAAATCCGGGTATGCAGCCTTGTTACTATACAGTATCTCTAATGTGTCATATGTCTGCCCATCAACATAGGGTGTTTTTAAAGAAAAAGTGAAGATGTCCTCGAAATCCGTCATATAGGGGTGAACATGTGTTTCGAGGGCAAACTCCTTAGTATGTTTGAAGTTTGAATTACAATTATGGCAGGAGGGCACAAGATTATAAAGGGATATCGCTAGGAAGGGGTATCTGGATTTCGGAAAGAAGTGGTCGAGGTCTAAGAGTGCCTGCTGGTAATTGTTGGCTTCAGCCTCTCGTTCATCTTCATCATAATGGTAGTCGTCGCCGTTTACTTCGGTTAGGTATATTTCGTCAAAATTGCAGTATGGGCAAGGTGTCGCTTGCCTTATTCCTAATGCTGACAGGTAGTTAAGGCACATGTCAGACTGACGATAGCGTTTATAATTAAATATATCTAATACGGTATTGCCCAGTGCGTTAAAGTTAACATTGCCGTCAGCATCCTGTTCGCTGAAAACCAGTTCCGGGAACTTTTGGTTAAAGGAATCAACGATCATTTTCAATAAGGGAGGCTTTCCAATCAGTATGGCACGCAACCTACCGCCGTTTATGCCCCAAAGCCACTCGAAGAACGCCCTTTTCCTTCCGGAATGATTTCTTATGGCGGAATGCAGCTTGGTGATCGGGGCAGCGACTGCATACAATCCCCTTCGTTGTCCGGTTCCAATGATCTTATTTAATCCTTCAAAATGCTTGTGCTCCAGCAATTCGAAGGTTTCCGGTGGATTACAAGAGAGTTTCAGCATCTTTCAACATTAAATCAAGTTTGAAATGAACTGCATAGTCACCGACGGCCGAAACGATGTCTCTTGCCTCATTGTATTCCACCCTGGATATCGCTTTTTGGCTCAGGATAGCGACTGCCCGGTTGATCTTCCTTAAAGCGAATTCACTAATCGTGCTTTTTTCGAGTACAAAAGGCCCTCTAAAAAGGTCATAAATATTAGCTCCAAAAGTCTGCCTTAAAGTGATCTTATTGGTTGCTATCTCGCAATTGCCAAAACTGTTAGATTGAACCAGGATTAGATTTTCCTTAGGCAGGTCAGAGATCAGGAAAGGGCTGTGCGTGGTGAGGATGAATTGCAAGTTCTTATTCAGCATTTCCGGCACATAGCGTATAACCCTATTTAAGAATTGCCGCTGCCATTCAGGATGAAGGTAAAGGTCACCTTCGTCAATACAAACAAGGACATTTTCCTGTTGGGCAATACGTTTGATGGTCGAATGAAGCTGCGCAAAAAGATTGAGGAATGCCTTATGACCGGAACTCATGCCGGTCCACTCTAAGTCAATGATTTCAGGAAAATCAAAAATAGCATTATACCTTTTGAAAATCCCCTGATTGAATTCGTCAAAAAAAGCTTTGAAATAGGTTTTTTTTGAGATCTTCTCTTCTGCTATGATGAGATTCATTTTTGGGATATCGCGATCAAAATCCAAAAACAGGTAAAGTTCGTTAACATTCATTTCACCGAGCTGTTTGTAATGATCCATGAAATCGCGAAGAAAATATTCGAGCCTTTCATGAGTATCTGACATTCCAGGGAGATCTGCTTTAGGAAATCTATTCTGGAATATGGTAGTAAAAGTATTGACAAACTCTGTTTCGTTTCCGGATAGCCCTATCTGTGAATTATCGATAAAGTTGGAGAAGACATGATTGAGGCTGTAAATGAAAAGAGTGTACCGCAGTGAATAACGAAACTGCTCGGCTGGTTTGTGACGTTTAAGCCCGGATGAGTATAGCTTCACCAGCGCTTCAAACTTTGGGTATGAACTGAGATAGGTTTGAAGTGGTTTTTTTATCGTTATATCTGCCCTTGTAGTGAGTAGGACAGTATTTGGGGCTGAAAGGTTCACAGCTTCAAAATGGTCTGAAAGCAGGAATTTTAATTGGTTGAAGACGTCGCTCCGTTTCCGGGTGTGCCGCGAGGTCGAATTTTGTGAGATGTCGATAATATCCCTTGCAAAGCGGTGTTCCCTTCCGTCATTGACGTTGGAAAAAAAGATAGCGCCTATATTGGGGATTGATTTGCCTGCGTCAATGATAAAGAGTCGTTTGTCTTTGCTAAGCTCTTCAATATTGGTTTTACAAATGTATTGCTGCCCTCTGTTTCTGGCGTCTTCATAAATGATGATGAATTTATAAAATCGTTTGGATGAGCCTTTAGTAAGGTAACAGATAAGGTCAAGCAGATTGCTTTTGCCAGTACCATTTTTTCCAATGATCGCTGTGACGTTATTGACCTTTTTTCCGAAAAATCCGGGTCTTATTGGTTCTTTTTTTTCGATTAGCACTTCCCGGTGCTCGGGAAGGTAGTCGAACTTAATCTTGTCGGTAAAATTGAACCCGATGTTTTTCAGGTTTCTGAATTCTTCGATCCAGATATATAGAAGCTCCATGAATAATGATAAGTGGTTAAATATAGCAAATACGTTACTCTATTTTTATTAATTAACGCTTGGTAATGCAGTGACTCAAAAATCGGATTAACATTCGCAAAGTCGAAATTTGAGTTAAAACGGATCGGCGATGATAATCCTCCGCTGATTATGGTCATCCGGAAGAGATGATTTGCTGGTATTACAGTATAAAGAATGTCTCCCTCCAAAATTAAATATAACTACATTTTATTTAAATCGATTTAAATATTAGATTTGTCAGGATTCAGCTGGTATGAAATTCTTGATAAGCTACGTCTTTTTTCGGGTTTATGCCAGAATATCGCATAAGTGATATTGACATAAAGAAACCTTTTGTTGTTGAATACCAGCATCAAAGTCTCATAACCAATTAGTGAAATTTATGAAAATAAAAATTGTCGGATCAATTCGGAAGTCATTAACCATGTTTGGTTTTCTTTTTTATCTGGTACTGTTGCAGCCCGCGGACGTCACGGCGCAATCATCGCATCCTTATCTTTTTTACACTCCGGAACGTGTCAACCAGCTAAAGAAGAGAATCGTAACAGACACAGTCTTAGCCAATAGCTTACAACAAATAAAAGATAATTGTGACGGATGGTTAAAAAATAGTAATGGTGGCGATATGGAACAATTGGCATTGGTTTACCGCCTGACCGGAGAGAGGCGTTTTGCAGACCGGGTCAAATCATTGCTGATACAGCTTACCGGCAAAATTCAATGGGACGGGATGGATGACCGGTCCCCCCGCTGGAATTCAGGTTTAGGTACAGCTCATTCAAACTGGCTGGCTGCGATAACCTATGACGCGATTTATGATTGTCTGACGGTTACCGAACGGAAAGAAATTGCGGGGAAAATATTGGAACTCGGCATAAAGCCGTCAGTTGGTGACTGGATATCAAAGGACAAAAGAATTCATTCGCTCAATAGCATGGGGCATAACTGGTGGTCATCGGTTGTATTCCAGGCCGGCATAGCATCTCTGGCGATAATGAAAGAAGTCCCGGAGGCCAGGGATTGGGCCAGGGGAATTATGGATGACAGTAAGGAATGGATAGGTTTTAGCGGGAGCATCCTTGAAAATAAACCATCTACCTTTGATCCCGATGGAGGCTGTTACGAGAGTGTGAGTTACGCCAATTTCGGTGTTTCTGAATATCTGCTTTTCCGGCTGGCTTATACTAATGCGATAGGTCCTTTGAAGATGCCATATGATCCTCTGCTTCAGAAAACCATGGATTGGTTTATTCGGACTTCTTATCCGCGTGCCCGGGAAGCATCTATGTCGCTCAATTTTGGTGACAGTAATGATTTTGCGAACGGAGATAAACCTGTTCGGCTTATGATTGCTTTGGGGCTCGGGAGACCGGACTATTATTGGTATCTGAATAATACTTCAAAGGTACGTTTCCGCGAGGATTTGAATGTTCAGACCCCGATGGGGCTACTCTATCAGCCGGAGAAGAATGTTGTTCCCACAACCCCTTCACTTAGTCCGTCTGCCGTTTATCCGGGGATGGGCTGGGGGATGCTCAGGAGTTCATGGGATCCCGATGCTACTATGTTGGGTGTGAAATGCGGGTTTACTTGGAATCACGCCCATGCAGACGCAGGTTCATTCGTATTGTATCACAAAGGAAAAAATTTATTGATCGACGGAGGAGACACGGGGTACGGAAATCCTGAGTACAGCAGTTATTTCGTTACAAGCCGTGCGCATAATGTAGTTATGTTTAACGGAGAAGCACAGGACCCGCAGGATCAATATCACGCAGTAAAACAACCGGGACATCTGTATGATATGTTAGATGCCGGCAATTTAAAATATTTACTGGCTGATGTAACCGGGCCGACATCCCGTAATTTTTTACGTAACTATCGTAATTTTCTGTGGGTTGGCAATGTGATCCTCATCGTTGATGACGTCAAAACGTATGAAGCGGGAAAAATAGACTTTTTATTGCATTATGCGGACACTGCTATTAAACGTGGACCCGATATTGAGATAACACAAGGTTCTTCAGGGATATTATTCCGTCCCTTGTACCCGGAAACTTTGCCTTTGGGTTATCCCCACGACTTTCCCGAAAAAATGAAATACGATATTCAATATGGTTTAAAGGATCATTCAAGAAATGTTCAAATTCCTTACTACGTAATCTCACCGCCCGAGAAAACTGACCGGGCCAAGCTGGTTAATGCTATTATTTTATTGGATGAGCGCAATAAACCACTGAAAACATTTATAGGGTCTTCGGGGGCGAACGGATCATCTGCTTGGAGTAACCTGCCTGTCATTGAGCGCTTTGAAAGTAAAGACTACCTGGGTATACGGATACATCAAAATGGACAGGTAACAGAAGTTTATATTAATTTGCTGGCGGACGGGAGGTTGATGCACCGAAATTCTATCATTAATGCCGGTAATTGGGAAACCGATGCTTATCTGAGTGCGGTTACCTATCCTGAAGGGAGTAAACCGGGCGATGGATCGATACCCTCTTCATTCTTCGTCGCTAACGGGAGTTATTTAAAAAGCGGCCATCGTGTGCTTTTCAGTTCACTTTCCAAAGTATTTATGAATGCCGAAAAAAAGGACGGTATTTTAAAATTGTCCCTGAAGGGGCAGCCCGTTGTCAATATTTCATTCGACATGGGAAACATCCAACACGTTTCCGTTGACGGCAAAATACAGCCGCCTAAATTTGACAAGGAGCAATACCTGCTGATTGAAAAATAAGGACTGTAAATCTGATGCCACAACTGCTCATTTATACCAAAATCGTATGTTGATGCTGGCTGGCATGCAAAACTGACCTGGGACGTTTTAGCTGTCCCGCAGAGATCTTTCTACACATTTTATTGAAAAATTTATATAAAAATTTAAATTGATTTAAATCAAATCAATAATCATTGAATTTGATAAAATAAGCCGTTTATTTATTGTTAAGCCTATTTTAACCTTTTTTAGGTGACGAAAAATATCACTATGGATGGCATTGTTTATGTTTTGAAACTATAGTTTGCGCAGAAAATATATTTGAATTTGCAAATATCCACTGTCTTAATGTGATTTTAAAAATGTAATAATGGCATTTATATGTTCAAATTTGTGTCATATAAGCATTTATTATGATGTTTTTTTATAACTATTGATCATTTTTTCGTGATTGTAGTTAATAATTAGCAAAACGATATTTTTTATTTAAATCGATTTAAATTTAATTAATTTTGACCAAATCATTGGTAATCACCTGGCATCACCTGGCTGCTGATTATCAACTAACCAATTTTTTAAACTTTATGAATATGGGAAATTTTACTTTCAGAGTTAAACCGAAGATTTTGCCGGTAGTATTGAGCCTTATGCTTTTGTTTTGTATCCGGGCGAATGCACAAAAATCCCCCATCAGTGGAAGGGTGTCCGACAGTCAGACTAATCAGCCCGTTGTTGGTGCCACGGTCAAAGTCAAGGGAAGTACAGCGGGCACCGCCACTGATGCAAAGGGAGCGTTTACATTATCCGCACTTCCGGGAGCTGTGCTGGAGATTACCAGTATCGGTTATCAGACTATCTCAGTTCCTGCAGATTTCGCAGGGCCTATGCTTATTAAAATCCTGCCCGACAACAGCAGATTGAGCGAAGTAATAGTTGTGGGTTATTCGACCGTCCAGAAAAGAGCGACACTTACGGGTGCGATCAGCACACTTGACTCCTCTGCTTTTAAAAACCGGGTTTCTACCAATCCTTTGAGCGCCATTCAGGGCACTGTTCCAGGAGTTGTGGTTTCCCGCACGTCAGGAAAGCCTGGCCAGGAGAACTGGAATTTTCAGGTTCGCGGCGCGTCATCAACAAATTCTACGCCTCCTTTGGTTGTTGTTGACGGAGTACCCTATACGGATCCGAGCATTCTGAGCTCATTTAATAATGATGATATCGCCACGATGTCCTTCCTGAAGGATGGATCAGCTGCAATTTATGGCGCACGGGCTGCTAACGGCGTGGTGCTGATAACCACCAAATCCGGAAAGTCGGGCGCACCGGTTGTTAATTATAACGGGTTATATGCACTGAAGCCTGTAGGCTTGATGCGGAAATATACGAACCTGAGGCAGTGGTACGAAATGACCAATGAAGCTTACACCAATAATAATGCGATCAACCCTTTCAAATCTTTTGAGCAATATTTTCAAAACCCAGCCGGACAGGTAATTTCACCCGGAGCGTTTAATACTAATGATGAGGCCTTTTTTGACTATGATCTCAGCAAAGCTACTTTCGGAACAAGTTCTACTAATCAGCAAAATGTTTCGATTTCTGGACGCGGCAATAAAGCAGGTTATTACTTATCGCTGGGCTATCTTAATGATGGCAGCAACCTTAAGTTCGGAACGAATTTCAATAAGAAGTACAATGTCAGGATCAATATGGATTACAACCTGCTGCGGGGCCTGAAGGTGACTAATCAGTTGTATTTTGAAAGACAGAACCGTATAGAGCCTTCCGCGCTGAGCACCTTGCTGAATGGGCCGAGCGTTACCCAGCCCGGTGCTCCGCTTTATCGTGCGGACGGGCAACCATTGTACAACTGGGGTAATTTCCTAAGTCCTGCCGGTCTGGCTGAACTGGGAGGGAACAGGGATCAGGTTGACAACCGGATCAATGAACAGTTCGGCCTGAATTATGACATCAATAACAATTTTCGGTTAAATGGTTCTGCAGCCGTCCGCTATACCCTGACTGACATTCAGCAGCATATCAATAATATTCCCTTCACGAATTACGCCGGCACGGTCGTGACCAGCCAATATGGAACAGGTAATGATTTTAATTCTTTCCGAAGAGATTTTCAGCAATCAACCTACCAGAGTTATTTTGCGAATTCCGAATATCATCAGACCTTCAACAGCGTTCATAACGTCTACGCTATGGCCGGGGTTTCGCAGGAAAAATATCATTATGATGCCTTCTTTAATAAAGTGAATAATGTGCTTCCGGGATTGAATTCTATTGCACAAGGAATGCCTTTACCCAATGCCAATGATACACGTGGCGGAGACTACTATGACTGGGCTATCAATTCCTACTTCGGCAGGGTAACCTACAACTATAAAAGCAAATACTTATTCGAAGCTATTGGACGCTATGACGGTTCATCGAGATTTACAGACGAAAACAACCATCGCTGGAAATTTTTCCCAAGTGTGTTAGCCGGCTGGGTAATCACTAATGAATCATTTATGGCTAACCTGAAATGGCTGAACAACCTGAAACTGCGCGGATCTTATGCTGTTGTGGGTAACCAGGCGGGTATCGGAAACTATGATTATATCGCCACTGTAAATAACAATGCTGGATCATATCCATTCGGCGCTTCTAATCCGACCAGCGTTACCACAACAGCTCCCGGAGGAATCGTGGCACCTAACAGAACCTGGGAACAGGTGGAAACCAAAAACATTGGGCTGGATTTTTCCTTGTTGAATAACAGGCTTTCCGGAACATTTGAGATTTACGAAAAATATAACCGCAATATGCTGATTGCGGTGGTTTACCCGGTAACGCTCGGCGGTTCGGCCCCTTTTACCAATAATGGAAATTTAAGGACCAGGGGATTTGATCTGACATTAAGCTGGAACGACAGGATTGGTCAGGTTAACTATGGTATAACCGGTATTTTAAGCGACAATAAAAATAACCTGATCAATATCGGCGGTGCCAACGTTCGGAACCCGGGTGTAAACGGCGGCGTTCAAGGATTCCCGATCAATAGTTATTTTGGTTATCAATATGCCGGTATTATTCAGAACGCAGCACAATTAGCCGATTATAAGGCCACTTTTTCCGGAGGCGGGTTACCGGCCAATATCGGTGTTGGGGATGCCATGTTTACTGACCTTAACGGGGATCATAAATTTGATGCTACTGACATTAAATACCTGGGTAATAATAATATACGGCTGAGTTTTTCCACGCAGCTTAATCTGAGCTGGAAAAATATTGACTTTTCTTCCTTGTTTCAGGGTGTTGGACGTCGTGATACCTATCGCAACGGGTCTTTGTACAGGCCTTATGTCGGCAGCGGTGCAAATCAGAGTGCTTATTTTTATCATAAAACCTGGAGCCCGGACAGGACGGATGCACCGTTTCCTAAGTTAACCACAGACGCAACAGTGCAGAATTACGATTACGCAGCCTCATCCTTAACCATAAAAAATAACAAATATATCCGACTAAAGAATTTCGTTATCGGCTACACACTGCCGAAGAACCTAACTCAAAAAGCTGGTTTATCCAAGGTCCGGATTTACTTTTCCGGTGAAAATCTCTGGGAAGCCGCAGCGATTAAAGATGGCTGGGATCCGGAAGCGCCAGACAGCGTTGACCAGTTTCCATTCTACCGAACTTATGCATTGGGTTTAAATGTTACCTTTTAATTGATTTTGAGATGAAAAAAATAACAAATAAAATAGTCATTATAGTAATTGGCATTGTGATCCTTACACAGAATGCCTGTAAAAAAGACCTGAACCTTGTACCGACTAACCAGCCGACGGATGCAACCTTCTGGACTAGCCCGGATCAGTTCAAATCTGCCGCTTCCTTATTTTATGGCTATTTGCCAACCTTTGACTATGGTGCGAGCTATTTACAGCCTTATAACCTTGAAGCGGATTACAATTCTGATTTTAGCGGTGGTATCAGTGCTTACAGCGAATCAAGCTTTACCCCACCACTGACCAACGCGGTTTATACAAATTCTTACGGCCAATTACGGGCGATCAACAATTTGCTTGAAAAAGCACAAACTTATAAGGGGGATGCTGCCGGCATCAAACAATATGTAGCTGAAGCGCATTTCTTTCGCGCTTTTGTCTATTTCCGTCTGTTGTTTTATTTCGGAGGTGTGCCGCTGATTACCTCTACGCTTACCCCTGCCTCCCCGGCATTACAGGCTCCGCGGGCGAACCGCGATGACCTGGTTAATTTTATAATCGCAGAATTGGATGCCGCGTCAGCTAATTTACTGACAGAGGATAAAATTGCGGCTGCCGATAAAGGCCGGATCAGCAAAACAGCAGCACTGGCTTTTGAAGGCAGAGTCACCTTATTTGAAGGTACCTGGAACAAGTTTCGTAATAATGCTGCCCGGGCAAACGAAATGCTGGGCAAGTCTGTAGATGAATCCAACCAGGTGATGAGCAGTGGACAATATCAATTGTTTGCACCTGAAAACGGGATTGCTATGGGTGATTCAACCTACAAATACCTGTTTATTCTGGAGAATCAAAAATCTAATCCCGGGGGATACACCAAAGCGAACAATAAGGAATTTATTATCCTTAACCGCTATGACTATACGTTGAGGCCAAATGGGGCGTTGATAACTCATGCGGGTGTAGGTACGCCTACCAGTAAGCTGGCTAATCTTTTTCTGTGCAGTGATGGTCTGCCAATTGATAAATCGCCTTTATTTCAAGGTTATGCCACCAAGTCATCGGAATTTAAAAATCGCGATAGCAGGATGAAGAATTTGTTCAGGATACCAGGTAATCTGTACTATGATAATTCCCCTAATCCGCGCTTCGCGCTGGACGGAACGACAACCAACAATGCAGGTATCGCTTTTGATCCGGTTCCTACAACAACCAATACCGGATATTTCAATTATAAATACCGTACAGAAAGGGGTATACCAGATCGCTCAGAAGGTTATGATTATCCTGTTTTGCGCTATGCTGAAGTTCTGCTTAATTACGCAGAAGCAAAATTTGAGTTGGACGGTCAAATCAGTGACGCTGATCTGAACCTGTCCTTAAATAAAATAAGGACCAGCCAGCGTACCGGCCTTCCCGCACTTACCAATTCTTTCGTTGTGGGTAATGGCCTGGACATGCGTACAGAAATCCGTAGAGAACGCTCAGTTGAACTGGCATGGGAAGGTTTAAGAATATTTGATCTGCTCCGCTGGAAAACGGCTGAAACCGAGATGAAAACATCATTACTGGGAATCAATTATAGCGGAACTGCGTACGCATCTGATTCGAGGTGGACACCACAGGCTGTACTGGGAACAGAAAATGGTTTTCTTGTCATTGAATCATCATCAAAGCGTTTCTTTTCAGATAAGAACTATCTGTTACCGATCCCTACTCAGGAAATCGCAGCTAATCCAAACCTTAAACAAAATCCTGGTTGGTAAGCATTTTTAATGCTCCGGCGGCAGATTGTAACCGGAATCCCGGTTGCAATCTGCTTATTGACTATCCTTTGTAAAACTATGAATAATTTCAATGCCATTTTCGAAACCTGATCCCCCTGTTTTTTTTGTCGCAAAGATTTTCTGCGTCCTTGTATTTTCGATTTACTTCATTCATTGTCCTTTAAAGGCACAGACGGCTTTTTCGCCCGAAAGCGCGATTCGCTATTGTGCAAGCCAGGCAGAGAAAACTCTGGCCAGGATACCATTCGACGAAAAAGATTTGCCGAGAAATATAGATTATGACAGGGGCGAATGGCGGTATGTTGATAATCATGACTGGTGTGCCGGTTTCTGGCCGGGTATTCTGTGGTATCTTTACGAGGGTACTCAGGACCGGAAATGGTCTTCAGCCGCTGACAGGTTTACCAGGCAGTTGGTGCCTCCCGGGAAACAGACAGGATTGGATCATGACGTTGGCTTTGTTCTATTTAACAGTTACGGTAACGGCTACCGTTTAACCGGCCGTTCAGCATATAAGAAAGTAATACTTCAGGCAGCGGATTCCCTTGCTACACTTTTTAATCCCAAAGTAGGCACCATTCTTTCCTGGCCTCCCATGGTAAAAAAAATGGGCTGGCCGCATAATACCATTATCGATAACATGATTAATCTTGAACTTTTATTCTGGGCGGCTAAACACGGCGGTAACCGGAGTTTATGCCATATTGCGGTTAAGCATGCAGAGACGACGATGCAAAATCATTTTCGCCCTGATTACTCCGCTTATCACGTCGTAGTTTACGATACGGTCAGCGGCCGGAAAATAAAGGGTGTCACCCATCAGGGTTATGCTGACAGTTCGATGTGGGCACGGGGACAATCGTGGGCTATATATGGTTTTACCATGTGCTACCGCGAAACCCATAAATCTGAATTTTTAAGCTTTGCGCAAAAAGTTGCCGATATTTATTTAAAGCGTTTGCCGACAGACCGAATCCCGTATTGGGATTTTAACGATCCGGCTATACCGAATGCCCCGCGCGATGCATCGGCTGCAGCAGTAACCGCCTCAGCATTACTTGAATTGTCCGGCTTTGTGCATAATAAAGTAAAAGCAGTTTATTATCGTAAGCAGGCTATCGCCATGCTTGCAGAACTGTCGTCAGCCCGTTACCAGAGCAGGGATATCAACAGCGCTTTTTTACTCCACTCTACAGGGCATCATCCTGCCGGGACCGAAATAGACGCCTCTATTATTTATGCCGATTATTATTATCTGGAAGCACTTCTGCGTCTGCAAAAATCCGAAAAAAAGAAAAGAAATCTATAACCATGCAAAAACGAATCACGGCTGCCTCTGCGGCAATTTTTATCCTCATCGCATTCAGGGTGTATGCGCAGTCCGATACTATCAGGCCCGCACAAATATGGCCGGATACAAAAGGAAACCATATCCAGGCACATGGCGGAGGCATCATTAAAGTAAAAAACGATTACTACTGGTATGGAGAGGAGCGCCGGCAGGGGCTTGATACCAATTACCGTTATGTAAGTTGCTACCAGTCAAAAGATCTGGTTAACTGGACTTTTAAAGGTGATGCCCTGCAGGTATCAAAACCTGATACGGTTTTGGGAAAATGGGTTTTGGAGCGGCCTAAAGTTTATTACAATGTGAAAACCCGGAAATTCGTCATGTATTGTCATGTGGACGGCCAGGTCCGCTCGGCTGTAAGTACAGCTACAGTTACCAGCGCTTACAGTTATGCACGTGTCGGTGTTGCTATTAGTGACAAAGCTACCGGTCCTTTCAGGTTCATCCGTACATTCAGGCCTTTGGGGCACGAAAGCCGGGATATCGGCCAGTTTATTGACGATGACGGAAGCGCTTACCTGATCTTTGAAGACAGGCCCTTCGGCTTCAGAATAGCCAGGCTGAGCGATGATTATTTGGATGTAGAAAAGCAAATCTGTCTGATTCCGGCTCATATGGAAGGCGGGGCGATAGTACATTATGGCGGCTTGTATTATGTTATAGGATCCTCATTAACAGGCTGGGCGGCAAATCCGAATAAGTATGCAACCGCAACGGACTTATCGGGACCGTGGACAGAATTTAAAGATATCGCCCCTTCCGAAACTAAAACTTACGGTTCGCAATCTACCATGATGATCAAAATTGCGGGTACAAAAAAAACAACGGTTTTATTTATGGGAGATATATGGAAACCAAAAACACAATGGGATTCGCGCTATTTGTGGATGCCTTTGGAAATCGGGAACGGCAAACTCTGGCTGCCGCAACCGCAACCATTTAGACTTAACGTCAGAACCGGCGAAACTAAATTGATCGATGAAAAGAAATGAAGATATTTAAAATCAGTATCCGGCTATTATTAATTTGCTTTTGCAATCAGGTCTACAGTCAGCCTATGGTACAGCAATCGGTGGTTACCCTGCAATCACCCGATAAAAACTTGGTGGCCGAATTTTACCAGAAAACAGTTGGCGACAATAAGCGGGCTATGTATTACCGGTTAATCTATAAGGGGAGGGAGATTATCGGTGAGTCGTTACTGGACATACAGATGGATAACCAGTTATCAGAAAAAGCGATGGCACTTAAGGTAGACCAGCATAAAGACTGGTGTGAAAATCTGACTGTTACCGGAGTGAAAACGACTGCAAAAGATACCAGCTGGATACCGGTTAACGGGGAACAAAGCCTGATCCGGGATCATTATCATATGGCTGATATTGCACTTCAGAAAGATGATAATCCCATTTATGAAATGCACGTGCAGATACGTGCTTATAATGAAGGTGTAGCCATCAGATATTATTTCCCTGAAAACCAGAAAGGTACTTATTACAACATTACCGGCGAAAATACGGAGTTCAGCTTACCGGAAAATACAATGGGCTGGTTTGCAAACTGGGCACAGGCGCCTTATTATAAATTACCTTTAAAAGACTGGCCCGGAGAAAGTGAAAGGCCCTTGACTTTAGAGCTGCCAGGCAGCTTATACCTCAGCCTGAGCGAAGCGGGCTGTATTGATTATGCGCGTACCAAGTTTAAACTGAGCAGCAGTAAACCAAACACGCTGACGACCGCTATGTTCGGCGAAACCCAGCTGATATCGCCGGTTGGTACGCCGTGGCGGGTGATCATGGTGGGGGAGCGCCCAGGTGACCTGATAGAGCATAATTACCTGATTGAAAACCTCAATGAGGAGAACAGGATACAGCATCCAGGCTGGATAAAGCCAGGTAAAATCATGCGGGTAATGAGACAAACAACTGATGATGCAAAAGCTAATATCGATTTCGCCGCACAGCTTAAACTGCAATATATCTTGTTTGATTGGAAATGGTATGGTCCGGCTTTCAGTTTTGAATCTGATGCTGCTAAAGTGGCCATTCCTGATTTTGACCTGCCGGAAATAATCCGCTACGGTAAGGAAAAAGGAATAGGTGTTTGGTTGTATGTTAACCAGCAGGGGCTTTATGCACAAAGTGACAGCCTGTTTGCGGTGTACAAAAGATGGGGTGTAAAGGGTGTTAAATTTGGTTTTGTGCAGGTCGGATCGCATCGGTGGACAACATGGATTGAGAAAACGATACAGCAAGCAGCGACCAGCCAGATAATGGTCAATATCCATGACGACTGGCGCCCGACTGGCGAACAACGGACCTGGCCCAACCTAATGACCGCCGAGGGCATAAGGGGTAATGAAGAAATGCCTGATGCCACTCATAACACGATATTACCATTTACACGCTACATCGCTGGCCCGGCGGATTATACTATTTGTTATTTTAACAAACGGATCAAAACTACTCATGCCCATCAGCTTGCTTTGGCTGCAATATATTACAGCCCTATCCAAACTTTATTCTGGTATGATAGCCCTGGCCTTTACCATAATGAACCAGAGCTGGAGTTCTGGCAAAAAATACCCACTACCTGGGATGAAACCAAAGTTGTTCAAGGTATTCCGGGGCAGTTTATCACAGTGGCCAGGCGGAAAGGCAGCAGTTGGTACGTTGGCTCAATCACCAACAACAATCCACGAAGGGTTAGGGTGCCCTTGAGATTTTTAGAAACGGGAAAAAAGTATAAAGCTACTGTTTATAGTGATGATGCGTCGATAAATACTGCCACCCATGTTAAAGTAAGCAGCAGAGTGGTTACCTGCAACACGGTTTTGGATATCAGCATGCAGCCATCCGGCGGTGAGGCCCTTGTGCTGGAAAGTGCCGAATAAACCGGTTTTAAAATTAATCAGAGAAGGATTCAATAATGACAATAAAAAACGTTTACACCCCACATATTTTATGTGCAGATATCGGAGGTTCCCATATAACGGCCGCTGTTTGCGATTGTAAAACCAATGTCATATCAGAGCAGAGCTCATTGAGAGCGAATGTCAACAGTAAGGGTGATGCAATCAATATCTTAAATGCCTGGAATGATGCACTGGAAAGGGTATTGGACCAGTCTCCGGTCCATGTTTCAGGAATGGCGCTGGCTATGCCCGGGCCATTTGATTACGAACGTGGAATATCCCTTATAAAAGGGCTTGATAAATATGAATCCTTGTATGGAACTGACATAAGGAAATATTTTTCAAATGCTCTGCAAATTCCTGAGAGCCGGATAAAATTCAGAAACGACGCTGAAGCTACTGTAGCAGGTGAATGTATAACAGGTGCTGGAAAGGGAGAAGATAATGTAATAGGTATCACGCTTGGTACCGGTTTCGGCTCGGCGCATTTTGCTGAAGGGGAATTCAGGGACCTGAATTTAGGCAGTTTGCCTTTTAAAGAAACTATCGCAGACGACTATTTATCAACGAGAGGGATCATAAGGCGTTACTACGAGCTATCGGGCAAATCAGCTAATAACGTAAAGGAACTTGCTGCCATAGCAGATAGGGACGATGCAGTTGTACAGGTATTTGAGGATTTTGCCGAGAACCTGGGCAATTTCCTGAGACCTCATCTTTTGAAGCTGGCTCCGGATCGCCTGATCCTTTGCGGAAACATTGCAAAAGCCGCCGGCCTGTTTTTAACTTCTCTTACTGACCGTTTGCCGCATATTAAAATCGAACTGGCCCAGCTTGGTGAACATGCTGCGCTCATAGGAGCAGCCAATCTTTTTAATACAGTTGATAAAACCTTGATTACATTCAAAAAAGTAAAAAAATCATGATGCCAAAACCTTTATTTACTGAAAAGAAATTTATAGTGCCTTTGATTTTTGTTACTTCTTTGTTTTTAATGTGGGGATTGCTCCATTCCATGAGTGACGTGCTCAACAAGCATTTTCAAAATGTCCTAAATGTGTCTAAATCACAATCCGGTTTAATTCAGCTTTCGGTCTTCGGTGCTTATTTTGTGATGAGTATCCCGGCGGGTTACATTCTAAAAAGATTTGGCTACAAACCTGGCGTCTTGTTAGGTTTAGGTCTCTTTGCTTCAGGCACATTCTTATTTGTTCCTGCAGCGAATGCGGGGTCATTCGTTTTTTTTAGGATTGCGCTTTTTATTTTAGGCTGTGGAATGGCTACGCTCGAAACAGTGGCACATCCTTTTGCGGCAGCTTTAGGTGACCAGCGGACAAGTGATCAGCGTATTAATTTCGCCCAGTCGTTCAATGCGGTAGGGGCCATTATCGGACCTGCCATCGGGTCGTACTTTTTATTGCGCGGGACAGGCGAGCATTCTGCTGACTTAACTTCGGTTAAGGCTTTATATGTATCGATAGGTTGTGTGATTGTATTAATTGCATGTGCTTTCTTGTTTTTAAAAATACCTGTATTGACAGACCCTCACGGCTCGCAGGAGGCGGTTGTTCCAAATGCTGTGAATGTTGACCTAGCACCCGGAAAAAAACTATATCGGCACAGCCATTTTGTATGGGCGGTTGCAGCCCAGTTTTTTAACGTGGCCGCTCAGGGTGGCACCTGGGCGTACTTCATCAATTATGGACACGATGTGATGAGGTTCAGCAATGAAACTGCAGGAGGATATATGAGTGTATTTATGGCTATGATGGCAGCCGGTCGTTTTGTTGGAACCTATCTTATGCGTTTTATAACACCTCATAAACTGCTTGCCATATTTGCTATGGGCAGTATAATAATGTGTGTAATTACTGCGCAAGCCTGGGGCTGGTCGTCTTATGCGGCCTTGATGATGATCAATTTCTTTTTCAGTATTATGTTCCCGACTATCTTCAGTCTCGGGTTGAAGAATTTAGGAGGACATACCCAGCAGGCATCGTCATTTATCGCTATGGGGGTTGTCGGTGGTGCTTTTTTTCCGCTGATCATGGGGCAGATCGCTAATCACGATGTTGCTAAAGCTTATTACCTGCCCATAATCTGCTATGCAGTTATTTTTATGTTCGGTTATAAATTTTATAAGGTAAAACGTTAACGATACGGGCAGCAAATATGGTCATAAAAGTAAAAACGGTGGCGATATTTATATCGCGCCGGTTCATCAACACTATCTGGCAAAAAGAAACGATAACGCGGATAAACTTCAAACCGCGGTATTAACAACGTAACTATTATTATTGGTTTGCCTTTCTTAATTAAATCGTTTTAAATTTGCAGCAATATCTTAATTTTAAACCGAAGGAGTACCGGGCTGTAACCATTGGCCGGTAATAATATTTCAGCTATGGCCAAAAAAATTTCAATAGGTGATATCGCAAAAGCGCTCGGCGTTTCCACGACGTCTGTGTCGTTTGTAATCAGTGGCAGGGCTAAAGAAAAGGGAGTTAGCGCAAAAATGATTGCGCTGGTCGAAAATTATATTAAGGAAATCGGTTATAAACCTAATCTGCTTGCCCAAAGTCTGAGGACGGGAAAAACGATGACTATTGGTCTGATGGTTGAGATGATTTCTGACTATTTTTTTTCAAAGATCGCATATCATATCGAAGGGCTGGCCTATGCGAACGGTTATAAAATCCTCTATTGCAGTACGGACAACGATGCTGAAAAGACTGCTGCGCTGATTAATTTGTTTATGGAGCGGAAAGTCGACGGTTTTATTATTACGCCACCTGCCGGGATCGAGAATGAGGTGAAGAATCTCATGGAAGCCGGCGTCCCCGTAGTACTTTTTGATCGCTATTTTCCAGAAATAGATACTAATTATGTTATCCTTGATAACTTCAACGGAACCTATAAGGCGATCAAAGAACTGATCCGCGATGGCTTCCGTAAGATTGCTTATATCGGCATTGACTCCCCGCAGACTCAGATGAATGACAGGGAAGGGGGATATTTGAAGGGATTGGAGGAAAATAGTCTGCCCGCTCTGATCAAACGGATTCCCTTTGGACAAGACAGCAAACAAACGGTAAAAGATATAGTAAAGTTTATGAAGGCCAATAAACAACTGGAGGCCGTTGTGTTCGCCACGAATTATTTGGCACTCAGTGGAATACAGGCTTTTGATGAAGCAGGTCTTAAAATTCCTGACGATGTGGCTGTTGTTGCCTTCGACGATCATATGATGTTTGATCTGTACCGGCCAACAATCACTGCGATCGCCCAGCCGATTGAACAACTGGCAAAGCAGGCTTTTGATGTATTACTTAGTCAGCTTAACGATGAAAGTCAACAGATTAATACGTATAAGGTAGTTGTTCCGCCAAAGTTCATCATCAGAGATTCTACAGAAGCTGTGAAAAATAAAAAGGTCTCAGCGGTAAGCAAATCTGAATCATGAAAAAGCAGTTTTCTTTGAAAGGTTTGCGGCATTGTTTATTGCTTGTTTTGTTAATTTGTGGGATGTCACAGGGCGTTTCTGCTCAAACCTGGCCTCCGGCGGATACCATTCCTGCCAGGGCGCTGGAACTTAGCAACTGGAAGGGCGCTGCTTTCAGTAACAAGGAGCTGCATTTACATTTACCGGGTCAGATAGTTTACACAGTCCCATCCGGCGGAAAGAAATGGTTCAACAGAGGCCTTACGCGTGAATACGATGGAACGATTGATGCTCGACAGTGGTTCGGAATCCGTTTGAAGATTTTTTTGGATCGCGATATCCCCTTATCATTTAAATCAGTGATCATGCTGCCCGAGCAACCGGACCGCCATGATCTTCCTGATTCGACGATTGCAGTTTGTACGATAGCGGGTAAGGGCTGGCATAGTCTTGTGGTGCCTTTCAGTTCTTTTGATTATCCCCGCGGGCAGCAGGCGTTACTCAAATATCTGCGGCAGATCCGTTTTCAGGCAAGTTTCTTAAACGCGCAAAACAATGCAATTATTCGTATATCGGACATAGAATTGATCAGAGGGAACCCGCTGGCTTTAACTGCCCCACTTTGTGGTAAAGCCGGTGCACCTGGTGAAACCATACATTATATCGCGCAAATTAGCAATAGTGCAGATCACCGGGTTTTCTGTAATCTTCGTTTCCTGCGAAGCGGATGGGAAGGTATGCAGGCATCTGTGGATAATCCGTATTTTTCAATGGCTGCCGGAGAAATAAAAAGACTGAATATTGGGGTACGGATCCCATTGAAAACAGTATCTGGTGCGCAGGAAAGCCAGGTGCTACAGGCCATGGTTAATGGAAGCGTATCAGCAGAACTGAAACTGACCACATCCACGAACTTAACTGGTCCCTTCCTGGTCCTAACCACTGAAGGATGGGCAAAGGTAGCTGAAAATATCAAAAAATATGATTGGGCGAAAGCTGCATTTGAAGATATCTGTAAAAAAGCTGACGATTTTAGTGTTCCCATGATACCGGCCGGTGGTTTTCCGGCAGAGAATTCAAATGCAGTACTCAGGTCAGCCAGCGAACGACAGCTACGTCCGTTGGGATATGCATGGCAATTGACCCATGAAAAAAAATATGCGGATAAGATCGTACTGCTTTTGAAACGCTTTTCCGCGCCGGATGCCTATCCGGCTACTTTACACGCGTCCAGTCAGGGTATTCCTCAGGAGGGTGGTATGATGGAAGGATTGGCAGTGTTGTATGATCTTATCAGGCAGGAGAATCTGCTTACTTCGGCAGAGAAGGCATCTATAGAGGAGGCATTTCGGATTTATATCCGCACCGTGGAGGATAGGATGGGGGACGGCGGCATCTCGAACTGGAGTGTTTTTAACCTGGTGCCTGCCGCTGAATGTGCGCTTGTATTACAGGATATGCAGCATTTTGATTACCTGATGAACGGTAGCTGCGGGATCAGGGATCAATTCAGGCTCGGGGTAATGAGTGATGGATGGTGGAATGAAGTCAGCCTCAGTTACAATATCGCTTGCGCGGAAGCTTTTACCAAACTTGGTCTGGCCACAGCACCCTTCGGGATAGATTTTCTGCATGAGCATTTTCCTGTATCCATAACAGGCAGGATCGGGCTGAAACCTTACGAATTTGAGAAATTCGAAGGTATGTCTTTTGAGAAATATGGCCCCATCCTGAAAAATGAGATATCTGTCAAAGATATGTGGGATGCGATAAAAATCTACCCCGATTACCGCGGTGTTATGTTCGGCATGGGAGATGGTCATGAAGAGAAAGTGGGCGGAAGCCCTTTTGAACTTGCTTATTACGCATTCAGGGACACCTCATATGCAGCCATTCTCAAACAGAGTTGCTCTGCAGGAAGGGACCTGATTTACGGCATCCCGGATTTATCTTCGGGTTCGCCCGGATTATTTACGGTATCAGGTCATTCAGACAATGCAGGTATTGCGGTGCTACGGTCCCGGACAGACGGTCGCCCGGCACGAGAGCAATTGCAGGCTGCCGTCAAATATGGAACCCACGGCGGATATCATGGGCACTTCGACCGGGCATCGCTTCTTTCACTGATGCGGTATGGCCGCAGTTTCTGGAACCCGGAAGCCAGCTGGTATGGTTATGCCAGTTACATGTATAAGTGGTGGGTGCAGACCTCCATGGCCAGTAACATGGTGGTTGTTGATGATAAAATGCAGGAACCCGTAGAAACTGTGCCATTGTTATTTTATAGTGGTAAAATGATGCAGGCTATGGCTGTAGAAACGTCTGCTCGTTGGAGTAACCCACCTTATTTCGGCGGTTATAAGCAATTGCAGGCGGTAAAAGCCGGTGATATACCCTTTGTCCCTTTGCCGGAAATACATCCTGTAGTGGGTGCTGTGACTGAGTTTACGGAGCCGGTCAAACAACGCCGGCTGCTGATTGTAACAGATGACTATGTGGTAATGGCCGATTCCCTGAGTGGCATTCAACCCCATATTTTTGACAACCTGCTGCATCTTAAAGGATTGAAGGTACCGCAGATGCCCTGGTTAGCCCATCTCGATCAGTTTGATCCGAAACCGGTAGGCAGCGGCCAGTTTATTACCAATGTTAACCGGTATCAACGGAAACCGGATGTGCGGATACAATCTGCATTGAAGGCTGATAATAAAGGCACCTGGCAAGGCGGCGGGTTCAATGGATTGCAGGAACCCGGGGCTTTGCACATTGATGTTTACCCCGTCTGGCCCGAAATTGCCGAAGTGTTTACCGGAACCTATCCTGAGGCCTTGCCGGTATCCAAAAAACTCAATTATGTAGTGCTCGGCGATAACAAAATTCTGGCTGATCATATGATCAATACCTGGGCACTTGGACGCGATTCCGGTAATATTAATATTGACGGTGTGCGGAAACTTACACTTAGGACCAAGACTGAACGCGGAAACAGCTTACCCACATTGTTTTGGGGCAATGCTGTGATTGTTGACGCAGGAGGCAAAACGATTCCACTGTCGCAGTTACCTGTTTTACGTAAAAACGTGATGTTGCCGGAGACAGCAGGCCACGATTACCAGGGAGGGGAAGTGGTTCTATCCGGACGGCAGTTTTCGGACGTACTAGCCGCCGAACCGGAAGATGATAAAAATGCAGCTGAACTGACATTTGATCTTTCAGGACTTGGGGCTGTACAATTGCGTTTTTTTATCGGAGGTGACTTTCCTGTTGGTCCGGATGATCAAGTCCGCAAAACACTTGCAGTTCGATCCCGGGGCCGTGCTGCTTCATTTCTAACTATTCTTGAACCTTATGAAGATACGGCACGCATCAAGAAAGTAAGTGCCATCGGTGACCATATGCTTTCAGTTGAACTGAAGGACGGCCGGGTGCAGGAAATTACATTGAGCGAGCCCACAAGGGATCACGGTAAAATCATGATAAAGATCACCGAAACACTGAACGGCAAAATTATCCGTCAGGAAGAAACGGGAACATCGCCGTAAACAAATATCAGCGTTATGACCGGCGCCGGCAATTACGACAGGAAAAGAACTCAATTAATATCCTGTTCCGCCAACGGAATTATATCTTGCGTTGTTATAAGTTAAATAACCATTGACGTACCATAGCACCAGCTGCATTTGAAAAATCACAGTCCTGGAATAACGCGGATCTTTTTTGGCCGGGGCAGAGTGAAAAAATAGTAATCAGCATTTAATTACGGAGATTCTTTTTCTTTAGTGCCGCCGTGGTATATTTATCGTTGTCAATTTATATTCCGCAATACAAACTAATTTGTTAAATGAATGCTGTTAAAATTACAGGTTTTGAGCGCTCTCGTAGAATTTCAGCTTTGAGTCTGTATCTTATTTGGGTGTTGACTATCAGCTCCGTTACGGGGGCTCGTAACGCGTCGGCCCAGTCTGCCATCAGCCTTGGTATTGAACAGGGACTGTCAAATAACAATATCAATGCGATTTTCAAAGATAAAACCGGATTTATATGGTTCGGCACCTATAATGGCCTTAACCGTTTTGACGGATACGTTTTTCGGAAATTCAGAAACCGTTTTGGAGACACAACCTCCCTGCCAGATAATGAGATTTCCGCAATTACTGAAGATCCGGCCGGTAAGCTTTGGGTGGCAACGGCGAAAGGCATCGCGGTGCTGGATTCAAGAACCCTTTTTTTTTCGGGTATTCGTTTTCAGGACAGTTCCGGGAAAAATCAACGCTTGACGTCTTACGTTTGTGAAGTTAAAGTCAGTAAAACCGGCATGGTACTGATTGGGACGGACGATGCGGGGCTCATGGTGTGCCACTATTCGGAAAAAGTTTGTCAGCAACTGCCCATCCTGTTTAAAGGGCGGAAGAATTATCATTACCGGATCAGGGGAATAATACCCGAGGAAAATGGCAACGCTCTATTGTTGATCGACAATATCGGCGTCTGGCGTTTTGTTGCCAACAAAAAAGCGATTCAGCCGGTATGCTTACTAGCGGAGCCGCTAAACTGTTTTGTGAAGGAGCAGAACGGAACCCTATGGGTTGGGACCAATAATGGCATGGCCGTATTAAAGGCAGGGAAAAAGGAGGTTGAACCTTATAAATTTAAAAATAACCGCTTATGCAATACCAGGATCTTTTACCTGGTTATTGACAGAACAAATAAGCTTTGGGTAGCCAGCGACGGGCAGGGGCTGGCAGAAATTGATCTTCATACACTGAAAGAGACCGGTTACTTTATGAACGGCCGGGTGGGGGGCTTGACCAGCAATGTAGTGAGAAGCATCTTCGTGGATGATCATTTGAGAAAATGGGTTGGAACGATTAAAGGGGGGATCGATGTGATCGATAAAGAGCGGAGTCAGTTCAGGACGGTACGTCATGATCCGGGGCTTAAGAATAGCCTTCCCGACAATGCAGTTTACTCCATTTGTGAAGACGGAGCGGATATATGGATAGGACTGGATGGTGGTGGCTTATGCCGCTGGAGCCCTAAGGATGATACATTTAACACGTATAAGCACGTGGAAGGAGATCCCGGCACTCTTTCAAACGATATTGTAACGGCAGTTCTGAAAGATAGGGAAGGTCATTTGTGGGCTGGTACTTACGGTGGCGGAGTAAACCGGCTTAATCGGGTCGACGGCAGGTTCGTTACGATACCTTTTCAGCAGCAGGACAAAGGGCTGAAATATGTAGTAAGCCTGTTTCAGGATCATAGCGGAGATCTCTTTGCGGGATGTATCATGGGGCGGTATCCAGGCCGCCTGGAAAGCGGTTTATATAAACTTGACCGGTCCGCTCAGATTTTCAGACCAGTATCCGGAATCAAACCTGATATCTTTGCGATTACTGAAGACGATAATCACCGGCTATGGTTAGGTAATTTAACCGGCTTGATTTGTTTCGATCCCGTCAGCGGAAAATCAAAATCCCTTAATCTCAAGGCATATGTACGGGCCCTGCATAGAGGAAGCAATGGGACGATATGGGTCGGGACTTACGGCAATGGATTGCTAGCTTTTGATCAGCAATTACAACTGAAAAAGTCTTTCACCGAGGAAAATGGCCTTTCTAATAACACAATTCTGAATATTGAGGAAGATGCCAAAGGGAATATATGGACCAGCACCTATGACGGTCTTTCGAAAATAGATCCGGTCAGCAATAAGATACAAATCTACGATTCCGCAGACGGGCTTCAGTCCAATCAATTTTACTACAATGCCTCCGCTACCCTGAAGTCAGGTGCAATGGCATTTGGCGGCATAAAGGGTTTCAGTATTTTTCAGCCGGACAGTATACGTACCGACAGTCCGTTTCCAAACCTCGCCATTACAGGGCTGCGGGTAGCAAACGGTCCGGTAGACGCTAACAGTGAATATGTCAGAGACGCGGACAATATCTACGACATCAGGAAAATTGTGCTCCCCTATGACAGGGCCATACTTTCATTAGATTACGTGGCTTTGGAATACTCAAAACCGGAAAAGATACAGTACGCGTACTTCCTTCAGGGATGGGATAAGACCTGGAACAAAGTTGGGAGCCAACGCAATATCAACTATTCAAGGATCAATGAAGGTGAATATATATTACGGATAAAGTGCACGAATTCAGCGGGGATCTGGAATGGGGCTGAAAAACTAATATACATTACGGTGTTACCCCCCTGGTACCGGACGTGGTGGGCGTATTTGCTATATGTCGCTGCTCTAAGCGGCGGTATTTATGCCTATCTGCACTTTCAAAAGCGATTGTTAAAGCTTAACTATGAAATGGAGATCACCAATATCAGGGCTGGGCAGGAAAAGGAGCTGAATGAACGGAAAATATCCTTTTTTACAAATATATCTCATGAGTTCCGTACGCCGCTGACGTTGATAGCCAACCCGGTGAAGGAACTCATGCAAAGCAATGGGAAAAATCTGGAGTTTATTGACTTGAGTTCGATCTACAGGAACACGCGGCGGCTGTTGAGTATGATCGACCAGTTGCTGCTATTCCGGACAGCTGAAAACGAGGTTTCTGAGATCAAAGCTGAATATTTTGATATTATTGAGGTGTGCCGGGAGGTTTTTTGCTGCTTTAATAATCAGGTTAAATTCAAATCGATAAGTTATAACTTTCAAAGTGATATGGAAACGCTGGAAATGCTGGCGGATCGGGAAAAAATAGAAATCGTGATTTTTAACCTGATTTCCAACGCCATTAAATTTACACCGGCCGGTGGTTTGGTTTCCTTGCTGTTGGTTAAAGAGAATGACCAGATCATGATTGAAGTGGCGGATACAGGTAAAGGTATACCTGAGAATACAGGAGATCGCTTGTTTGATAAGTTTTATAAAATTCAGCGGACAGAGGATAAGCAGGAGCAATCAGGATTTGGTATCGGGCTGTTTTTAGCGAAGCATTTTGTGGAGATCCATGGAGGAACTATCGGTTACGAAAGCGTTCCCGGTAAATCAACCGTATTCAGGGTCAGGTTATTACTAAAAAATGAACAGCTTTTGAACCACCTGGCCGGCGCGCCTGTATACCCTAAAAACTTCCGGAACCAGGATGAAGTAATACGTTACATAGAGGACGAGCCCGTAGCTGCGGCAAAGGTAAATTCCAATACATGTTTGGTTGACCAGTTACTGGACAGCAGCAGCAAACAGAAAGCCAGTATATTGCTGATTGATGATGACAAGGAAATGTCAGCTTATATCAGCCGGGTGCTAAGAGACCAGTATCATATTTTTGAAGTTCAGAACGCTGAAGATGGTTTAAGTTTTGTTACTGACCGGGAGCCGGACCTCGTTATTTCGGATGTGAACCTGAAAGGTATGAGCGGCGTAGAGCTTTGCACCAGAATAAAAGAGTCTGCCGCCTTGAGTCACCTTCCGGTTATTCTCATTACGGGTTCGTCATCGCCGGAAATCAAACTTCAGGGAATCAAATGCGGAGCTGATGACTATATCACGAAACCATTTGAGGTCGACATTCTGGTTGCACGGATCAGGAGTATCCTAAAAGGGAGAAATAATCTGAAAAAATACTTCTTTAACGAAATTACACTGAAAAATAATTCCCTGAAGATCCCTGAGGAATACAGCAGCTTCCTGACTAAATGTATCCGGGTAGTGGAAGAACATATTGATGATGAGGATTTCGATGCCAAACTTTTTGCTCGTGAAATGAGCATGAGTCAATCTAACCTGTTCAGGAAAGTGAAATCGATATCCGGTCTGTCAATCAGTGAATTCGTTCGTTATATCCGTTTAAGAAAGGCTGCTGAACTTATGATTACTTCCGATATTCAAATAAAAGAGGTTCCCTATCGTGTGGGATTCCAGCAGGTAAGGTATTTCAGGGAACAATTTCACAAAGTTTTCGGTATGAACCCGTCTGATTTTATCAGCAGGCACCGTACAACGTTTCAATCCATGGAAAAATAACAGCGGCCATATTGCTTAATGGCCAGCAAAGTTAAGCCATAACGACGGATCGTAATCTCATTGATCGAAAAAGCCATTTCCCTATATGTTTTAGGTGCCGGATTGGCTATTTGTATCCTCTTTTTGACCTGATTACAGCGCTTTTCTCTGTCTTGTTAGTCTGATATTTGGTGCATAAACCAATAAATCTGGCCTCATCGGCCGGGGGATTTAAACAGCTTTAATAAATTCCGTTTAAGTCGATATGATTAAGTGATTAACCAGCGATAGTGCCCGGTGACCTCCCCGGATCGTAATCCGGAGCGGTTCAACAACCGGTCAATCCACTAGACTTTGCAATCAAAAATCATAGAAAGACCCACCGTTGATGCCTGGAAACCTTAAGGCTATTTATATGAAGAAAAAAATTACTCCTTTTTGCTGGACAATTCTTTTAGTATTGTTTTCAACTTTCATTGTCACTTGCCGAGCACAAGCCCAAACGTTTGTTCACCCCGGCGGCGTGCACACGCGGGCCGATCTCGATCGTATGAAGAATAAGATCGCTGCGGGTGTTCACCCCTGGATAGACGGATGGAATTTAATGTGTGCGGATTACCGGGCAAAAAACACTTATACGGCCAGTCCTTCCAGCACGATCGGAGGTTCTGACGGAACCCGCCAGCGAGCGGCAAACGATGCTGTTGCTGCCTATTACAATACCCTGCGCTGGTATATGACAGGAGATACAACCTATGCTGTCTGTGCCGTTCGTATACTTAACGCGTGGTCAGGCTCGATTAATGCCGTTGTAACCGGCGAATTATTTCAACTGCCGATATATCCGATGGTGCAGGCCGGAGAACTACTGCGGATATATCCGGGCTGGTCGCCCTCTGATTTTACCAGATTTAAGAATATGAGTCTTAATTATTTCTATCCGGCCTGTCATAGTTTTATCGGTGCCTGCGGCAGTTGGCCTGGTTGGGACGGCCCTGCCAATGCGGATATAATGGCTATCAGTATCTTGTGTGATGATCAGGCAAAATTTAATGAGGCGGTAAATTATTATAAAACCGGCGCCGGAGGGGGGAACATTACCAATACTTTCTGCCAGCCTTCAGGGCAGATCTCAGAGATGGGAAGAGATCAGCCCCACGCAGAAATAGGTCCTGGTTTTGCCGCACAACTGTGTCAGAATGCCTGGAACCAGGGAGTTGATCTGTTTAGCTTAAATAATAATCTCTTGTTATCGGGGTTTGAATACTATGCCAAAAGTAACCTGAATCACCCGGTTGCCTGGGTACCTTTCAATGATTGCAGCAACCATAATTTCTATTATCCGGCTATAAACGGTAAAAATGTCATCTCGCATAGTCCTGATTGGGAGTTAGTTTATAATCATTACGTAGCACAACAAGGACTACCTGCGCCATATACGAGGGCATATATTAATTTAAGAGGATTAATAGCACCCACATCGGGCGATTCTTATGTGGGATTTTACGGGTTAACATATACGTTGTCGGACACGACAACACTCTTTCAGGCCAAGCCAATTCCTGCCGTTCCGACAAATCTGGTTGCAACACCTGGTTCATCCAGGGTGTTTTTGAAATGGACAGAACCGGGTTCAGATGCGGCTAACGGATATGATGTATCACGATCCACAGTTTCCGGGGGCAGCTATGCGACAATAGCTTCGTGGACCGGGAATGCTTCGACGGAGTATACAGACACTACAGTAACTAATGGCACGACCTATTATTACAAAGTATCGGCCAAAAATCAATCAGGATCAAGTAACTATTCAAGCGAAGCCACTGCCAAACCAGTTAGTTTGGGAACAACATTACCGGCAGGGTGGACTAGAAAAGACATCGGAAATGTTGCTACGACCGGCAGTGCGACGTATGCTAATATCAACAATAACAACACATTTTTTATACGCGGATCCGGTTCGGACGTGGGGGGAACAGCCGATTCGTATAGTTTCTTGTATTCGGCCGTTACAGGCGATTTTACGATTACAGGCCGGTTATATGCGGCATTGCAGTCACCGAGTTATGCCAGCATAAAGATTGGTTTAATGATGCGGGAGTCTTTGAATGCCAATGCAAAGAAAGTTACAATCAACCTGGGAGATGTCCAAAGCCGCTTCACCTGGTTTAGCGTCCGCTCCGCAACAGGCGGAGGGACGTCATGGTATCAGGGAGACAGCCATACCTGGGTCCCTGTTTGGTTCAGATTACAGCGCACAGGAAACACTTTCACCGGATTTCAGTCCTCAGATGGAGTAACATGGTTTGCGGTAAGCTCCAGCACAGTTCCTATGGCCTCAACTTATTACGCGGGTATGTATGCCTGCGCGGGATCCTCGACAGCGGGCGTGCTTGCTAATGTCTCCTTTGACCAGGTAACAACGGTGGGCGGCACTGGAAATACCCCATCGGCTCCTGCGAACTTAACCGCCACTCCTTTAAATAGTTCTAGAATTAAGTTAACATGGACGAGCTCGGCATCTACATCGGGTTATAATATAAAACGCTCGCTGTCTGCCAACGGACCATTTACAACAATTGTTACGGGAGTTGCCGATACTACTTACCAGGATGCCGGGTTAACCGAACAGACGAACTATTATTATGTTGTTAAATCCGTTAATTTCTCGGGCGAAAGTGCAGATTCTATAAAAACCAGCGCACAAACACTGGCATTGGCGTTGCCGGTAGCTCCGTCGGGGCTTGCGGCTATAGCAAGTAATTCTAAGGTCGTATTGTCCTGGAGCTCCACTCCTGAAGCTGCCAGCTATAACGTTAAGAGGTCTACTGTAAGCGGCGGACCCTATACGACCATTGCAGCGGCCGACACATTAACCAGCTATACAGATGCGGCCGTAAGTCCCGGCTCAACCTATTATTATGTGGTAACGGCAATAAACAGGGTAGGTGAAGGGCCGGCATCAGCGCCTGTAAGCGCGGCCCTGGGCCGGCTTTTAACAGGCACGCTTATCGGAACCACCGGTTCATGGAACAATAATCCGACTTCTACAAGGGCGGCAGCCATGGATGGCAATCTGGGGACATTTTTCGATGCTTTACAGGCAACAGGTGCCTGGGTTGGCCTTGATCTGGGTGCCGACAGCAGTGCTGTGATAACTCAACTGGGTTTTGCACCCCGCAGTAACTATGCCGGCCGCATGACCGGTGGTATGTTCCAGGGGGCCAATAAAGCCGATTTTAGTGACGCCGTAACGCTTTTTACAGTTCCCGCCTCTCCGGCTGTAGGGGTAATCACTTTACAGCCTGTTTCCAATCAGGGACTGTACCGTTATGTGCGCTATATTGGTCCATCGGGAGGGGGCTGTAACGTAGCAGAGATCCAGTTCTTTGGGTTAAAAAAAGGCAATCAAAGCATAAGCTTTAATGCAATTTCTTCAAAATTGGCGGGAAGTCCGGACTTTGATCCGGGGGCGACGGCAAGCTCCGGTTTGCCGGCAAATTTAACCAGTTCAGACTCTACCGTAGCAACTATAGTGAACGGGAAAATTCATATAACAGGAACTGGTACAAGTACAATTACTGCGTCGCAGGCAGGGAATAGTAATTATAACCCGGCCGCCGGGGTCAGTCAGATCCTTACTGTTATTCCGCTGCACCTGCAGGTCCAATATCAGGATGGAGACAACGGGCAATTAACCAACAATGTGATGCGTCCCTATTTAAAAATAGTAAATGCCGATTCTGTAAGTGTCTCTTACAGCGAATTGACCATGCGCTACTGGTTTACTGCAGAGAACTATGCAGGCATAAATACCTGGATCGATTATGCTCAACTGGGCAATAATAATGTTACGCTTAAATATGTTCCCCTGGCCCAGCCGCACAATGGTGCGTTAGGATATGCAGAGTACAATTTTACAGGGGGGGGGACTCTTCAGGCAGGTAGTAATTCCGGGCCGATTGAATCGAGATTGGCTAATCAGGACTGGGGAAACCTAAACGAGGCAGATGACTACTCTTATCAAAGCAGCCCGGCTAACTATGCACTCAATAACCATATTACACTTTACCGTAACGGTGTATTAGTATGGGGGACCGAACCGGCCGCTGCTGCTACACTTACCGGCCTTAATGTACTTTATCAGAACCAAAATATCGATACTGCCGGTAATACTATTAGTACCTATCTGACTATCAATAATACCGGTAACGTACCTGTTGATTTTGGCGATATCACCGCGCGTTACTGGTTTACCAAAGACGGATCCCCCAATTTAAATTATTGGATAGATTATGCAAAAAAAGGCAGTGCCAATATCAGCGGTAAGTTTGTGCCATTGAGTCCCGTCCTGAATGGTGCTGATACCTATCTGGAGCTTTCGGTGAATGCGGCTGTGGGCACACTTTATCCTTTAAGTTCGTCAGGTAATATTCAATATCGTATCAGTAAATCTGACTGGTCGAATTTTAATGAATTGAATGACTACTCGTATCTCGCGAGAGATGTTATGAAAGAGAATAACCATATCACAGTTTACTATAAGGGACAGCTAATCTATGGAGCTGAACCCCCGGTCTCAGGGCTAATGTCCTTAAAGAGTGCACTAGCAGCGGAAAGTAAGCCGCAGCGCAATATAAGTAATGAAGAGATTGTTGTGCATCAGGGGCTTTCACCGAACGGAGACGGTATCAACGATGTACTTATCATTGACGGGCTATCAGCCTATCCGGATAATAAATTGACGATAATAAATCGAAATGGTGTTAAAATATTCGAGGCGCGAGGCTATGATAATGGTTCGAAGGTATTTGACGGTCATTCCAGTATCACCGGAGTTATGCAACAGCCGGGTACATATTATTACTCACTGGATTATTTAGCCGGTAAAGAGACTATCCACAAAACAGGTTTCATTATTCTTAAATATTAACTACAGCAATTCCGTATATGAAGAAATCTGATCATAACAACAAAAAACGGTTTGCTGTGATTTACCTGTTGCTGCTCTTCGCAGTAACAGGTAATAAAGTCGCTGCGCAACAGAAAGCATTTAATTATACGCAGTATATGGATAATCTGACGCCGTTTAATCCTGCCTACTCACTTTTAGACAAGGCAGGCTCTATTAATGCCCTCGTGCGTAAACAATGGGTCGGAATAGATGGAGCGCCGGTAAGTTACCTGATCAATGGCAATTTACCGATAGAATCAATTAACGGCGCAGCAGGGCTGATTGTATTTGACGACCAGATCGCTATTGAGCGGCAAACAGAACTGAATGCGTATTTTGCCAAGGGAATCCAACTCGATCAGGAAAGCTATTTAGCAGTATCGATTAATGCCGGATTGCGAAATTATACTGCAAATTATTCTATATTGGATGCCACAGACCCTACTTTCAGGAATGATGTAAGGGAGACAAAACCTAACATTGGATTTGGTATAATGTACTATACCGACTGGTATTACCTTGGACTTTCAGTACCCGAGCTCTCTGTGACTAGTCTGGGGACGGCTTCTGTACAGAATGCCAGTAATTTCAGAAACCATTATTATTTCTCGGGCGCATTGCTTACCGATATCAATGAGGATATAAAATTTAAACCGGCAACGCTGATCTCCTATGCAAAAGGCGTACCCATGACTGCTGACATATCCGGTACTTTTTATATGAAAGGAGCAATAGGCCTTGGCATAAATTACCGCACTGATAAGGAGATGTCGGGAATCATGAGCATAAATATAAGGGGATTCCATGTCGGATATGGTTATCAGTTTGGAACGTCGTCAACTAACCTTGGCGGATTTAATAACGCAACTCATGAAGTATCTCTGAGTTATCGTTTTGGCAAAGGTGCAATGGATTCAAAGCTCCTGTGATTTATGGTTCAGATATCCGGCCGATTGAAACCAGTTCCCGGGAATGTTATTCCGGGAACCGGCAGTCGTAACCTTTCTGAAATCAATAAGGCGATGATTTTATAAAATAAGATCTGTTATGCGGTTATTGATCTTCAATCCCCAAAACAACTGATGAGCCTCGAATAAGCTCTATCCCCATATTTGAGGGTCAATTAGCTATTTGTATCCCTCTTTTGACCTGATTATAGCCCTTTACTATCTTTTGTTGACCGGATATTTGAAATATAAACCAATTAATTGTTTTGCCTTTGCGGCTCTTTAAACCTTCTGTTCAGGTCTGTAAGGAAGAGTTTAGAAATCATATGTTGTAATGCCCTAATATTAAAGTAAGATGAAAGAAAAAACAGGAGCGGAAAGTGATACCAGGGGATCCGGTAAAACTAAAATTGACTTAAGGAATCCGTTAACAGATGGTTTGGGAAAAAACAGTACCAGAATGCTGGCAGTATTGGTGGAGGATATTTCTGACCCTTATTTTTCCGCTGTCGCCAGAGTAATGGAAGAAAAGGCTTACGAATATGACTGTAAAATATTATTTGGAAGTACAGAAAATAACCTGGAACGTACCGATCAGCTGATCCGATTATACAAGTCTCGTGGTGTGGATGGATACGTTATTGCCCCGCCCCCGGGAGCCGATGCTATTATAGGCAAGATAATGTCTGAAGGATATCCGGTTGTATTATTTGACCGGGTCCTTCCCATCAGCAATGTGAATGCGGTTATCACTGATAATTTATCAATATGTTATAAAGCAGTTAAGCACCTCATTGACAACGGCTACCGGAACATTGCTTTTTTTACATTAGAATCTGGTCAGAGCCAAATGCTTGAACGTCTGAGAGGGTATTGCCAGGCTGTAAATGAAAACGAATTGCCGCAAATAGTCAAAAAGGTAATGTATCATGATATAAAGGAGAATGTCATTACAGAAATGGAAGGCTTTCTAAAGAATAATCCCGCTATTGACGCTTTGTTTTTTGCGACGAATCATATTGCTTATAATGGATTGGCTGCTATCAGGAATTTAAATTTAAAAGTAAACGAAGATGTAGCCTTGCTCGCATTTGATGACGTTCAGCTGTTTAATCTGTTTTCGCCGCCGATCAGCGCTATAGCACAGCCTGTGAAACAGATCGGACTGCAGAGCATGGAATTGATCACCCAACTGTTTTCCCAAAAAGACCAAGGCATCAAAACAACGGGGAAAGTTATCGTTATTCCCGCCAAGCTGATTATCAGGACTTCTACAAAGTCCAAGGGAGCAATTGAAACAGCACATTTATCCATCATCAATCAAATGACATCCTTCCCAGTGAATTAACTTCTTATAAACAATGCCGAGCCGGGTAATGGAAGTCCCATCGGCAAAAAAATATTGGTTAGCGTACTTACTGCGATTTGAATAAAGCGTCAATCGTTAATAAGGATGTCTCTCACAGCTGATTCATACATATACCAACATATATACACCATATCAATCGAAAGGAGATGCGTTCAATGCGCATTATCACTATTAATAAATCAATGAGTTATAAATTAATCAGGCGGGTTTTGCTTTTTTTGTTTTTGCCGTGCACCGTTTCGGCGCAGTTAAATGAATGGGAAAACCCGGAAAAATATGAATGGAATAAAGAAAAACCACATACCGATTTTATGCTTTATGAACATCAGGCAGACATTCAATCCGATGATTTTTCCAGGTCACCGTGGTATCAGTCTCTCAACGGGACCTGGAAGTTTAAATATGCCGGGAAAGTGGCTGATCGTCCTTTGAATTTCTATCGCTCAGATTATCCGGATTCTGATTGGGCTAATATACCGGTGCCCTCCAATTGGGAAATGAAGGGGTTTGGAACGCCGGTTTACTCAAATATCGTTTATCCGTTTACGGATGGCCCGCCCAATCCGCCTTTTGTAGATAATAAAAATAACCCCGTTGGTACCTACCGGCGAAGTTTTACCATTCCGTCATCCTGGAAGAATATGGAAATATTGCTGCATTTCGGGTCAATAACAGGTTACGCGCAGGTTTATCTTAACGGGAAAAAAGTGGGGATGACCAAGGCTTCGAAATCCCCAGCTGAATTTGACATTACCGGAGCCCTGAAAGAGGGTGAAAATAACCTTGCAGTGCAGGTTGTCAGATGGCATGACGGAAGTTTCATGGAAGACCAAGACTTCTGGCGGTTGACCGGAATTGAACGCGATGTGTTTCTTCAGGCCTATCCCAGGACATCTGTTTGGGATTTTTGGTTAAAGTCTGACCTCGACGATAAATACCAGAACGGAAAGTTTAGCGCGACAGTAGATATCCGAAGATTCCAAAAGAGTGATTTGGCGAGCGTAAAGCTCAATCTTTCCCTGACTGATCCGAACGGGCGGTTGTGCTTCAGTCAGGATAGGAGTATCCGTATTGAAAACGATACACTTTCAGCAGTTAGCTTTTCCAGAACGGTCAAGAACGTCATTAAATGGAACAGTGAACAACCGAATCTTTATAATTGCATACTTACACTGACGGGGCCGGCAGGGGAGAACCTGGGAGTTTGTTCATATCCTGTCGGCTTCCGAAAGGTAGAGATCAAAAACTCCCGGTTGCTTGTTAACGGCCAGGTCATTTACATCAAAGGCGTAAACCGCCATGAGCATAACGATACGGTGGGCCATGTGCCGGTAAAAGATGTTATGCTCAGAGATATCCGCATGATGAAAGAGCTTAACATCAATGCCGTCAGGACATCTCACTATCCTAATGATCCTTTATGGTATAAATTATGTGACAAATTTGGTATTTACCTGGTAGATGAGGCCAATATTGAAACCCATGGAATGGGGTCTGTTCCTTATTTTAAGGATACGACCAATCACCCCGCTTATTTGCCAAAATGGTACGCTGCGCATACAGATCGTATCAACCGCCTGGTTCAACGAGATAAAAACCATCCTTCCGTGATCATCTGGAGCCTTGGAAATGAGTGCGGCAACGGCAAAGTGTTTCATGATGAGTACCGGAGGCTCAAAACATGGGATCCGTCGAGGCCGGTTCAGTTCGAACAGGCTTGGGAAGACTGGAATACTGATATAGTTTGCCATATGTACCCGAACATGGCCAATATGAAAAGTTATGCGGCTTCCGGGAAGAAAAGGCCTTATATCATGTGTGAATATTCGCATGGACAAGGCAACAGCAATGGTAATTTTAAAGAGTACTGGGATTTGATCTATAACAGTCCGAACCTACAGGGCGGATTTATATGGGATTGGATAGACCAGGGTTTCAAAATCAAAGACCCGGACGGACGGGTCTATTGGACCTATAACGGCAAGATGGGCAGTTATGTCTGGCCATACGATGAGAATGGAACGAGTGATGGTATCATTTCCGCAAACGGAGAGCCCGATCCGGCAGCGATTGAAATCAAAAAGATTTATCAGTACATTGAATTTAGCGATGTTGATATAAGGCATGGCCATATTACAGTTAAGAATATGTATGATTTTACGGATTTGAAAGATTTTGATTTTAAGTGGGAACTAACCAGGAACGGGGATAAGGTGCGGGAAGGTTATTTTACGGTTAACCTGATGCCCCGTAATATAAAGGAGATCAGACTCGATCTTCCTTCGATTACCGGTGAAGTGGCTTCTGATGAATATTATGTAAATGTATATGCGTATTCAAAAAAGGAGAAGAACCTCCTTCCTGCACATTCAGAAGTTGCAAAGGAACAATTTGCTGTTAACCCTGATGCCTACTTTATTAAAAAATCTGAAAAACAAGGGAAGTTACAGGTAAGTCAAAACGCTCACCTGGTATCTTTTAGCTCGGGAGCGGTCAGCGGAGAATTCGATCTCCTTAAAGGCGAGTTTTTAAGCTATCGGCTGGGTGATGAACGGATTTTTAAAAAATTCCCGGAACCTTTTTTTTGGCGCGCCCCGGTTGACAATGATTTTGGCAATGAAATGCAAACGAAAATGAGTGTTTGGCGAACGGCAAACATCAACCGGAAAGTAATAAAAACAGCAATTGGTAAGCAGGACTCATCAGGATTATCAATACATGTTGAAATGGAGCTGACCGACATACACGTACCTTATACCCTGGATTATCTGATCCGTAATGATGGAGCGATCGTGGTTAATGCGGCTATGGATATGAGATCAGAACAGTTACCGGAATTGCCGAGGTTCGGGATGCGGATGGTTCTCCCCGAGGGAGTGGACAGCCTCCGGTATTATGGCAGGGGCCCGACAGAGAATTATATTGACCGGAATACGGCTTCGTTCGTGGGCAATTACTCGGACAATGTCACCAATCAATATTACTGGGGATATCTCCGCCCTCAGGAAAGTGGTAACAAAACCGATGTCCGTTGGCTTGAATTGACAGACCACCATGGTAAAGGATTGAAAATAGAAGGCTTGCAGCCATTGGGTTTCAGTGCATTGCATATTATGGCTGAAGACCTCGATCCCGGTTTAACAAAAAAAATGCAGCATACTATTGATGTTCTTCCCCGAAAAGATGTTTATTTAACTGTTGATCTCAAACAGCGCGGCGTTGGCGGCGATAACAGCTGGGGCATGCTGCCGCATAACCAATATCGGCTTCTTGATCACCAGTATCATTACGGTTACGTAATCAGTCCTGTTCGGTAAATTGCTTTTGTAAGCCTGTGAATTAAAGCACCTGATGAATAAATTATTAAAGATCTCAAATAGAATCTGACATGAAGCAACAAACCATTTGTTTAGTGAAATCGCCTGGGATCAAAAAAGAGTTGTTTTCACTTGCACGGCGGAGGTTATTGTTATCAGCGCTATTGCTGGTCATAGGCAAAAGTACATATGCCGCGGTCTGGCAATGGTCTGTTTTGGTGAAAAATGCTAAAAATAACAATGGGCTTTCCCGCGCCTGGCTGTGGATACCACCGAACTGTAAAATGATAAAAGCAGTGGTTTTTGCCCAGCATAACATGGAAGAACAATCCATTCTGGAAGATACTGGATTCAGGAAGAAGCTGGGGGAAATGGGGATTGCCGAGGTATGGGTCAGCCCAGCCTATGATCTGATGTTTCATTTTAATGAGAGGGCCGGTGAAACATTTGACAGCATAATGAACGATCTGGCGGATGTATCCGGCTATGATGAGCTGCGTTTTGCACCGGTAGCCCCGATGGGACACAGTGCGGCTGCCAGTGCGCCTTATTATATGGCTGCCTGGAATCCGGGCAGGATCCTGGCCTGTATCTCCGTCAGTGGTCAGTGGCCCTATTTCCGTGGGGAGCCGTTCGCGCCGGATATCTGGGGAACCCGAAACATTAATTATGTGCCCTGCCTGGAAACCATGGGCGAGTATGAAGCTGCTGCAACGTGGTCAACTGAGGGGCTTAGGGAGCGTCAGGCTCATCCCGCATTGCCTTTAAGTATGTTATCTTGCCCCGGAGAGTTCCATTTTGCGATGTCTGAAAGTAAAGCAATTTACATTGCGCTGTATCTGAAAAAGGCGCTTCAATACCGCTTGCCGAAAAATTATAACGGGCGGCAAGCCCCAAGGTTGATTCCGGTTGATCCGGAAAAAACGGGCTGGCTGGCTGATAAATGGCGATTCGATTTACCTCCCACTGCAGATCCTGCCCCGGTCGGTCAATTCAAGGGCGATCTGAGGGAGGCATTCTGGTACTTTGACCGGGAAATAGCCGAAGTTACTGCTGCTTACGAGTCTAAATATCGTCAGCAAAACCCTCAGTTAATCGGTTATGTACAGGATGGAAAAATATTGGAACAACGTAATGTTCATCAGCAGTTTGATATCAAATTTGCACCTGAGCCGGATGGGATTACATTTAAAGTACGCACGGCATTTTACGATACTGTTCCGGGAGGAAGTCCGAGGCCTGCCGTTTGGGCAAATGCACCGGTAGGTGCCCATATCGGTCATGCAATTGAAAAGGACATATCTGTGAATAGAATAGCGGGTCCGTTTATTAAAATTAATGACAGTACTTTCCAGATTCACCCGCAAATGGGCTACGAACAGCTTCCGCGTGGTTATGAGCTTTGGTTTTCCGCCAGTCATCCCGGCGATGGCAGCTATAAGCCGGCCGTGCAGCAGGGGCGAATGACTGTACCTCCGAGGAACATGGCAGGGAAAGAGCAACATATCACGTTCGCTGCAATCCCGGATCAGCATCCCGGTAAAAAAGATATTAAACTTACGGCTACCTCAGATGCGAATGTCCCCGTTAGTTTCTATATCCGGGAGGGGCCCGCAGAGATCATGAACGGGTGTATTAACCTGACCGCTATCCCTCCGAAATCAAAATTTCCGGTAAGGGTAACGGTTATAGCCTGGCAATATGGTAACATAAATGAGCCGGCGCTTCAAACAGCTCCTCCTGTCGAACGTACGTTCATGATTATAAAATAGTATTCGTTCGCGATGGGAATGCTTGGAACTAATTGTAAAAGTTGTTTTTTCAAGGCATGTAATACGAGAACACAGATTGCTTTTATTTGACTGCCATGGAAGTTCTTTTATTTTAAAATATTCCGTTGACGGTTCACGGGGAACATAACATCATTGATCGATAGTAGTATAAGGTGAAGGAATTGCGGCACGTCGTCTCCAGTACCCTTCCGGAATGACTTGTTTATGATAACAACGCGAAACTAATCACCATGGCCGCGTCTGATCTGGCTGAAAGTAGTTTCCATATTTTTTAATGATGAAATACCCACTAACTATCACATTAATTTTTTGGTTTGGCGTTTGCGTCACTGCGTCTGGCCAAATCAAGTACCGTCTGATCGCTAATGCTATAAAACGCTCCGGGGCGGCAAAGAAAGGTGGAGCTTCGCACGTTGTGGATGTGCTGGTTATTCCGAACGCATAACAAAACTTTACCTCGACGTTGCATCCCGGGCAATGATGTAGAATCAATCACTGCCGAGGTTAGCTTATGAGCGACATTATTGACACAGCATTTAGATGATGAGGAATTATTGAGTAGGCGGGCGAACGAGTGACCCCATTGAAATTTGTACGGAAATACAAAATTAAGTGTATAATACCAAAATGACTGGCAACTATGGCCAAACAAAAAAAGTCATGTTAGACTCTCAAATGCTGCATGCAAGAACCGGGAAGTCGAAAATCTATTTTCAATTTCTCCGGGAACTCTTACGAACGACGATTTCAGATTCAATGATTTCAGTTTTAGTACCAATTGCTTCACCATTTGTCAGGCTCGCAAAAAAAAGTTCGGCTGCGTGTTTCCCCAGTTGTTTACTGTGCTGATCAATGGTGGAAATTGATGGCTTTACGAAATTGGAGTATTCTTCATTTGCATACCCAAAAATCCCTAACGATGCAGGTACATTTATTTTTAAAGCTTCAGCTGCATCGAGTACACCGATAGCCAACAGGTCTGCTACCGCAAAAAAAGCATCCGGCGGGTCATTTGAAGTCAAAAGCTGAGTTGCATACCTGAAGCCATCCTCCATTAATAGATTGCTCTCTATTATGTAGTTGTATGGAATAGAAATCTGGGCTTCGTCCATAGCTTTCAAAAAACCAATTTTTCGATCATGAAAAACCCGGACATGATCTGGACCGCCCAAAAAAGCGATACGTTTGTAATCTTGTCCAATAAGGTGTTTGACAGCTTTATAAGTGCTTTCCAGATTATCATTCGTTACCTTTAGGCAATCATAATTATCTGTACATCGATCAAATTGAATGAATGCAATGTTGTTGCGCTTGATTTCGTCAAAATGCGTTGTTGCCCGTGTTTCTTTGCTAATAGATATGAGTATGCAATCAACATTTTGATGGATTAACGTTTCAACCCCCTGGCGTTCCCGCTCAAACGTCTCATGTGATTGGTAAATTACAAGGCTGTAATTGTTTTCCCAGCATGCCTCCTCTATACCTGCAATTGCTTCTGAAAAAAAACTTTGATTTATTTTAGGTACGATCACACCCATTGTTCGGGAGTGACCTCTCCTTAAGTTAGCCGCCTGTGAATTATGTTTGTAATTTAACTCAGTAGCTTTTTTTTTTACCTTTTCTTTTACCTTATCACTTATAGAAGGGTGGTTATTTAAAGCTTTTGAGACATACGAAACGGAAATACTTAGCGCTTCTGCTAAGTCATAAATCGTTGTTCTTTTGTCGTTCATCGATAATCTTTGTATCTGGGCAATTCACCTTGTATAACAAATCCTACGTTTAAGTTTTAATTTAAAAAGACCCATTTAACGGATAAAGATATTAAATAAAGCGATATAGTTATCGACCACTTGTTTTAACCGCATTTTTGATCGATTTAGACAGTAGCTAAAATTTACGGTGTTTCTGATGTAAAGGCTATATAATAAGATAGTTATGAAATCGATTGACTTTTATTTTGTAAAATTTTTATTGTTGATAATCAATTAATTATGTTTTAATGTAACATTTTTATCACATTTTTTTTCAATCGATTGAAAAAAAATATACATTTGAAAATAGATTGATTTCCAATCCTATTTTAAACCATTTTAAACCATTTTCAAGATGAACAAATTTTTACCATTTGGAAGAGGTGTTGGCCTTAACACCCCCGATGCTAAATTGCAGGGAATTATGCATCGGCTCTGTTTTATTGTATGTTTCTTGCTGTTCGGACTATCGTCGTTCGCGCAGCAAAAGGTAACAGGAAAGGTCATGTCTGGTGATTCGATAATTGTCGGCGCAAGTATTCGCGTAAAGGGCGCTGCGAACGGAACGCAAACTGATGCATCCGGAAAGTTTGTGCTGGATGCTCCTTCGAATGCAACACTAGTTGTGAGTTACATTGGTTACCAAAATGCAGAAGTCTCTCTAAAAGGGAGAACATTCGTAACCATTCAGCTTCAGCAATCGTTATCGCAAATTAAGGAGTTGGTTGTAGTAGGATATTCTACCCAAAGCAAACACAAAATGACAAGTGCGGTAGCCACGGTATCCGGCGAAGCATTAAACAGGCGTGTGGGTACAGATCCTACATCGCTCTTGCAAGGTCAATTGCCCGGTCTGCAAGTAACGCAAGGATCTGGAGAGCCTGGTGCTGAAAATGTCGAGCTAAGAATTCGCGGGGTCGGAACGTTTAGCGGCGCGGGCAACGCTCCATTAGTTATAGTTGACGGGCTTCCGGGAAGTATTGATGTCATCAATCCTAATGATATCGAGTCTGTGACTTTACTGAAAGATGCAGCTTCAGCTGCGATTTACGGTTCTCGTGGCGCAAATGGCGTTATCGTAATTAAAACAAAACGCGGTAAGAACGGCCCAGCATCTGTTCAGTATAGTTATAACTATGGCATCGCCAATGCTACAAAACTGCCTGACATAATTACTAATTCCGCAGAATTCATGAGATTGTCTAACGAGGCAAATGTCAACTCGGGCCGGCAGCCACTGTACACGCAAGCTCAAATCGATCTATACGCAAATGCTACAGACCGGGTTAAATATCCAAATCATAATTGGCTGAATGATGTATTTAAACCAGCGCATGTGCAAAACCACTATTTGTCAGTTAATGGCGGAAGCGATGAAAGCAATTACAATATCGGATTAGGATATACGAACCAGCCAGGCACCATGATCGGTTTTGATTATAATAAATACACAATTGATCTTGGACTTTCGACCAAGGTCAACAAAAGAATCACAATCGGTACTAATTTACAGGGGAGATATGGTTACAAAGTAAATCCAAGGCAAGGCGCTCAGGATCAATTTCTATCTACACTGGCGCAGTCACCGTTATATCCTCCGCAAGCATCTAATGGTGATTGGATTAAAAGGGCCTACCCAAATGAACAGGGCAACAAGAACCCTGTGGCGATAGTTGGCGAGGATGTACGGAATAGAAATAATGATTATTATTTCCAGGGAAATATATTCTTAAATGTTGACATCATACCGGGACTTGCTTGGGAAAATAAAGCTGGAGGAAATTATGACACTTTCAATAATAATGACTTCAGGCCGGTTATCCCAATGTATTACTATAACGACATGAGTTCGGCAGGATACCTGGATGTTGGCACGCCCGGTCTTTATGTTAACAGAGGGGATAATTCTTACTTGTCTTATTATAGCCAACTCAATTTTAAAAAGCAATTTGGTAAGCATAATATATCTGCACTTGGTGGCTTTCAACAAGAGGTTAATAAATATGGTTATCTATCAGCATGGAGACAGAAATTTACAACGAATTTATTAAGAGAACTTGATGCGGGGCCTACAGATGGCATGAACAACAGCGGTACATCCTCCAAATGGGCTATCAGATCTTTTTATGGAAATCTAAATTACGATTATAACGATAAGTACCTCTTTGGCTCAAGCGTTCGTTATGACGGTACTTCACGCCTTCCTGCTAATTCTCGATGGGGCCTGTTTTATTCGTTCTCAGCAGCATGGCGATTGTCAGCCGAAGAATTTATGAAACCGCTGACCTGGATAAATGATCTAAAAATAAGGGGTTCATGGGGCCAGCTTGGTAATCAGAATATAGGAACTTACCCTTATCAGGCTTCGCTCGATAACAGAAGCTATGCGTTTAATGGTGCAGTAACGCCCGGATATTCGGCAAGCACACTTGTAGATCCAAGTTTGACATGGGAGACTACACGGGTATTCGATTTAGGTATCGATCTTACCGCATTCAATAATAAGTTAACATTTACAGCAGATTGGTTCAATAAATATACTTTCAATATCCTGCGCTCATCGCAAATACCACTTTGGGTCGGATTGAATGCACCAACGATTAATGACGGCGCATTGCGTAATAAAGGTGTTGAGCTTGCCATTCAATATCGTGATAAGATAAATCAGGATTGGAGCTTTTCTGTTGGAGGCAATTTTCAATCATATAGAAATAAACTCGAGAAATATGGTGCGACAGAAATAGGCTATAATACAATCAGGCAGGAAGGTCACGCATTAGACGACTACTATATGTACGTATGGGACGGCATTTTCCAAAGCCAACAGGAGATTGACAATTCACCGAAACAGCCTGTAACGCCAACCCCAGGGGACTTAAAATTTAAGGATGTAAATGGTGATGGTGTGATTAACGACAAAGACCGTACCTATGTTGGAGGTAAGTATCCGTCCTTCCAGTATACCGGCAATATTGGATTAACATGGAGGAAATTTGATATGAACGCCATGTTCTATGGATCAGTGGGCCAGAAGATTTATGTGAACGGCTGGGGTATTGAGCCGTTTAGGCAAGGATCAGTTCCAACGAAAGACTGGGAAAACAGGTGGACCCCAACTAACCATACCAATACAATGCCCAAAATTTATATAGCCGATGGATATGCACCTGTTCAGAATTATCCATCAACCTATTTCCTAAAGAACGCGTCTTTCTTCAGATTGAAAAGTCTTCAGATCGGATATAGTTTGCCAAAGGAATTGGCTAATAAAATTACAATGAAGTCTGCAAGAATTTATTTCTCAGCAGATAATGTCTTCACTGTAAGTAAATTCCCTGGATTAGATCCTGAGCGTGTAGGTGACGGTAATTATGTTACTTACCCACAGAACCGGATATTTACTTTGGGTGCTAGTGTTCAGTTTTAACGATAAATAGATTTAGATTAGCGATGAAAAAGAATTTTAAAATTGCAACCATCATATCTGTGTTAACATTTTTATCAGTATCCTGTAAAAAGGATTTATTGAATGTTACGCCTACAGACAGGCTTTCCACAGCAGTATTTTGGAAGTCAGCATCGGATGCTGACCTTGCCCTCTCGGGGCTTTATAATTACCTTTATGCCGGTGGCGGTAATTGGGGATGTTCTCAATATGAAATTTTTGGATGGGATAACTATACTGACGATTCCTACGGACAATATGACTACGGTGGTGGCCTTACCGCAACAAGTAGTGGTATAACACCGATGACCGGAGGGTATGTTTCCAGCTACTATAGCAATAATTATCAGGCAATAGCTGCCATTAATTCATTTCTCGCGAATGTAGGCAAAGTACTTTCAGGAACTCAACTGGATCAATATAAAGGGGAGGCCTACTTTTTGCGGGCGTTCAATTACTTTTATTTGGCTCAGCTTTATGGTAATGTTCCCATTGTAACGGCAGATCCATTTACTGTTGATTATAAAAAAGGTCTGGCGAAATCCACGCGGGATGATGTACTTAAATTTGTGGAAACGGATCTCGACGCTGCAATAGCTACATTACCGGACAATTCTTATACAGGTCATGCAGTAAAGGCGACTGCGCAGGGTTATAAAGTACGGGTATTACTGTTTGAAAAAAAATATGCTGAAGCGGCGCAGTTAGCAAATGCAATAATACAAGGCGGGAAGTTCTCATTGGCATCTAACTACGCCGGCAATTTTTATAAACCTGATCAGAATACAAGTCCGGAAATCATGTTTTCTGTGCGCTATCTTGCACCTAACATTCTTCATGCGGATGCAGCAGTCGCTGTGACTGTGCAACGCTGGAAAGGGTATCTTGGTACCCAGGATCTGATTAACGAATACGAAGCCGGCGACCCGAGAAAAACAATGACTTTTTATTTTTCTGGTGATACAAATGCGCAAGGCTGGCCTTTTACCGGTGACCTGGCGGTTGCTACACCTGGCAAAGATAGCTGGATAACCGGCTATTATGCTGTCAAAAAATGGCTGACGCCTGGACTAGTAAACCCCGATTATGGGACTATAGACGACAACGATTTCGTTTTGCTCCGATTTGCTGACATTAAATTAATGTACGCTGAAGCACAAAACGAAGCTACAGGACCGAATGCCTCTGTTTATCAGCAAATCAATGAAGTACGTGCGCGGCCGGGAGTAAATATGGCAGCTTTGCCCGCTGGATTGACGCAGGCTCAAATGAGGGATAAAATAAGACATGAGCGGCGCGTGGAATTCGCAATGGAAGGCATACGTTACTTCGATTTGAGGAGATGGGGGATCGCAACTCAGAAAATAAATGGCTTTGTGTCAAATCCATTAGTGCCAAACACCAAATTAAAGTATGAAGACAAATACGAATATTGGCCAATACCACAAACTGAGATTGACAGGAACCAGGGGGTGCTAACTCAAAATCCTGGTTATTGAGTGTCACGAATAATTTTCATGCAATGAAAATTAATGCTGTACAAAAGATGAGGGACGGCCCCTCGGAATCGGCTTACAGGAGCAGGTTCCAAACTACCGCTAAGCTGCTTTGGTAAAGAGCCTTGGTAGTGAGCATTAGCGGAAAAGGCATCATTAAAGGTGTCAGGTAAGTGTTAAGAAGGTGAACGCAAGTGAACCATTGAAGAGGCGTCGAAAGGATTAGACGATATCGAAACTGAGGTACAATAGCACCGAGGGACAAGCAAGGCGGGAACCTGTTTACTGGCTTTGCGATATCCGGCGTATAAATGGCACGAGCTTAACACAGGCTTTTGTATGGAACGTGAGAACCTGTCGCCATCATGTTAAGGGAAAACCTCAAGCTGATGACACTGCAAGAGGGAAAGTACCGATGGGTGGCACAGGGGCGGAACATCCCGTAGTAGTGACGAAGTTCCTGTAATGGGAATGGAGCGAAGGAGATGTATTAACAAGCTTTCTATATCCGCCGCAAAACTGAGCAATCAGGAGGTAGCAAAGGATGAAAGCAAAACACGCGGAGTCTAGGACCGACTCCGGTGTAATGGTTAATAAGAGCCGTGTAACGGGCGACTGTTAAGCACGGTTCTATGAGGGACTTGGGGTGAAACTCCCCGGGTCTACTCGACAAGCTAAATATAATCGATGAGGCAGTAACAATAAAATCGAAAATGCCCCATTTTTATGATAGCTAATTCATTTATATTTTCAATCCGGGACATTTTTTAAAATGATCCCGGATTGCTATATATAAGGATGAGTAAGCAGGCAATTGGTTCAAAATATTGATCCCAAATTACATTTGTTCATTAGGTAGCTCAAGACAAGTTGATGAAATGAAATAGACGTAAAGTAAATTTCTCTTGCGTTCAGATTATATAATGGCAGCATGTCGGATTGAAACAGCTAAACGAGCTTTAATGATAAGCTAAGTCTTGCAGTAAATCACAACAATAAATTTATAAAATAAATGTCTTCTCAAAAAACACCATCAACTGACCTTGAATTTCCTTCAATAATTTTTGGCACAAGCAGCTTGGGGAATCTCTATACCGAATTGGACGATAAAATCAAGTTGGCAATAGTTAAAGAATGCATTAACCAAACCAGTGGTAAAGTGTATTTTGACTCAGCGGGTAAATATGGCGCTGGTCTGGCCTTGGAGTCGTTGGGAGCTTCACTGGCATCGCTCAATACTAACCATAGTAAGATAGTTATCAGCAACAAACTTGGTTGGTTGCGAACGAAATTGACGTCTGCAGAACCAACCTTTGAACCGGGTATCTGGAAAGGGCTTAAACATGACGCAATACAACACTTGGGTTATGAACAAATTATGGATTGCTTTCGTCAAGGCAATACCTTACTTAAGGGTTTCGTAGCTGACCTCGTCTCTGTGCACGATCCTGACGAATATTTGGAAATAGGAAGAAACAACGACGAAATTAATGGTCTTTATTATGAAGTCCTGGATTCATACAAAGCTCTATCTGAACTTAAACAAAGGGGTAAAGTGAAGGCTGTAGGTGTCGGAGCGAAAAATTGGCGAGTGATTGAACGTATTCATAAGGACGTAAAATTGGATTGGGTAATGATCGCTAATAGCATGACAATCAAAAGTCATCCGATTGATCTATTAGATTTTATGAGGGAACTAGAGTCGGAGGGCGTGAAAATTGTCAATTCGGCGGTGTTTCATTCGGGTTTTTTGACCGGTGGTGATTATTATGATTATAAATTTGTGAGCCGTGAGGATCAGCAATATTCGGATTTATTTGAATGGAGGGACTTATTTTTTAGTTGCTGTCTCAAGTACGGCGTAAAACCTGCCCATGCCTGTGTACAGTTCGCGTTGAAAGCACCCGGAGTTGTAAGTATTGCGTTAAATACCACTAATCCTGAGAGGGTTAAAGAAAATGTTAAGATGGTTCACGAGCCCGTTCCAGTTAAGCTTTGGGATGAATTGATGGAGAAAGGATTGATTAGCTCATATTTTTTTAAAAACCAAATTTTAAAAAAGGCATAAACTCAAAATTGTTTACTGATTGCTCAACTTCCTGCAAGGATCGACATAAAACTTTAACTCAAGTTGCATGGATGGCCGGTATAATCAGCCTGTCAGTCCTTTTTCCATACATGTGACCAGTAAGGTGAAATTTCTTCTGGTTGCATTACAGTTCTCCTGGAATCTTTCGTATGGATCCCCTAATCAACTTCTATTATTGCTTTTATTACGCCATTGGCAGGATCAAGCCAGTTCTCAAATTCATCTTTAACGCGGCTAAGTGGGATGCGGTGCGTTATATAGTTGGCCGGTTTCACCAACCCTTTTTTCATTGATGTAATCACATGCTCAAAATCCTCCCGGTTAGCATTTCTGCTGCTCATTAATTTCGCCTCTCGTCTGTGAAATTCCGGGTGACTTAAACTGATTTCTCCCTTTTGCAAGCCCACTAATACATATCTGGCCCCGTGTGCCATGTATTGGAATCCTTCGTTAATCGCTTTCAGGCTGCCGGTGGCATCTATCACCACTGAAGGCATATCTTTTTTGGTGATCACGGACAACCGCTCCAAAACATTTTCAGTGCTTACGTTGATGATATGATCTACCTTAAGCCTGTCCCTGCAAAATTCAAGCCGCCCGGCATTTAAGTCCATCGCGATGATTTTTCCACCGGCAATACGGGCAAACTCCATGATGCCGAGGCCTATCGGGCCGGCGCCAATGACCAGTATAAATTCACCCGGTGTTACATCTGCCAGCCTGATACTGTGAGCACCTATCGCCAGGGGTTCTACCAACGCCAGCTCGTCATAGCTTAAACCTGCACCATGTACAAGTGAATAGGCCGGAACATTCAGGTATTCGGTCATTCCGCCATCTATATGTACGCCGCAAACATCAATTTTAACACAGCAGTTCGGCTTTCCCGATCTGCAGGCTATACAAAAACCGCAGTTGAAGTAGGGGATAAACGTTACAACGTCTCCCTTATGAAAACCTTTTGCACCGCCGGTTTCAACCAAATCCCCTGAAAGTTCATGGCCAAGAATACGGGGATAATTAAAATAAGGCTGCGTTCCCTCAAAAGCATGAAGATCTGTTCCGCAAACACCTATTCTCCTGATTTTGATCTGGGCATAGCCCTCCTTTATTTCTGGTCTTTCTTCTTCTTTGAAAACCAGTTTGCCTGGTTCTTCACAAACTATAGCTTGCATCGGATCTTTTACTAAAGCTGAAAAATTTGTTCCATAACCACCCATTTTTCCCCTTCTTTCGCCCAGGGTAGGGGTTGCTGAAATTTCCACATCAACTGTTCCCACTCCTGTACCTTAACATTGTCAGCATCCATCTCTGCCTTTTTAGCTGGTTGGTACTTTTCTCCTGTTTCCATGATCATAAATAAACGGTTCCCGGTCCGGTAAATCTGCATATCCAGGATCTCCGCATCCAGGATGCTTTTTCGTATTTCAGGCCAGCTGTTTTCTGCCTTATGCCAATGCTCATATTCTGCTATCAGTTGAGGGTCGTCCTTTAAGTCAAGAGCTAAACAGTATCTTTTCATTTTTGTAAATAATTTTTATAAATAAGGGTTGATATAATTCTTCAATAGGCCGTATTCTTCATTTCTTTCTTAATTGGAATTTTGAAGCGGCTGCCGACATTGGTGGTATTTAAGACGATCCTTTAATGGCCGCCGGTTAACAAGTCTTAAAACACTTTTAACTTATTATGTTTTTAAGCGATGTGACATCTCTTAATTCTTTGTTGTTAAGGTTTTCAGAATTCATTCTCAAATGGAATAATTAATTGGTAATCTAAATAAGCCAATATCTGAGGGTATATATTTCGGCTGACTAACAAATAATTAAGGTATATTAACAAGAATTGAAATAATTGACAGTGCAGCTTGTAAATTGAATTGATTTTTATTGCGTGAAAATCAGCGGCTGACCTTGTCAAGTTTTATGTGAGACGCGATTTAATCAGCCGGTTTCACCGGCTCTCTTTAGATTGGTGGCAGCATGTTCCCAATATTTTCCTGTTTTGTTGCGGCTATCAACTGATGTTGCCCCTGGCTGATGACGAAATATTGGAATGAAGATGTATGAATCAGTTTTCAGAACAGCCATTCTGATTCCTATGCTCGAGGTACTGTAACCGGACCATAGTTGAAGATTTGGAGTTTATAGCTAAGTACTTAAAAGTTGTTTTAGGAATTATAATAAGCCCAAGCCCCAAAATCCGGTCTGTGGTCAAAGCTATGGAAACTCCCGGAGAAAGGGTTTGGACTCAATAAAAATGCCTGAAGCTTTGACTTCAGGTAATCGTCAATTCATATATGCGATACTTTTTATATGGCTCGCCCTTAATAGCAACAATCGCGCTGTTGATCAGATGATTATTTTCCAATGTCCAAGAGGCTTCTGCATATTTCAGGTTCTTCCTCCGGTACTCTTTGATGATAGTTCCATATAAACAAGCCTCAATCCCCATTTTTCTATAACTGTCAACAACACCAAGTAAAATGATGCGGATACCCGTAATCTTCTTTTTGTTCAAGAGGATCTTAATTAAACCATTCGGAAACAATCTACCCCGTTTCACTTTTTTAAGCACCTGATTAAAATCCGGTACAGCCAATGCAAAACCTACAATCTGACCATCCTGTTCTGCAAGCTGACAAAAATCCGGATCAAGAATCATTTTCATTTCCTTACCTATGTGATCAAATTCGTGATCCGTCATGGGTACAAAGCCCGTATTTTTATCCCATGCCTTATTGTACACTTCTCTTATACTGACTGCTTCCCGCTTAAAGTTTTTCATGTCAATCTTACGCAGGACTATCCGGTTACGTTTGAGGCGTTCCAGAATCGGATCAAGCAATCTTACCGACTTATCGTCATAATCATCCTCGCCAAAACGAAAAGCCAGTAGATCTATTTTCTTGGTAAAACCGATATTTTCAATCAACCTCTGGTAATAGGCGGGATTGTAAGGCATCATGACCACCGGTGAGAATTCAAAGCCCTCTATCAGTAACCCACATGTCTCATTAAAGGAAAAGTTAGCTGGTCCGATGATATGCTTAACATTTCTGTGTTCCAACCATTCTGTGACTGCACCAAAAAGAAGATTCGCAACAATTTGATCGTCAATACAATCAAAGAAACCGAAAAAACCATCGGCTGCATGATTATATTCATTATGCCTGTTATTGAGAATAGCAGCGATACGCCCAACGACTTTATCCCCATCATAGGCCAGAAAGTACTGTACAGATGAGTGTTCATGGAAAGGATGCTTGGTGAACAACTCCTTCTGGGCGATAAAAAGTTCCGGCACATAGTTAGAATCATCTTTATACAGATCATATGGAAAATCAATAAAGGCAGTCAGTCCGTCTTTCGGGGTTATGGATTTTATCTGAATCATTTTCGTATTAAAATATTACCACTCCCTTAAGAATCGAAGGAGTGGGGACTTAATTCAATTATCTATGCTTGGGGATAAACGGGGCTTTAAATTACCTGGCATTACTTTCATTCCATGTTGGAAAGGAGCTTGCTTATGCCATAAAACGCGCATCAGGGCAACAGCTACCAAGGCGGAAATGCCCATTAGTAGCGCTTTTTTATAGTATTTACTTGCAGACTGCTGGTACATTTTGCATTTGTTTGATGCAAAAATGTAGTTGATAACCGATTTTTTTCTTTTTAACTGACTGAAGTGCCGAAATCGGGTACTGAATCTACGCAAGCCCCAACTCAACTACGAAGCCACCTGTTTTATTTTAAGTTATACTTATAAATCTGATTGATCTAGCCATTTTTTTAACTGGCTTGATTTTTCACGGCTCATCAACACGGCTTCGTCTGAGGCAGGGATAAGCTCAATTTTTAACTGGCCGTTAAAGGATTGATGAATCTTATAGATAGATTTCAGTGAGGCGATGAACTGGCGGCTTATCCTAAAAAACACATCGGGGTCAAGGTCTCTTTCCAGGATTTCCAAAGTTTGATCGATCATATACCGTTGTGAATCATGAGTGATCAGGAACGTTGCTTTATTTTCCGAAGTGAAATAAGCGACATCGTTTGCCATCACTAATAGGAATTTGTCTCTGTAAGCGATTAAAAACCGGGAACGATATATCGGCTGCTTGGTCTGCATGCTTTTGACAAGACTCAGTATGCTTTCGTTGCTACCTAGTCCGGCAATGGCCTTCGCTTTAGATAAACTTTTTTCCAATTTATCGGCTTCCAAAGGTTTTAGCAAATAATCTATGCCGTTTACTTCAAAGGCCCTGAGCGCATACTCGTCATAAGCTGTAATGAAGATCACCGGTGCTGTGATCTTCACATGGTTAAAGATTTCAAAACTTAAACCGTCAGTAAGCCTGATATCCATAAAAATAATATCGGGTTGTTCATGTTTTTTCAGCCATTGAATACTATCCTGCACAGTTTGCAGTGTCGCGGCTATTGTAATGTTCTTGTCTGAAAGACGAAGCATTTTTTCGAGCCTGAGTATATTAGGAAGCTCATCTTCAATGATTAAAACATTGGGCATAATTTATAATTTTGAATGATGTGGATCAATTAGCGGTATTTCCACCCTGAAAAAAAGATTTTCATCGGTGATTAAAGGTATCTGGTCACTCAACAGGCGATATCTCTCCATGATATTCTTTAGTCCCACGTTTGTACTCGGTTCGGGATTTGTTTTAGGAATTTTATTGTTCTCTACAACCATGAACTGGCTATCCCGAAAGTAAATATGAATATTTAATGGTGACTCCGTACTGAACAAATTATGTTTGATAGCATTTTCAATCAGCAGCTGCAAGGTCAATGGAGGAACGCTGGACAAGGCAGCGCTCCCGATTTCATCGATCCTGACATTAATTCCGTTTCCATACCTTATTTGATATAAAAACAGGTAAGACTTTATAAATTCAAGCTCCTCGGCTAATGGGATCACATTCAGCGTTCTGTTCATCAACATGTACCTGTAAATTGAAGACAATTTGGCAACATAGGAAATTGCAGTGGACGGTTGATCTTCGATCAAAGCTGTTACGACACTCAGGTTATTGAACAGGAAATGCGGATCAAGTTGCAATTTCAATGCATCCAATTGCGCCTGAGTTGTCAGATGTTCCATTTCCAACGTCTTTAGCTTGACGTCATGCCATTTGTGAAAAAAATACTCTGCCGCAAAAACCGCAGTGATCAACAAAGAGAAAATTACACTTATAATAACCGTTTGCCGGAGCATTAGCTCGTCATAACCAAAATAATGAGGAAACTTAATTTTAAAGAACAAAATAATCCCTATGGAAACGATGCCAATGTGTAAAATAAACTGAAGCACAAACCTGCTTTTGATTCGTCTATCCCAGGAATACCATTTATTAAGCCATGCGGTCAGCTGGATACCTGTTTCAAATAAAACGGTGGCATAAACTATACTAAATGAGAATTCGAGGATAAAGTCACTAAATTCATAGTATCGCCAGCTGTTAAAGGTCCGGTCTGTAGGATTGATCAGTATCATGATCAGGTATAAAACCAGACCGAATCCCGGATAACCATATAATCTGTAAGATTTATAGCTGTGTTTACGCATGCACTAAAATAAAGATAACTGAATAATAATAGGCGGAAATCAATTTACCCGTTTCCACGTTTCATTGAAACTGAGGAAGCCCCACTTTACCTTGAGGTTTAATTCTGTACCGGATTCACTGATCGTGAAACGACCGCGATAGGTTTTATTGTCTTTCGGATCAATCACAATTCCTTCGAAAACCTTTGCAGAAATTGATTTTAGCTCTTTTGCGATAGTCTTATTGTTGTAAATTTTATCTTTTTCTGTTTCAGTACCGATTTGTTTGGCCGTTATTACCTGGCCTTCCGCATAAAACTCGATAACATCTTTATCCGGGGTTATCCACTTACCTGTAATAGCTGCCTGCTGAGCTTGTGAAATTAAACCAAAAAACACTGAAAATATGGTGGTCATAATAACTTTTTTATACATGGCTATAATTATTAAGATGAACTATAAAGGTGCTTTAATACCGGCCATGGTGCTGATACCGCTCAGATGCGTACTTGATTTATTTGGAAGTTCAGGTATTGTTGATCCCTGTGCTTCCAGAAATAATATGAACGACTTCGATATCTTGTAGTTAATACCTGCCCCCGCATTAATATAGAGATAGGTGCCCGAGAATGTACTATAGTTGACTGCGTTAGTTTTCACATCAAATGACGTCGTGGGTACATCGATAAATGATGTGCCAACACCGGCTAAGACAAATGGCTGCCACCGGCCAAAACTGTGCTGGTAACCAAAGCCTAAACCAAGGTTGGAGCTATTCGCCTGAGCGTTAATAGACGAGTTAATGGCTCCAAGGTTACTTTGGGATTTGAAATTGACTGTTGTTTGCCCGAATTGTAATTTGACAAAGTAATTTTGGTGATAGTTAAGCTGAAGAGCAGTCATTGCATTCGAACCTGTCAGCGTATTTTGGCCTTTAACCTGATTGTAAGGAATAAAAAGGCCGACCGAACCGCCAAAATCCAGGTACAATTTGCGGGCTGCCGGATCATCAACGCTTTGTGCGCAGGCGGTCGATGCTAAAGCGCCGATAGACATCAGCGTAACAAAAAAACTCTTTTTTATTTTATGTCTGGCAATTGAATGCTGCTTCTTTATTTTTATCAGTCTCATATTAAATTTAAAGTGTTTGTTGTGCAGTTACTATTTTAACTGGCTTTGTGTAAACCGACAGCCGGGTACTTACCGATGTAGTGGCTGCCTGTTACTTGATTTGTCCGGCTAAATTCCTGAGCTCTGCAATGGCGATGACATTAGATAATTGCGCGGAATATAAATTCACTTCTGCCTCGGATAGCCTCAACTTCGTTTCCAGCATTGCGGTTTTGATATCGAGCCCCGCAATTTGCCTGTCCTGCTGCTCTTTCAGTGCATCCCTACGATAAGCTACCAGTTTTTTTGCTGCCAGAATTAACGCCCCCGACTGTTTTATTTTGCGCCAGGTTTTGTCTATATCGCTGTCTATTTGACGTTTTGTATAAATCAGACTTTCTTCAGCCTGCTTTAACTGGAAAACCCTTTGGTTTTGCACCTGCTTATTAGAGAAAAGATCCTGCAGGTTCCATTTTAGGCTAATGCCCACGTACGGGCTGCTAGGAGGTAATACAGGGCTGCCTTGTTGGACATAATAGCCAGTTATAATTCCGATATCTGGTATATTGCTTTGCCTGGCCGCTTTTATTCCCAATAACGCCTTTTCCTTATTCAGCCTGCCTATTTCCATATCAGGGTTGCCAAAGGACGAACTCTTATAAGCCTCTACAGGTTCAGGAACTGAATTGTCAGGCTCGGCTTCCATTAGTTTTGCGCCAGTTAAATCCAGCTCGGTAATCCTGCTCAGTTCGCCCAGATAATCCTGTACCTGAATGTCAAGTTTTAACAGGCTTTGTTCTTCGCCCGCTATATCAGCCCGCAAACCGGCAAGATTGACCCCCGTGGTTTTGCCGGCTGCCAACGCCCCTTCGGCGTCTTTCAGCCTGGCTTTGGCCAGTTCCAGTCTGGCCGCTTCCGCTTCGCTTTGCTTTTGGGTTATAAGTGTTCCGTAATATAGTTGCTCAATTTCAAGCCCTAATTGCAGTACCGTTTTCTCCTTCTCTTTTTGTATCAGCTTGATATCAGTTTTGTCTATCTCAAGCCCTGTATTTATTTTGAATTGTTGCGACAGGGGTTGATAAAGATTAAGCCCCACGTTATAGCTGCCTTTCTGTCCCACGGCAAAATTGCTGGATTGCGCCGGCAAAAGCTGGGTATCTCCATTACCTGTTTTTACAGAACCCAGTGCACCCGCAGGTACAGTAATATCAGGTAATTTGAAATTGTACTGATAAGTTCCGTCGAGTGTTGCCGCAGGATATTTTTTTATTTCGTCTTCTTTTAGCTTACTGATTTTTTCCTGCACCTGGTATTCTTTAATAGCCAGCTGATGGCTGTTCTTCCCGGCAGCATCTTTCAGCTGTTGCAGCGAATAGACTACCTGTGCAGATAAGCGGAAAGAACCGAATGACAATATCGTCAATAGCAGGAGGCTGATTTTTTTCATATTATGCTTCATTTGCTATAATTGTTTTATTGTCCTGTAAAATGTCTTTTTTATCACTGGGGTGAATCACCCCTATATACATAACCGGCACCGTAAGCAGGGCCATTACCATGCTCCAAACCACTCCGAAGGACAGTACGCTGGCCAGGGGGGCCCACATGGGCGATTTAGAAATAATCATCGGAAGTACCCCGACTGCAGCTGCCATGGCGGTAAGAAAAACAGGACGCAATCGTCGCTTAGCGGCCTCAGTTGCTGCGGTCTTTATGTCCAGACCCTGTTTGAGAAGCACATTGGTATAATCGACCAATATAATGGCGTTGCGAACCACGATGCCTGATAAGGATACAAGTCCTATGAATGCTGTGAAACTGAAATTATTGCCGGTAACTGCAAGTCCGAGAATAGAGCCAAACAGGCTCAGGGGAATAGTTGTCATGATAATAAATACTTCTTTCAGGTTTCTGAACTGAAATAAAAGAATAAGAAATATCAACACCATGCTGATGGATAATGCAGTGATCAGGTCATTTTCCACCTCTGCTTTACCGCCTTCTTCACCGGCATATTCTATGCGATAGCCGCCTGGCAACTTCAGACTGTCAACAGCCGGTCTTATTTCTTCAAGCAGTTCGGCCGGTAACACATGCGACTTCGTTTCACTTTGAACTGTCAGTGTTTTCATGCCATTGCGGTGCATGATCTTGCCGCTCTGCCATTGCGGGGTCAGGTCAGCTATCTGCCTTAATGGTACGGTTGCATTATTAACAGGGGAGGTGATGTACAGATTCTGTAGATCGCTTGTGCTTTTGCGGGCGTCGGGATTTAGCCGGAACAGAATGTTTATAGGACTATCACCTTCATACATCGTAGAGATGGATGCACCCGTAAAGCCTGTGTAAATCGATTGTGCAATGCTGGATGTGGTAAAGCCCAGCCGTTTTCCTTCTTCTTTAGGGGTAACCTGTATACCATAGTGATCCTCACCAAAGTCACTTCGTACCAGGCGGCTACCCTTGGCCTTCTTCATGATATCCTCTACCTGTACTGCAATTGTTTTTAACCGCGTTACATCATCACCAATGATGCGGACTTCCACCGGGGCTTTTAAATCGGTACCCTGCTGCATTAGCTTTACAAAAAATCTTCCGTCCGGTATCAGCCCCCTCATTTTTCCGGTTAGCTCTTCAGCCATTTCTTCGGTAGTTTGGGCATTGGTCGTGTTTACCAGTATCAATGCATAATTACTTGTAGGGACTTCCGGCGTAAAATTGTAGTAAAACCTCGGTGCTGATGTGCCGGTAAAGGTGGCGAAGGATATTACCCTCTTATCATCTTTTACTAACTGTTCAGCTTTTAAAATAGCCGAATTGGTTTTCTCCAGTTTGGTACCCGTAGGCATCCATAATTCGACCACAAATTGATTGCGTTCAGCGGGAGGAAAGAACAACTCGCGTACCCCCAGCTTAAATATGACAACTGTCAGGAAGGCAAATGTAATGCTGGTAAGGATTGTTAGCACAGGATGTTTTACGCACCACCCTAACGCCGCATTATAAGCGTCCTGCATATAGGTAAGAGCAGATTTTTTCTGTCTTTTTTTCTCTTGCCCCTCGGCCTGATCGTTATGCTGGTGTAATCCTTTTTTTATGAACGTATAACAAAGTAAAGGAGTCAGGAACAAGGCAACAAAGTAGGACGAAATAAGGGCAACAGCCACTGTAATCGGCAAAGTAAATATGAACTCTCCGGTAGAACCTTTAATAAGTATTAAAGGCATAAACGAAGCAATAATGGTAACAGTTGCGGCTAGTACCGGTATCAGCAGATCATGCGCACTGCGCCAGGCCGCGGTCCATCGGTCAATACCCTCGTCAAGCAATTCTACATAGTTATCCGCAATTACGATTGCATCATCCACCACCATTCCCAGTACCAGGATGAGCCCGGCAAGCGATACCTGGTGTAATTCAATGCCCAGTGTGTTTAAAATGGCAAACGTTAGCGCCACAGTCATTGGTATGGCCATGGCCGCTACCGATGCAATACGGAATGGGAGCAGCAGAATGACCACGACGATAACCGATACTATAGCGAGAAAAAATTCTTTGATGAAATGCGAAATACTTTCATCGACCAGCTTGGGTTGCGATACCAGTGTAATGATCTTCACATCCGAAGGGATCAGTTTCCGTGCTTCTGCTATCTTTTTTTCTACATCTTTCCCGAAATCGACAATGTTATTGCCTTCATGCATTTGTATGGATAGTAGAATGGCCCTGCTGCCGTTGACCGTAATAATGCTTTCGGGTTCCGCATACCCTCTTTTCAAGGTCGCTATGTCACTCATTTTTACAGGTGAACCTGTAGCCGATGTTCCAACGATTAAACTGGCCAGATCGGTTTCGGTATGAAAATAGCCATTGGTGTAGAGTGGTGTCTTACTACTCCCTGTTTTGATCTCTCCGGTGGCATCAATGCTATTTTGCGACTGCAGTGACTGTACCACCTGCATCATATTAACATCGTATTGAGCCAATTTGCCGGATGTAGAAGACACCACAACTTCTTCTTTTTGTTCACCAATACGCTTAACTTTTGAGGCCTGTGGCAGCGTCCTGACCTGATCTTCTACCTTTTGGGTATAGTCTTTTAAAGACTCATAGCTGGCATCCTTACTCTCAAGGGCAATAACGATAGCTTCAGTATCACCAAAGTCTGAGTCAACAATCGGGCCCTGTACACCTGCGGGCAGATCAACTTCTTTGGCAAGCAGGAATTGATGTCTTAATTTGTTCCAAAAGATATCAGGCTGTTTTACGTTTTCGGACAGCTCTACATTGATGACCGCCATTCCATCCTTTGAGGTAGAGTAGGTTTTGGTCTTGTCAACTTCTTCGTATTGAAAAAGGTACTGTTCCAGTTTCTGGGTAACCTGTTCTTCTACCTGTGCAGCCGACGCCCCGGGAAAGGAAGCGATGACCAGGCCGGTTCTAATTGTTATCTTAGGGTCTTCCCGACGAGGCATATTCAACAGCGAGTTTACACCCACCGCGAATAGCATGAGCAAAACGGCCAGCGTAACCTGCTTATATTTAAGTGCTACTTCTATAAAATTCATTTTCTTGCTTGTTTTTGGTTTTAGATAGCTGGGAAACACAAAGGCGATTAGTTTGAGACGGCGGCTAAAACCTGGCTGCTGGAAATCGCCCTGTATTTTTTTTCGGGTCCACCGGATTGTTTACCTTGCAATTGTTATTAAGGCCCCATCAGAAAGTTTGGTTTGGCCTGATGTAACGACTGTCTCGCCGACCGAAAGTCCGGAGACGATTTCGATTTTATTTGCCGACATTTTGCCCAGGCTCACTTTACGTTTGAAGGCTTTTCCGCCAGTCTTATCTGCTACATAGACATAGCTTTGGTTGCCGGAGTCGTTTATGATACTTTCTACCGGCAGCAGGATCCCTTTTTTCTGCCCGTTAAAGATAATTCTGGCTTCGGCAATCATCCCCGGGCGTATATGCAACCCTGCGTTATCCAATCCGATCTTTACCGTAAAAGCCCTGGACGCCGCGTCGGCTATTGCGCCGACTTCTGTTATCTGGCCGGAAAAGGTTTTGCCCAACGCCGCAATGTTAATGCTTGCTGACTGACCTATATGTAATCCGCTTAGCTCTCCTTCCGGCACAAACGCCAGCACCGTTACCTTCCTGATGTCAGAGACCACAAACAGCGGTGTGCCGGCGCTAATGATTTCGCCCACTTCGGCTTGCTTGCTTAATAGTACTCCGTCTATTGGCGTGAACAGCCTGGCATCACTCAGATTCTTTACTGTAAGCTTTTGTTGTATCTCCGCTTTTTGCAGCGAAGTGCTAATTTTTGAAAAGTCGCTTTCGCTTAGGCTCCCTTTGTCATGTAGTATTTTTAAACGCCTGTACTCATCCTTCGCTTCGTTCAACTGTACGTCGGCAAGCTGCTTATTAAGTGTGTAGTCAGTGGCCTCCAGGCTTGCTACCAGTTGTCCTTTGGAGACAAGCTGTCCTACCTTGCTTGCGATCAGATTGATTTTGCCCGGCACCATAAAGCCGAGTTTGACAGTAGTAGTCCCTTCAACATTGCCACTGAAAGTTATTTCATTAGTTTTTGGGGTGGACGATACGGTTTCTGTTTGTACAGATATGGCATTGCCTGTTTCCTCATTTGACTTTTCTTTCTTGTCGGTACATGCCGCAAAAAACAATACGATGGCAATCACCTTCGGGATATTTTTTAGGGTTTGTATTTTTATCATTATATGTTCCATTTTGCAATTATTTGATGCAAAAATGTATCGGATGAAGGCTCTTCCTTTTTTTTTGTGACTTAACTGACTAAATTGTATACTGAAAACACAATAATGGATACTCAAATGACGGCTTGAAAATGAAAGAGTTTGTCAATGAAGATGATAGGGGTATCGACTGATCGATAAGATTTTTCCGCACTGCTGAGGCAGGGCGGTATTTTAAAGAGTCCTTGAACTGCTCCGGGTTTTTCAGAATATTCAGCCGATATGATGGCATGAGGATTGGTTTCATTTGCAATATCTTAAAAGCTGTTTATCTGCCGGCAACCGCGATAAGGTTGGGCTAAAATCTCCTGCCGGTGAGCGCTCTGGGCAAGTGACAATATGATAATCGCGGTTTGCTGACCTTCAGGGCGGCGATGGAATTCCCCGGCTATGGTGAAACGCATAAACGTGCAGGGTTTAGACCGGCCACGCATTAATTCGCCATGGTCTCATTTCCTAAGAATGCCTATCGGAATCATGTACGGTGTCTGGTTAGTATAGAGCAAAGAGATATTTTAGATGGCGGCCTTCGTACGACCACCAATGTAAAGGATGCAGCAGCAGCTTTAACAAAGACGAAACGTATATTAATAGGGATAAGCGATGTAAGCGAACGGCAGGACGCATGCTTTAATGGCTACTTCCGTCCTGCTGAAACATTGATACAACCAATTACAGGCTGTTAATACAGTTGGTGTTTTGCGAAAACTACAATATAGAAGTATTGCAGGAAGCGTTGGTAAAGCCTTTGGCTTACTGACGAAATAAGACTTATAAAGAGAAAGTGGTGTAGTCGATCAGCTAATATGTTAGGCAGTGGGGTAAGCAAGGTTTTACACACACTGAAATTGATGTGGATCATTAGCTTTTTGCACTGGTAAAATTGTTCGGAATATGGATGAAATAAAGTTTTTAACCACAGTGGCGGTGGTGGCACACGCCAGGATGTGCTGACATTGTGCGGTTTAATGTGCTTGGTGCAACTGTTTCGAGTTAGGCTATTAAAATGCACGATACACAGTTGAACGTAAACTTTGTAGCGTTTTTTGACGAAAAAGGTGCTATATAAAAAGCTGTATTTTATAAAGTATAACCTTTTATCGTATAATCCAATTTTTATGAATAATCTAACTTATATAATCATGCTGCCTTTTTTATAAGCGCTTGGAGTTTGTCCAGCTCGCTTTTTAAAGACACGCGAAAAATAAGCTAAATTTTCAAATCCTGTTTCTACTGCGATTTCGTAAAATGTCATGCTTGTGGTGGTTAATAATAACTGCGCCCTTTCAATTCTTTTAGATTGTAGATAGGTGAGTGGGCGTTCCCCTGTATTTTCATGAAAAAGCCTCGAAAAATAATCAGGATTATAACTGGCCCTATTTGCTAAATCAGCTACTGTAATCGTCAACTGTAAATTGGTTTGTATATAATTTATGGCATCAGAAATCTTAGAATGAATAATGCTTTTATCCTTTATTAAAAAAAAATCAGGCGCCAAGAATTTGGACAGTAACCGCAATAATAATCCATTGGTTTCTACATATGCAGCAATAGGCATAAATTCATTCAACGCGATAAAGTTTTTTAATATCGGACGTTTTTCATACACTTTGGGATTATTTGAAATGTTCAAGCCCCTGTTCGGGTTTAAATGAAGTATTCTTTTAAAGCATGCAATATCATCGTCTGTAGCTTTTATTTTAAATATTTTTCTGTTTGACGAAAATAGCGATGAACCATCTGCCGATTCTTCGACAAATGATATGTAATATTGGCTTAAATAGCTATCGCAATAGTAACAACAGGTTGTAAAACTTGGTACTAAATATAAATAACCATTTTCGAGTCTGAAAGCTTCCGTAGTGTTATATAATTTACCTTCACCACCATCAATAAAATATAAGCGGTAAAAAGTGCTGGTCACATTTTTGAAATTCCAGTTTTTGTTCAACTTAACATGATCCGTGTTCATTAGGGCAAATGTCGACTTTAAAATGCTCATGTTCATAATAATATAGCATTTGCAATTTAAAAATAATCACGATAAGTTTTTATGAAAAAGTCGGCTTTGTGTAAACTTATGTTGTCTTTGTGAAATTTTAATCCATTTTCTCCATGTAGCTTTATAAATTATAAACCGAGTAAATTTCACCTTATGCGAAGGCTGTTTTTTATATTTCTTGGCGCCTTAGTGGTGTTGGTAGCCGCATTATATATTAGTTCATCATCTGTTGATTTGCCTTCAGATGTAAAGGAGGCTTACAACGCTTTGCCCAAATCGCTGGATTATAATATAGATGTAAAGCCCATTCTTTCTGATAAATGCTTTGCATGTCATGGTCCTGATAAAGCCAAACAAAAAGCCGGTTTACGATTGGATATAGCCAAATTTGCTTATGCCGATCTACCCGAAGATAAAGGCAAAGTAGCCATTGACCCCGGAAACCTGGAAGGAAGCGAATTTTTTCACCGCATTCTGTCAAATGATCCTAAATATATGATGCCTTCGCCCGAATCACATCATACCCTGACTGCTACAGAAAAAGCTATCCTGATAAAATGGATCAAGGACGGGGCAAAATATAAACCGCACTGGGCTTTTGTGAGACCTGTAAAACCGGATGTGCCTGAGGCGGATAATAAAGACTGGACAGCTAATAACCCGATAGACAATTTTGTACTCGCCAGGCTGGAGCAGAAAAAGCTGCAGCCATCTAAACAGGCCGATAAGGAATTACTGTTGCGCCGTGTTTCATTAGATTTAACTGGCCTGCCACCAACTATAAAGGAAATAGATGATTTTTTAAAGGATAATTCGCCCAATGCCTATGAGAAACAGGTTGACCGCCTGCTTAATTCAGCTCATTACGGCGAAAAAATGGCTGTTGACTGGTTGGATGTGGCCCGTTATGCTGATTCGCATGGCTATACAGTTGACCGGTTAAGGGATATGTCACCATACCGCGATTGGGTGGTCAAGGCTTTTAATACCAATTTTTCTTATAATAAATTTATCCAATGGCAACTGGCCGGCGATCTGATGCCGCACCCAACCCGCGATATGATCATCGCGACCGCCTTTAACCGTAACCATCCGCAAAATATGGAGGGTGGTATAGTGGAGGAGGAGTTTCAGACCGAGTACGTGATTGACCGTACCAATACTTTTGGTACAGCCATGCTGGGCATGTCGGTGGGTTGCGCCAAATGCCACGATCATAAGTTTGACCCTATTTCGCAAAAAAACTACTACCAGCTATTCAGCTTTTTTAATAATGTAAAAGAAGCAGGCCAGATCTCCTGGGACGATGCCTTGCCCACGCCAACGCTGATGCTGCCCACCAAACAAAAGGAAAAAATACTGCAGTTTATAAACAACAATATTTCGCAGGAACAGCATAACATTGCCCTTGCCCAAAGTAGGGCCAATGCTGGTTTTGAAAAATGGCTGAATGCCGGCGACTATAAAAAATTAGCTGCCGACAAAATACCTAACTACGGTGTGCAGGCTTATTACAATTTTGATAAGGGTAATCTGGTTAACAATATCAATAGCAAACAAGCCGGTTTAATGAAACGCGAAACCGGGTTGCCAGGTGATGTAGAAGTATTTGAAAACAAAGGCAATGGTAAAGATTTGGTATTGAATGGTGACACCTGGCTCGATCTGAACCAGGTAGGGGTTTTTCGGAAATCGGAACCATTTAGTGTGGGTATTTGGGTTAATATCCCCAAACAACTTACCGAAGGTGTTATTTTTCATAAAAGCAGCGCCGAGCGTTTGTATAACTTCAGGGGCTATCACTTGTATCTTAAAAATAACAAGCTGGAATTGAACATGGCGCACACCGGGCCTTCAAACGCCATTACCAAAGTTAGTATTGACGATGTGCCGCGCGATAAATGGATCCAGCTTACGGCAACTTATGATGGCTCATCAAAAGCAGCGGGTTTTAAATTGTATATGAACGGGGCCGAAATGAAAATGGAAACCACCATGGATCAGCTCACTAAAGATATCCTGTTCATAGGCGGTGGCGCACAACCCGGCCTGCAAATTGGTGGCTGGTGGCGCGGTCGTGGCTTTAAAGATGGCAAAGTCGATGATATTGCTGTTTACAATCGGACCCTAACACCTTTTGAAGTTAAAACCCTGGCTCAAAAAGCAAACTGGGCAACCATTGCAGGTAAAGACAAATCTGCCTTATCTGCTGCTGATATTAATACGTTAAAAAGCTATTACTTAGCCGCCATTGACCCGGATATGAAGGCAGAAGAACAGAAATTAAAGGTATTGCGCACCACATTATCTGATTCAACCGAAAATATTGATGAGTTGATGGTGATGCAGGAAATGCCCAAACCTAAAAAATCATTCCTGCTAAAAAGAGGTAATTATGATATGCCAGGCGAGCAGGTTTTCCCCAACACGCCCGAAGCCATATTGCCATATCCTAAAAATCTGCCTAAAAACAGGTATGGCCTGGCGCAATGGGTAACCAATCCCGATAACCCACTGGCGGCAAGAGTGGCTGTGAACCGCTTTTGGCAAAACTTTTTTGGAGTAGGATTAGTGAAAACGGCTGAGGATTTTGGCAACCAGGGTGAAATGCCAAGTCATCCGGAATTGCTGGACTGGTTGGCGGTTAAATTCGTAGAATCGGGCTGGGATGTTAAGGCATTGAATAAGCTGATGGTGATGTCGGCAACCTATCGTCAGGATTCCCGTGCCAGTAAAGATGCCTTTGAAAAAGATGCAGAAAATCGCTTCTTGTCGCACGGTCCCTCATATCGTATGACGGCCGAAATGATAAGGGATAATGCCTTATTTGCCAGCGGACTGTTAAATACGCAGATAGGGGGTAAAAGTGTAAAGCCTTACCAGCCGGAAGGGCTTTGGGAGATAAACAACACTACTTACACACCTGATACGGGCAAGGCCGTTTATCGCCGCAGTTTATACGTGGTGATCAAAAGATCGGTGCCCAACCCAACGCTGTCCACATTTGATGCTCCTTCACGCAGTTATTGCATTATGCGCAGGCAGCCAACTAATACGCCATTGCAGGCGTTGGTAACACTTAATGACCCCACATTTGTGGAAGCATCCAAAGTAATGGGCGAGCAGATAAGCCGGTCAAATGATAGTCGCACGGCTATAAAGAACACCTATCGTAAACTCACCGGCCGTACGCCATTACCCAAAGAGGTTGATCTGTTGCTCACACTGCAACAAATAGAGCTTAAAAAATTCAAACAACATCCTGAAAAGGAAAATGGCTGGCTCAATACAGGTCAATATAAAGTGGATAAAAAAATGGATAGCGCCCTGATAGCCGCCAATACGGTTATTGCCAGCACTATATTAAATTCTGACGCATCATTAACCAAAAGATAGAAAGGCATGTCGAATTTTCATCATGATGAAGAGTTCAGGTTGCATACACCTGAATTTGACGCACTCAATAAAAAACTTGACCGGCGCGATTTTTTAACCAAAACCTCGCTGGGTCTGGGGGCATTAGCCGTAGGATCACTGTTTGGTAACAGTCTTTTCGGCAGTTCGCCTAAAGCTGCCATGAGCGCTGCACAAGGCGACCTGGAGGCCGATATTCTTAGGGCTTTACCACACTTCGCGCCAAAGGCTAAGAGGGTAGTGTACCTGTTTCAAAGCGGCGGGCCATCGCAGTTTGAGCTGTTTGATTATAAGCCTAAGCTAACTTCTATGCTGGGTCAAAATCTGCCCGATTCGGTGCGCAAGGGGCAACGCCTTACCGGGATGAGCGCCAATCAAAGCGTGTTGCCCATGGTGCCGTCATACTATAAATTTAACCAGCACGGCGAAAGCCAAACCTGGATGAGCGAACTGATGCCGCATACCGCTCAGGTGGTTGATGATCTTTGTATCATCAAATCCATGCATTCAGAGGCTATTAACCATGATCCGGCTATTACATTCTTCCAGACGGGTAACCAGCTTCCGGGCAGGCCATCTATAGGTTCGTGGATCAGCTACGGTTTGGGGTCTGACAATAATAACCTGCCTACCTTTATTGTACTGGTTTCCAAAAATGGGCAAAAAGATCAGCCGTTGTATGCCAGGTTATGGGGTAACGGCTTTCTGCCATCCAAACATCAGGGTGTACAGTTCAGGGCCGGTAAAGATCCTGTGCTGTATTTGAATAATCCCGATGGTTATGACGGTAAGGACAGGAAAGAGATGCTGGAATACTTGTCAAAATTAAACCAGCTGCAAAATCAAGCCTACGGTGATCCTGAGGTAGAAGCAAGGATATCGCAATATGAAATGGCCTACAGGATGCAAACCTCAGTACCCGAAGTAATGAGTATGGCCGATGAACCTAACGAGGTGTTTGAAATGTACGGGCCTGATAGTCGTGATTCAGGCACATATGCTGCCAATTGCTTACTGGCCCGCAAACTGCTTGAAAAAGATGTGAAATTTGTACAGCTATATCACCAGGGCTGGGATCAGCACACTAATTTACCGTCGGCCATTGCCACCCAGTGTAAAGCCACTGACCAGGCTACAGCTGCGCTGATCAAAGATCTGAAAAGACGCGGTTTGCTGGAAGATACATTGGTGATTTGGGGTGGCGAATTTGGCCGCACCGTGTATTCGCAGGGAAAACTTACGGCAAATGATTACGGGCGCGATCATCATCCACGCTGTTTTACCATGTGGATGGCGGGTGCAGGTGTAAAACCCGGCATCACTTATGGTGAAACCGACGATTTTAGTTATAACATTACCAAAGATCCGGTACATGTGCATGATTTTCAGGCCACGCTGATGCGCCTGATGGGTATTGACCATGAAAGGCTTACTTATAAATTTCAGGGCAGGCGCTTCCGCCTGACAGATGTTGAGGGAAAAGTTGTTAAAGATATATTGTCATAGTGTTAACTCCGAACAATTTAATAGATATAACATGGAAGAATCGCGTAGAAATTTTATAAAAAATACGGCCCTCGTATCGGCTTTAGTAGCAACTGAGCCGACAAAAAGCTTTGCTATATTACATAAAAACAGGCGACCAGACGATCAAACCATAGGCCACGGTGAATTTACCTACAAAGCTGATAAAGGCTGGGCAAAAATTAGCGTGAACTGTAATCCGCTCGCCAACTGCCATGAAATGGTACAAGACAGTAAAGGCCGCCTTATTATGCTTGGCGACCATACCCATAACAACATTCTGATATTTGATAAGTCCGGCAGATTAATAGATTACTGGGGCACATCATTGCCCGGTGGGCATGGGTTAACCATCAGTAAGGAAGGAAATGAAGATTTCTTATTGCTTACTGATTGTGGCTGGGCTTTAGACAGAACTGGCAATTATTACGGTCAATCAGGTCAGGTGCTAAAGACGACCCTTGACGGTAGACTAATATTTACTATTGGTCACCCCCGTACTATTGGTATATATAAAGATGATGAACCATTTAAACCCACTGAAACCGCAGTAGCGCCGAACGGTGATATCTACGTGGCCGATGGTTACGGATCTGACTATATTATCCAGTATGACAGCAAAGGACAATATATTAGACATTTTGGAGGTCACCATAATACCAACATTGATCATAATTTAATTAATGCCCATGGCGTAAGTGTTGATACCCGCGACAAGAACAATCCTACGCTGATATGTACCTCTCGCGAAGAAAATTGTTTTAAAGTATTTACACTCGATGGGAAATTCATTAAGCGTATTGATATGCCAGGAATGTATGTATGCCGAGCTGTAGTTAATGATTCAAATATCTACGCCGGTGTATGCTGGTCAAAAAATGCTGGGGGTAAACGTTTTGATTACTCGGGCTTTATAACAGTACTTGATGCCAACGATAAAGTAGTGTCGAATCCGGGAGGGGCAGCGCCTGTGTATAAGAATGGTTTATTGCAACAAACGCTGCAGGCAGCAAATCCAATTTTCCAACATGGTCATGATGTTTGTGTCGATGAAGATAAAAATGTATATGTGTGCCAATGGAACGCTTACCATACAGCACCGATAAAATTAACGCGTGTATGATACTGGGGAATATAACTGAATTTTCAGGCCATTTGCATCCGCTTATTGTGCATCTTCCTATTGGTTTTATTTTGCTGGCATGGATTTTCAATATTTTGGCCTATTCAAAAAAATATGAGAACTTAAGCCATGCTGGATCTGTAACTTTACTTATTGGATTTATTTCAGCAGTTTTTGCCTGCGTTTTTGGCTATATCCTTTCCCGATCTGGCGATTACGATCTGTCAACTTTGAACCATCATAAGTTTTCGGGTATTATGCTCGCTGCGATTTCCGGGTTTATGTACTTTATATCAACGGGACGGGTCAAAAAAGAAATGTTTATTCCCGGTAAATTGTTTTCTGTATTACTTTTTGGTTTGATTTTGCTGCTGAGCTATAGCGGTCATCAGGGAGCGAGCCTTACCCACGGTAGCGATTATCTTTCCATGCGTATACTACAGCAGGAGGTACGGGATAAACCAGCTAGTGTTGCAACGGCCATGATATATGAGGATGTTGTCGCGCCTATCCTTCAACAAAAGTGTGCGCGATGCCATCAAGGAGGTAAACAAAAAGGTCACTTTTCTATTGAAACTCTGCAAACCCTACTTAAAGGCGGTAACACCGGTGCCGCAGTTGTAGCCGGAAAGCCTTATGAAAGTGAATTGTTTAAACGGGTAACACTTGATCCGGGGCATAAAGATTTTATGCCTGCTGACGGTAATCCCCCGCTGACCGAAACGGAAGTGCAAATCATTAAATGGTGGATTGAAAAGGCTAATGCGGTAGATGGTAAAATGATAGCCCAGCTTAAATATACTGATAATATTAAACCGAAAATAGGTGCTTATTTAGGTTTCAATAAAGATACTCCGGGTCAGGGCGATGAAAAAAAAAACTTACCGGGTGTTAACCAGGACATTCCGTTGCAAGCTGACACGACCTTGGTTAATCATTTACGTACAAAAGGACTTATGGTACGGATAATGTTGCAAAAGCCTTTAATGCTTGATGTAACCCTCCCCATAAATTCGGGAATAAAAATAGTAAACATTAAAAATGATCTGACACCCCTTGCCAAAAATATTATTTGGCTTAATTTATCGGGGAATAATTTTACGGATAATGATCTTACCCTGCTTAAATCATTTACTAACCTGGAAAAACTGCGGCTCGAAAAAAATCCTGTAACGGATAAGGTCAGTGAAGAACTGGTGGCATTAAAACATCTGGAGGCCGTTAATTTAAATGAAACTAAAATTACCAGACAAGCGATAGAGAATTTGAAAAAAAATTCGGCAATAAAAAGGATATACACCTGGGGCACAGCAGTAAGTGGAATTTCTGATTGATGCAGTTATATCTAATGTTATCCGGAATGCATTAGATAATACAATTAGAGTTAACTTTTTATTCCGACGTTATAAAATAAAAAAACACAATTATTCTAAATGAAATTTAACTGGAAACTTGTCTTCAGCCTAATAGTAAGTATCGGTCTAAATATAAATGGGGCAAATGCCGAAAAAAAGGTTAAAATATCTAATTCAAATACTACTGTTATTTTAAGCAAGCATCCAGCCGAAAACTGGCATGAATGCACACCACTCGGGAATGGCCGTCTGGGAGCAATGGTCTATGGGGGGGTAAACGATGAACGGATCAAAATTAATGAGAGCTCCTTTTGGTCTGGCGAACCTAGAAACCTTCAGAATCCAGAAGCAGCACAATATTTGCCAGAAATTAGAAAGTTACTGAATCAGGGCGATAATGTAAAAGCAGAGGAAATTATAAATTCCAAGCTTTTGGGCCCCAACAATGAATGCTATCTTCCAATGGCAGATATTATGATGAATTTCGGCAGTCGTGGTAAGTTCTCAAACTACAAACGCAAGCTGGATTTAAGCAAAGCTTTACTTACTGTTGAATATGACCAGAATGGGGACCACTTTAAACGGGAATTATTTGTATCCTATCCTTCTCAGGCTATTATAATGCGCATAAAATGTAGCAAAAGTAAATCTATAAATTGCTCGTTTGGTTTGGAGAGTTTAGTCCATTTTGAAACCCACGCTGAAAAAAATCAGCTTATCATTAACGGCCAGGCACCCATACATGCATATCCTAGTTATGAAGGGAAAAAGGAGCCGGTTTACATAGCTGGAGAGGGAATGCGTTTTCAGGGCAAACTTTTAATTCAGTCTACAAACGGCCGGATTACTAGTACTGCAAAAACCTTAGCTATAACAAATGCCTCAGAAATGACCATCGTTTTTACTGCTGCTACTAGTTTTAATGGGTTTGACAAAAAGCCATTTACGCAAGGAAAGGACGAAAAAAAGACTTGTAGTGGATATTTATCAGGAGTCCGTACGAAAAGCTTTTCTCAATTATTAAATGAACATATAAATGATTATTCCTCATTATTCGGGCGTGTTGAGATTGATTTGGGTCGCTCAGAATATTCAAATTTACCTATAGAGGAAAGAATAAAAAATTATAAACCTGATAACGATCCTGGGTTAACAGGTTTATATTTTCAGTTTGGAAGATATCTTCTTATTTCATCATCCCGTCCTGGGAGCCAACCCGCAAATTTACAGGGTATTTGGAGCGACAATCTACAACCGGCCTGGAGTGCAAATTGGACATTAAATTGTAATGCTGAGATAAATTACTGGCCTGCGGAGTGTACCAATCTTAGTGAATGTCATATGCCTTTTCTGCAACTTATTAGAGAGACGACCGTAGACGGAAGTAAGACAGCAAGCAACCTTTACCACTCTAAAGGATGGATGGCCCATCATAACCTCGACATATGGCGGACAACCTGGCCAGTTGGCGGGTCTGGAAAATGGGCGATGTTTCAGATTGGCGGAGCGTGGTTGTGTGAACATATTTGGGAACATTATTTATTTACTCAAAATAGTGTTTTTCTACGGTCAAATTATTTCATTTTAAAGCAAGCATCTCTATTTTTTATAGATAATTTACAAAAAGATGAAAACGGTTTCTATTTGACCAATCCGTCGGTATCTTTTGAAAATGAATATCTTAAACCGAATGGAGAAATAGGGTGGGCAACGAGAGGATCTACTGAAGATATTGAAGCGATACATTCATTGTTTGAGCATGTTTTGCTTGCGGCTTCTATTGTTCATGATAAGGATACTTCATTTTTGTTTCAAATCAAAGATAAACTAGCCCATTTAATCCCATTGAAGATTAGTCCAAGGACCAATCAATTGCAGGAATGGCAAGAAGACGTTTACCCTGCGAGTGCGGCCAATGGGCAAGTACCCCAAGGCTGGGCGCTGATGCCTGGAAATTCAATTTCACTGAAATCAACTCCCCAATTGGCAGCTGCACTAAGAAAAACTATTGAAGTGAGAAAACTGACTGAGGCAAACAATAGCGGTAGTTGGATTGGGGCCTTTGCTGCCAACTACTGGGCGAGGTTACAGGAAGGGGATAGCGTAAAAAAAGTTATTGACCGCCATTTTTCAAAAGCATTGTACCCAAACCTTACATGTAAGTTTAGTGATGAATTTCAAATTGATGGCAATTTGGGAATAACAACCGCAATCGCTCAAATGTTGGTACAAAGTCAGGATGGCGATATTCATTTGTTGCCAGCTTTGCCCTCAACCTATAAAACTGGATTTATTAAGGGAATGAAAGCGCAGGGAAATTATGAAGTTGCTGTATATTGGCAGAAGGGAAGATTGGAAAAGGCTATTATTCATTCTTTGAAAAGCGGTGTCTGTGCAATCAGATATAAAAACATTGAACGAAAACTCACTTTAAAAAAGGGAGCAACTATATTTTTAAACCAAGACCTGCAAACAATATCATATATAGATGTATCATCAAAAGCTTCATTGCCATAATGGTGAAGTAATTGTCATTAGAAAGACCTGAGAATGCTTACATTTGCCGCCTTTCCTATAATTAGGCGCGCTGGGGCATTCTTATTATTTCATATTACAGAAGAATAACTCTAATTTCCTATGCTTTAATGGATTCCAAAGGTTTTTAGTCCATGATATGGCTATTATATTCCTTATAAATTACATTGCTGCTAAAACGGGGTAATCATTAATTTCAACTGAGTTATGCGGGCAATTGACTACATCGTTGGTTGGGTTTCGAAAATGCTTGACAAATGGATTTAAAAATTCATTGTTTGCGGCAACAATGTGCGCCTGTTGCTGAGCAATAGCGGGAGATTTTGGATTTGTAATTAAATTTTAACTGCAATTCCATCTTGACAATCAGATGCTTTGGTTTAGGTATCTGCATGGTTTTCAAACACTAAATTATTAACGTATGTGTCGGTAATGATGATGGAATATTCAGGGGCACTGTACGTTTCTACGATATACCCTACGTTTCTATGATATTTAGATAAGGAACTGTTCCAATGCCATTAAGTTAAGGACGTGAATCCGAAGCGGTCTCAAAGAGTAGCCCCACTCATAACCTGATTCTTTAGACGTTTGTTAGACACATTTAAGTTTTATTTCCAAACGCGATAAATAATAGCCGCATAGATTACGCAGCCGACAAGCACCATATTCAAGGTCTCAAATAAGGTCTCGGGAAATGTAGGTGATTGAATGACATACGCTGAAAAAGACAAGACAATCACTGCTAGCGAACTGATGCTCAATATCCATTTTCTTGGTAGATTCGCTTTGATGGGAATCGAAGGGATTGACTCAGAAACAAGTGAAGACCGATACTCGCAGTTTAAGTCCAGATCAATATGTTCAGCGAGCCTACGCCATGTGTAAAACCTGGGTAATACCTCAGCATTCTCAATGCGCTGAAGAGAACGCAGACTGATACCGGCGAGGCCGGATAATTCCCTTTGGGTCAGCGCTTTTTTAACCCGCCCCTCCCTTACCAGCTTGGCTGTTTGCCCGCGCGTCAAAGAGGATAATTCGTTTATGACATTCAACGACATTTAAGCGACATTTTATTCGGTTATCTTATTTCGCAAACGAAGATAGTAATTTAGCTCCTGCTATGAAAAAGTGGTTTCGTACTTATCCTGATATGTCACGCCTGATCTTGAGTGCCTTTCTATTGGCAACTGCACTGATCGGCAGCGGATTTATTCATATATCTTTTGTACCGGTGGGCATGGTGCTGGTAATCCTGGTGACTTGGGTGATGCTGCGCAGCGAGGGGAGAGATCTGAGTTTTTTAGGCTTTGATGTGAAAGTTCATCACCTACTATTGATACCTGCTGGTTTGGTGTTGGGTATAACTTCGTTCTTACTATCATTCTATGTCGGGACACTGGTACGGGGAGACCATATCATGTTTAATCGAACGATTGACGGTACATTGTTGTTGAAAGAATTTTGGCAGGTTTTGCCGACCGCAGCAGTTCAGGATTTTATTATTGTAGGTTACTGTTATGTTAAGCTTATCGAACTAAGTAATAAATGGATTGCGACTGTGATGTTCGGGATTTTTTTTATTTGTTTACATAATATATGGGGCAGTAATATCGTGAATGATTTGTTTTATGCATCCGGTTTATTCATAGGTTACTTGATGTTTTCTACAGCATTTTTACGTTCGGGAAGTATTTGGCTTGTTATCGGTTTGCATTGGGGGAACAATTTTGCGAATTCTTATCTCTTTACTTTCACTCGTACAGCAACTTCTTGGCTCTTTATTAGCGGACAACAGAAGCACGATCTGACGGTGTGGCAAGCCATTGGCTTGTTTATTGCGCTCAATATTGGCACCGTCAGCGTGATTGCAGCGACTAAACTAATATGGCGAACCAAAAAATGATTCTTATCATGAGCATGTAAATGCTAAATCTCAATGCTATTAAAATAAAATAGTTTTACAGGAAATTATCTTCATTATGCCCGCAAAAGGCAAAATCATTAATGAATTTTATTATCCAGTCTGCAATTCAAACGGAGTTACACGAATTATTTACAAGTTCCAAAAAGGATTTCTCCCGCGATAGAAAATTGGGGTTTGAGCGATTAGTTTTATTATTAATTAATTTTTTCGCAAGAACTAAAGTATTGAAATTGCTGAATTTTATAGTTAATTAGAACCTGATGATCCAATATTAAGTAAATCAGCTTTTGCCAGCAACGGAAGAAAATTAAAGAGTTATTCTTTGCTTGCTGGAAGAAATGTTATGATTAACCAAGCTCTGCCAATTTGATTGACCTTTCTAAACGATTGACGACAAATATCAAAATACTCTATCCAAATTGGCCTGTGTGGGGCAAGATAGCGTGGCTTATCCATTTTTATCATTCTCTGTTCCATTTTGCAATTATTTGATGCAAAAATGTAGCGGATAAAGGATCTTTCTTTTTTATGACCTAACTAACGAAATTGAATCCTGAAAACACAAGGATGGGTATCCAATTGACGGGCTTGAAAATAAAAGAGTCTGAAGTTATTTAACTTCTATTATCTATTTTATTGATAGCGAGCTTATCGTTGTTAACAAAAAAATACTTATCCGTTTAAAAAATGAGTGTTCTTTTCCGTGAACTAACAATACTTAGTATCTACGAACTTTATATGACGAGGCTAATGAATAAAGATAAAAGGTTTGCAGAGAATTTCGTGCCGAGATTCTAAAAGGTGGAATAAAGTCCAATGAGTAAACTCAAAAATACTTTTTTCATAGTTTTAGTTACTCGCCTATGTTTTCCAGACTCCAGACCAATAGTTTATCCACCTAAACTGTTTCGTTTTTTACCAGAGAATAGGCAAAAAGGCTCAGGTACTCGCTGAGCGTTATGATGCCGTATGATCGGATGCCGGTCGAAAATGCGCGCTTTGAAAAAGACCCAAATTCCTGGCCTTCTGCTTCGGAAAGAACACAGGCAACAAGTCAGCAAGGTTACTGAACCATCTTCAGCAACGTCTGAGTGGGCGCGTATGATGCGGCATGGAATAATTTAGCAAGGCCTTCAAAAGGTACGTTATTATCCCTAACGTTTACAATAAGCCGTTGAATAAAGATACAGAGCAGAATTCTTCCTGCTGATAATTAATCCAGTTGAATTTCAAGCAGTGAAAGCTGCATCTCAGTTATATGTTTTGACACTTCAGTCACTTTTTGCTCGGGACAGCATGAATTCATAACTAAACTTGCCATGTTTAAAAATAACAATTATGAAAAAAATAATTTTAGCTCTAACAATTTCGGTCGCAGGTTTAACCAGCGCAAAAGCACAAACAGTTGACATTATACCCAAAGCGGGCATTAGCATTACAACGCAATCAGCCAGTGCACTGCAGGGAGAAAAATCGACAGCCGGTTTTACAGGGGGCATAGCCTTCGATATCCATGCCGGCAAAAGCGGCTTTTCATTTCAGCCTGAAATTAACTACGTAAGTAAGGGGACCAAATTAAAAAATGTCTCCAAAGCTTATAATTTTAACTACCTGGAGTTGCCATTCCTGGCGAAATATAGTTTTAATATGTTTTACGTTGACGCGGGACCTTCCATTGCCATGCAGCTCGGTGGAAAGGATAAATTCACCCAATTATATGGCAGCAAGCCAAGAAATATTGACTTCGGCGTGCAGATGGGTGCTGGTCTTGCCCTCCCGGTGGGTACAGGTAAATTTATTCTCGATGGAAGGTATTCATTAGGCTTGACTGACCAATCTAAGGGCGCCGGTACGGTCAAAAACAGAGGTGTTTATGCAACGATTGGTTATGCCATTCCTCTTTAAGTAAAATATTCACCTTTTAAATAACCGTTTGTTGAATTATGCAATGGGCAGCGATAAATTTCTACCCATTGCATAATTGTTTGACACAGCCGGATTCAGCAACCCGAGCAGTCTGGATTTGTTTCGTTTTACCCATATCTATATGATTTCACAATATTTCAAAAGACACAAATATTTTATGGAAAAAGTATCAGAAATGATCAGGGAATATATTACACCCATCCTGTTGATCACCGTTATGTTATTATCCATGGTAGTACAAATTTTCGTTATACATCCACATCAGTTTTAACATTAACTAAAACAACGTTGCAGCAACTGCCGTTATATAGACGACTCATCAAATAATCTCACTAGATTTTTTTAGACTGAAGGCTTCATTGTTCCAAAACAAAAAATCAGCTTTCAGCTAGCTTCACCGTTCATTTTCTGGTGATATATAAAATTAAAAAAAAATTGCGGAATACATTAAAAACAAGTAGCTTAAAAACATCTCGCTTTGGGGCCCCATCGTAGAACTGTACAAACAGCCAACGCAGTCAGGTATAATCGTGGGTTAAGAATAAACAGGGTATAGGGCGCCTTTAAAACGTTATTGACCCGCAGTGAATATCTTAGAAAACTAGTATGCCTCTTGAGGAAAAAAAGCCATCAGTACCCGTCTATCATAAGATAAAGGACCTATTAATTTCTTTTATAGGTGGGTGCATCATGGGCTTAGCATATTTTTATTTTACCACTCAGCATCATGCTGTAGTTACCTGGAAATCCGCATGTCCGGCAATGTTTACCGGAGCAATGATCGGCATAAGTGTGTTTTGCGCGGAGCGCTTGTATGCTTCTTCGCACCTCACCAGGCTTTCCTTTCTTAAAGCGCTGTTCATCTCCATCATTACCTATAGCCTTATTATTTTTTTTTGGCTTACTGTATTCAATGAAATTCCGTTCGACTCAATTTCAAACCATATTTTATATTCAAGTTTTCAGAAAACCTTTTGGATTGATTTTATTTTTTCAATACTGTCCGCAATTTCCTTTACGATATTCATGGAAGTTAAAAGCCTCCTGGATACAGGATTTTTCTTTAAGTACCTTACAGGAAGGTATCATGTACAAGTCGAGGAAGAACGAATTTTCATGTTTCTGGACCTTCAATCATCCACATCTATTGCCGAGCGGCTTGGTAGTATTACTTATAGTTCGATGCTTAAAGAACTTTTTGACGATTTAACTGTACCCGTGCTTGCAACACACGCTGAAATTTATCAATACGTCGGAGATGAGGTTATTTTAACATGGCCGGGAAGAACCGGAATTAAAAATAACAGGTGCCTTTATTGCTTTCAGTATATTGAAGCTTCTATTGCAAAAAAACGCGATTATTATCAAAAAAAATTTGGTGTAACTCCTCAGTTTAAAGCCGGTCTGCATATAGGCAAGGCTGTAGCAACTATTGTTGGAAAGGTCAAAAAAGAGATTGTGTACCATGGTGATGTTTTAAATACAACCGCAAGGATGCAATCACTTTGTAATCACTATCAGGAAAGTATGATCGTATCAAAGGTATTAATTGATCAACTGAACATAGTGGAGTTGAACGCTATTTCATTAGGCGAAATTGAACTTAGGGGAAAAACAAATTCCTTAGAACTTATTGGGCTTCGTTGGAGTCGACCTTCTATTTGAATAACGTTCAAAGGCCTGTTTAAAGATGTTTAGCAAGGTTGATAAACAGCACACAGTTAGTTCCCTTCAATTTGTGGTTCTACACGTTATTTCGACAATCACATTATTTCATTTAACAAAGGCAAATTTTAGTCGAATTAAAGCTGTTAACCAGTATCAAATTCAAATCGATTATTTCACTGAAAATTAACGGTTAATTTGCCGGCAGGCTGTAGGATAGCTATTTGTATCCCCTTTTTGACCTCATTACAACCTCTCGTTAACTGTTGTTGCCGCTATACTTGTAACATAACCATCTGGATGACCTTGCTTAATCAGCCGAGTTCAAGTTATAATGTATGAATTCAATCACTGTTCTTTTGCATTGTTTTTTGTTTACTACCCCTGGGGAGTAGCAAGGCAAATTGTCTGCGTTGTGTTAATGTGTACAAGGGTTGTTGGATTGCGGTTTACGACTATACTGATTAGTAGTTGGCATCATTTCAAAATTCAATGTATAGGACATCAAATGCTTTTACATGTAGTTACACTGACTCAATTAATAATAGTTTTCAACCAACGCACTTTATTGGGGAGGGGCGGTTAAAAAATTCGATACTTAACCAGGATAATATTCCAATATCCGGTGAAAAAATGGCCACCTTAAAATAAATGAGCAGGTAAAACAACCGAGTAACCTCACAGATTTTGGTGTTTTGGATAACGGTAATTATATCGGGCAATGAGCTAGATTACTCATCGTATAGATTTGAATCTTTCAAACATAATTGTGTTTTTTTTAAAACTATGGTGAACAGTCAGGGCTAAATTGATATTACCCCCCGTTATTCGGACAGAATGACCCCCGTAAGTTGCCTGGTATTTATACAAATTGCACAACCGTCGTCAGTATCATTAATAACATTTATTATTTCTAAAAACATTAACAGACTAACGATATGGTTATTCACCCAATCCTAACTAATCAACTTTTCTCCAGTTAATGAAAATCAGTACATTCAGTTTCAGATTCTTTTTTATTGCAACCGGACTTTACTTCCTCTTTGCAATTGCCCCTGACATTTGCTTTGCTCAAGTTATAGCGCCTAATAAAAATTCAGGCAGAACAGTTCTGAATTTTAACCGTGACTGGAAATTCTGTTTGGGAGATGTAGCCGGTGCTCAGAAAAAAGGAATAGATGATTCGAAGTGGGAAAGTATCGGGCTGCCTCATTCATTTAGTATCCCTTATTTTATGTCCTCGGATTTTTATGTAGGCTACGGCTGGTATAGAAAGCATTTTCATATTGGACACATCAGCGACAATCGGGTTTCTCTGGACTTTGAAGGTGTATTTCAGCAAGCCGAGGTATTTGTTAACGGTAAAGATGTTGGCCGGCATACCGGAGGATATACCGGTTTTAATTTGGACATAACAAATGCATTAAAGCCAGGTGATAATATTCTTTCCGTAAGAGTGAACAATGTTTGGAAAGCTGATGTGGCTCCGAGGGCGGGTGAACATACTTTTTCAGGTGGCATTTACAGGGATGTGCGCCTTGTCATAACCGCACCGGTGCATTTTGCCCCTTATGGCATCTTTATAAGTACGCCAAAAGTTTCCCCTGTATCTGCTACGGTTAATGTGCAGGTAGAATTAAAGAATACCAAATCCGTTTCCGCCAGGATCAGGGTAAGAACAACTATCCTTGACCCGGCTCGTAAGAGGATTCTTGCTTTTGAAAAATATCATACGCTGCAACCAAATAGTACAGACACTGTTACACAATCAGATCCTGTGGTCAGAAATCCAAAGCTTTGGTCCCCTGATCATCCATATTTGTATACTGCCGTGACCACCGTTTACGAAGGGGCTAAAAAGATTGATGAAGAAAGGCATGCATTCGGAATTCGTTCTATCAAATGGACTGCTGACAGCGGATTCTTTCTAAACGGGAAACACCTGTATCTGAAGGGGGCTAACGTCCATCAGGATCACGCAGGCTGGGGCGACGCGGTTACTAATACTGGATTTTACCGGGATGTAAAGATGATCAGGGACGCTGGTTTTAATTTCATACGGGGATCGCATTATCCGCATGATCCTGCTTTTGCTGATGCCTGCGATAAACTTGGGGTGTTATTCTGGGCTGAAAACAATTTTTGGGGAATCGGAGGCAGCGACAGCACACCTGAAGGCTACTGGAATGCCAGTGCATACCCTACTCAAACAAAAGATACTGCTGCTTTCGAGGCATCTGTCAGGCAGGAATTACAGGAAATGATCAGAATAAACCGGAATCACCCGTCCATAATTGTATGGAGCATTTCAAATGAACCCTTTTTTACGGCTAAGCATACCATCATACCTACGCGCGACCTTCTGAAATCCCTGGTCGGACTGGTGCACCGGATTGATCCGACACGTCCGGCCGCTGTCGGTGGTGCGCAACGCCCCCTGGACAGTCTCCGGATCGACCGGATCGGAGATATCGCCGGATATAACGGCGACGGGAGTTCTCTTGCTGTTTTCCAGGATCCGGGTATCGCAAACCTGGTTGCCGAGTATGGCAGCACTACTGCTGACCGTCCCGGTAAATATGAACCGGGATGGGGGGATCTGGCTAAAGATAATGGCGAAGAAAAGCACGCATGGCGCAGCGGGCAGGCAATCTGGTGTGGTTTCGATCACGGTTCTATTGCAGGCGAGGCATTGGGGAAAATGGGTATAATAGACTATTTTCGTTTACCCAAACGTTCGTGGTATTGGTACAGAAACGCATATAAAGGCATTCCACCTCCGGTATGGCCTAAGGCGGGGGTGCCGGCTAAATTACGGCTTGAAGCAGATAAAAAATCAGCCTTGACTGATGGGACCGATGACGTTAAGCTTATCGTTACCGTATTGGATGCCAATGGTATTCCTATAAGTAACAGTCCCGATATCGATTTAAGGGTGGTTTCTGGACCTGGTGAGTTTCCAACCGGCTCTTCCATTCATTTTTCAGCAAAAAGCGATATACGTGTCGCCGATGGTCAGGCGGCAATCGAATACAGGTCCTGGTTCGCAGGGAAATCAATCGTACGCGCTACTTCTCCTGGCTTAGAACCTGCAACAGTCATGGTCGAATTTACCGGTGCGTACCCGTATCATAAAGGGACTCGGGAAACTGTTGAAAAACCCTATGTCAGGTTTACGGGCAGGAGAGCTCCTGTACAGGTCCAGGTATTCGGACCCAATAATCCAACCTTTGCAAGCAGCTCGGATAAAGATCATATCAGCGGTTATGCAGCTGATGGTAATGAAACTTCGTCATGGAAGGCCGAAAGGTCAGATCGAAACCCGTGGTGGATACTTGATACAGAAAAGAAATTGGATGTAATTAATATCAAGGTCGATTTTCCAACCGAAGCGATTTATCACTATAAAATTGAAATCAGTAATGATATGAAGAACTGGCGCCTGTTAGCCGATTTTTCGCAGAACAGGAAAAGTGAGAAAGTGAAGGAACTGGATGTCAAGAATGAGGAAGGCCGGGCTATCCGCATCGTTTTCGACCGGAATGATATTGCGGGACTGGCGGAGGTTAAAATCTCAGGGAAGGTTGTAGATTAAAAAATTTATTGAAACGAAATTGATGATTAAAGATATGATAAAAAGAAATACAGTTTTTTTTAGGGCGTTGCTTTTGGTCCTCTTTTTCTTAGGCAGCGACAAGCTTTTCGCACAACAATCGGTGAAGAAACTTTGGTACGCCCGGCCGGCTAAACGTTGGGTTGAGGCAATCCCTGTTGGTAACGGCAAAATAGGAGCGATGATATTTGGTGACCCGAAGAATGAGCTATTACAATTAAATGAAAGTACACTATATAGCGGGGGACCGGTTAAAAAGGTAATCAATCCTGCATCAGCAACCTATCTGCCCGACATCCGCAAGGCTTTGCTGCGGGATTCGGATTATTCAACCGCAGACAAGTTAGCCAGAAACATGCAGGGGCTTTACACCGAATCGTACCTTCCGATCGGTGATCTAAGTCTGAAACAGGAATTTTCAGGCGCTGAAATCAGCGGGTATTACCGTGATTTGAATTTATCGACGGCATTGGCCACAACGAGGTTCAGCGCATCCGGGGTAAGCTATACCAGGCAGGTTTTTACTTCGGCTCCTGCCAACATCTTAGTGATGAAACTCACTGCAAATAAAGCGGGTGCGATCAGTTTTCTCGCGTCACTTAAAAGCCAGTTACATTTCAGTATTCAAAAAGCGGCAAGCGATGAGCTAATTATGAAAGGTAAGGCACCTGCGCATGTAGACCCTGTTTATTATAATCCTGAAGGGAGAGAGCATGTGGTTTATGACGATACGACGGGATGTAATGGAATGCGTTTTCAGGTACGTTTAAAAATTGTTGCTAAAGGTGGAAGAGTGGTTGCTGACACTGCCGGGATCCGCGTTACAGGTGCCGATGAGGCCCTGGTATATATTGCAGAGGCGACCAGTTTCAACGGATTTGACAAATGTCCTGACAGCCAGGGCAAAGACGAAAATGCCTTGGCAAATGCTTATCTATCAGGTGCACTGAAGAAAAATTACGGTAGTCTTTTGAAGGAACATCTATCCGACTACCGAAAATACTTCGACCGTCTGTCATTTACCCTAAACGACACGCTGGGACTCCGTAACACACAGCGATCACTGCCGACCGACGAACGTCTGAAACAATATTCAAAAGGCAGCTACGACCCTTTTCTCGAGACGCTTTACTTTCAATTCGGTCGATACCTGCTGATTTCCTGCAGCAGGCCAGGCGGCCCGCCTGCCAATTTGCAGGGTATCTGGAATAAGGAATTGCGGGCTCCGTGGAGTTCAAACTACACGATCAATATCAATACGGAAATGAATTACTGGCCGGCTGAAGTGACTAACCTTTCAGAAATGCACTTACCGTTGTTAGCATTTTTAAAAGGTCTATCGGTCACAGGTGCAAATACGGCTAAAGAGTTTTACAATTTAGGGGGCTGGGTAGCGCATCATAATTCAGATATATGGGCAACATCCAACCCGGTAGGGGATGTGGGTAACGGAGATCCAGTCTGGGCCAATTGGGCAATGGGCGGCGCCTGGCTCAGCAGGCATTTATGGGAGCATTATACCTTCACAAATGATAAAAAGTTTCTTGCGGATTCTGCTTACAAGATCATGAAAGGCGCTGCTCTGTTTATCTCGGATTGGTTGGTTGACGACGGTAATGGTCACCTGGTTACCGCTCCTTCGGTATCACCTGAAAATAAGTTTAAAGACACCAGGGGCAAGCCTCAGGGCGTTTCTGTGGCGACTACAATGGACATGGCTATCATATGGGATTTGTTTACCAATGTCACGGCAGCTTCAAAAGAGCTTGGAATAGATAAATCATTCAGAGATTCGATCTTAGCAAAACGAAACAGGTTATTCCCCATGAGGACAGGCAGTGGCGGCCAATTACTGGAATGGTATAAAGAATTTCAGGAAACAGATCCCCAGCATCGCCATATTTCCCATCTCTACGGCCTTTATCCCGGAAGCCAGATAACCGCGGCTACCCCGGAGTTCTTTGCAGCGGCTAAAAAAACGCTGGAACTGCGCGGTGATGGAGGTACCGGCTGGAGCCGCGGCTGGAAGATCAACTGGTGGGCACGCGTTGGAGACGGAGACCACGCCTATCACCTCATCAGACAGTTGCTGCAGTATACAAATACAGATGAAATTGAGATGCACGACAGCGGAGGTACTTATCCCAACTTCTTCGATGCGCACCCGCCGTTCCAAATTGATGGGAACTTCGCCGGAACTGCCGGTATGGCAGAGATGTTGATTCAGAGTCACGAAGGATACATTAATATACTACCGGCCTTGCCGACGGCATGGAAAAGCGGCGAGATTAAGGGATTACGTGCAAGAGGGGGATTTCAGGTGAATATACAATGGCATAACGGACAATTAAGTGCAGCGTCAGTCAAATCCTCCGTGAGCAGGCAATGTTTAATTAAGTATGGGAAAGAATTGAAGATAGCCGGTGTCAAAGGAAAGCTTTCAAAAATCAGTGACGGATATTTGTTCAGCTTCTTTGCAAAAAAAGGGCAGATCTATACCGTTATTCCGGCATCAGACAAGAACAATTCGAAACAGCTTAGATTGTAAAACCTGGTTTTAAGCGGCTAAAGCCCGGCTACCGTGCACCTAAGCCCAATAGCCGGGCCCCGCTATCTTTTTATCAATAAAATTTGGTTCGTAATATTTATTACCTAAAAATCGATTGTTATGAAGCCACAATTACTTAAGGTTAGTAACGAGGCCGAACACTCTTTTACATACAGGCTCGACAGGATCCCTAACATAAACAGCCGGTGGCATTATCACCCGGAAATTGAACTCATCCATTTTCATAAGGGGGCAGGCACACAGTTTGTCGGTGACAATGTCAAAAGATTTTGCCAGGGAGACACTGTTTTAGTAGGAAGGAACCTGCCTCATTACTGGAAATATGATGATGAAACTTCAGAAGGCCCTACGGATGTAGCTTCACCTTATTCTACAGTAATTCATTTCTTTGAAGATTTCTGGAGTGAACGCTTTTTGAATCTCCCGGAAAATAAACAGTTGAAAAATACGCTGGAGGATGCTAAAAGAGGATTGCAGATTTATGGAAAATTATCAGAGGAAGTAGGGCAGCTGATGGATTCTATTGCCCATACAGAAGGCCCTAAAAGAATCATTAAACTAGTAGAGGCCCTTGTCGCTATCGGTGAGTGTGAAAGCAGAACAGTTCTGTCATCGTTAGGTTTCAGTCCGATTTATGAAGAGGCCGATAAAGACAGGCTGGCTAAGATCTACGATTATTCTTTCGCCAATTTTAAAGAAAAGGTGCAATTAAAGGACATTGCTGATATCGCTAATATCGGGCCTAATTCGTTTTGCAGGTATTTTAAGTCAAGAACGGGGAAAACTTATTCTCAATTTCTTACTGAAATCAGGGTCGGTTACGCATGTAAGCTGTTAATAGAGAGTAGGATAAGCGTTAAGAGGATATGCTTTGAATGCGGTTATAATAATTTCTCCTGTTTTCACACCGCTTTTAAATCAATAACAGGAAAAAGCCCACTGAATTATCAGCATGAATACATAAGGAGGTAAGCTCATAAATATTCTATCTAAAACACTTTCGGCATCGCAATAGGGCACCCGGAATGCAGTCAGATCCGCCTATTTTATGCTTTACAGTTTAACGATAATCGCTGCCTGGCAATCGTCAGCTTCTGACGCCATTTCTTCTCTCGTGTTGAACCCTGGAGTTCAGGGAATTTTGTTTTTTAGTTTTTTGATGAGAAAAAACAAAATTGCGTTGATCGAAATCTACGCCGGTGGTTTACAGATATTTTTTGAATTGGCAAAAGTTGTTTGCATATTCAGATATGTTTGTAAATTCAAATGTAAGTTATACGGCCTTCCCCGATGAAAATTATTGAACTTGATGATGCAGAATTGCTGAAAAGACTGCAAAGTGGAGATCGGGAGGCATTTAACACCCTGTACTACCGATATCTTTCAAAGCTATACAGTGTTGTTTACAAAAGGGTAAAATCGAAGGAAGTCGCTGAGGAGATCATACAGGAGTTGTTTACTACCCTTTGGGTCAAACGCGCGGACCTGGCTATAGAGCATGCATTTGCTTCGTATATTTTCACAGCGGTAAAATACATGGTATTCAAGTATTTCAGGAGTGAGCAGGTCAGGCGCACCTATATTGATAGTGCGAAAGCGCAATACGCTGATCTGGATAATTATACTGAAGAAGCCATTCTATTTGAAGATCTCAATAAACGTTTCGAAGGAGCCCTGAAAGATCTGCCGGCGAAGTCGGGGCATGTATTCAGATTAAGCCGTAAGGAAAATAAAAGCAATAAGGAGATCGCCCAGGAGCTGAACATTACAGAAAAGGCGGTAGAATATCATATCACCAAGGCGCTTGCTATCCTTCGCGCCAATTTGAAAGACTTCGTACCATTTATTTTCCTGCTTACAGCTTTTTACCGCTAAACGTAGAGGGTGCGCAAATATTTTTAACTTTTTTTAGGGGTGTATCGTTTTGCGGGTACTTCTGCTATTGTAAACCAAGTTCCATCTTTTCTGCTTGAACAATGAATAATAGTATTCCTGAACTGATAGATAAGTTTTTCGACGGCAAGTGCACTGCCGAAGATATGCTTAGGCTTGATGAATGGTATTATTCTTACGATACCGAAAATGATCCTGATGAACTAATGGATGAGCTTAAGCGTCACGCTTTTGAAATACACATGCTTGAACGTATTAACGACAATATAAGCAAGGTCGAGTGCGAACTGCAGGAAGAGGCTGATGTCCGGGGAAATAGAAAGATCAACTGGATGCCTTGGGCCATATCTGGTATTGCAGCAATGCTGATGATCGCCACAGGATTATATTTTTTATGGCCTTCGGGATTAAACGCTATCAAAGGGAAAGGTACAATTATCACAGTTGCTCCTCCGCAAAATAAACTCATGCTTACCATGTCTGACGGGAAATTAATTTACCTGGATACAGGAATTAAAGAGCTAAGAGAAAGTGACGGCACTGAAATCAGGATAAAGGATAATACCATCACCTACACTAACAATGCCTGTAATAATACCGCAGTGCGTAATACGCTTAGCATACCTGCCGGCCGAACCTACCGCATCAATTTTTCGGATGGTACAGTTGCGTGGTTGAATAATGTATCAGAATTGACATACCCGGTAATTTTCAGCAAGTCGAAAGATAGGATCGTAAAATTAAAAGGAGAGGCTTACTTTGAGGTTTTCCACGATGCTGCGAGGCCATTCAAGGTGAAAATGAGAGAATCGGAGATTACAGTCTTAGGAACCAAATTTAACGTAAATACCTTCAATAAAGACGGAACTACAACCACACTTCTGGAAGGTTCAGTAAAGGTAGCCAGCCATGGAAATGAAGGTATACTCAAGCCAGGGCAGCAGGCAGTGACCGGCAAAACAAACATTAATATTAAAAATGCGGACCTGCAAAAGGTAATCGCATGGAAGGACGGATATTTTCACTTCAAAGAGGACGGGATCGAAACCATTCTGGAGCAGGTCGCCAGATGGTATAACGTAGAAGTGAAGTATTTAGGCCCCATCAATGTGGGAATGCATTACGGTGGCAAGATCCCGCGCTCAAAGTCGCTTAATGAGGTATTGACCATGCTGACCGATATCACAGGCCTCAAATTCAAACGCACCGGGACTACCCTTTGGGTTTATATGAAATAACTTATGAAGTATTAATTCCTAAATAACTTGCCTATGATAAAATGAAGTTTTACGATCTCCCCAAAATGATCTTACGGAAAAAAATAAACCGAAAGTATTCCAGTACTTCCGGTTTTGTCTGGCTAAGATCTCTATGCTATCTAACCAATAACGAATCTGTAACCAAACTTTACTAAATTATGAAATATCTGTTTTATGTCAAAGAACATGAAAGGAAACCGCTTTACTCAATATTTACCCAATGTATAAAGATAATGAAGGTAACTGTTATACTAATTATCATGTTTTCCCTGGGGGGGAGCGCCAGTACCAGAGCACAACAGGTCACCTTATCGTTAAATCACAGCACGCTAAAAGTTTTCTTTACCGAGGTAGAAAAACAAACTAATTATGAGTTTTTGTACAACGAGGAGCTACTGCAGAATTATAACAATATAAGCCTTCATATCAAAAATGTCCCCGTGGAAGACGCTTTAAAACTAGCTTTTGCAGGCAAGCCGCTGTTTTATAAATTTCGCGATAAGACAATCACCATTTTAGAGAGAAAAATGCAGCAACCAGGTGAAGCTGCCGATTTTACGCTCACCGGACAGGTCATAGATAAGAACGGCAATCCTGTGCCGGGTGTAAACGTAAAGGTGGAAAACACCAACAACGGTACAGCTGCAAATTTTGATGGTAAGTTTTCTTTAAAAAATGTGAAGGTCAATGATGTTATCATCATTTCTGCTATGGGATATCTTACGCAAAGGATCGTTATAGGCAATGAAACGACGCTTAAAATTACTTTGCTCGAAGATAATAAAGGGCTCGATGAGGTCGTGGTGGTTGGTCAGGGTATCCAAAAGAAGGCCAGCGTAATAGGGGCCATTTCTTCCGTTTCTACTAAGGAGCTGAGTCAAAGCCCGGTATCTAATATCAGCAATGCCTTGGCGGGCAGGCTGCCCGGCCTGATCTCTATCCAGAGAAGCGGTTTACAGGGAAGCGATGACGCTCAATTATTGATTCGTGGTGTTGCAACGCTCAACGGTTCCGGGCCAATGGTAGTTGTTGACGGCGTGGAAGGCCGAACTATGGCAGATATTGAGCCCAGTGATATAGAAAGCGTGAGTATCCTGAAAGATGCAACAGCAACTGCAGTTTACGGGATCAGGGGTGCTAATGGCGTTGTGCTGATCACCAGCAGAAGAGGTTCGTCTTCAAAGGCACCGGCGATCAGCCTCACCTCCCAGTATGGTTTGCAGTCGCCGACAAGGATTCCTGATGTCGTTAACTCTTATGAATATGCTACGCTTTATAACCAGGCCAATAAAAACAACGGGCAACCGCTAACTTACACCCAGGAACAACTGGACGGTTATAAGAACCACACTGACCCTTACCTTTATCCGGACAACAATTTCGCGTCAATACTTTTGAGAAAGAGATCCGCCATGACCAGAACCAACCTGACGGTTACCGGCGGGTCCAATTTTGCCAGGTTTTTCGTTTCGGCGGGGTATTTGTCTCAGGACGGAATATACAAAACATTTCCGACACCTTATCCTTCAGATCAAGTGGCAAAAAGATACAATTTTCGCGGTAATCTCGATGTTAACGTAACAAACTCTACTATCTTACGCCTGGACTTGTCTGGCAGCTTTGGCTCGGTAAACAGGCCAAGATATTCAAACGAGCCATTTTTCTCGATTGTTCGTGTTCCTCCAAATCTGGCCCCTATTAAAAATCCCAATGGGTCTTGGGGCGCGGCAACATCGCTGGGGGTAAATCCCGTGGCGGAGCTATCGGATCTTGGATATGTCGTATCCTACACAGGACGTTCACAAGGTACGTTTTCGCTTACCCAAAAATTGGAGATGTTAACTAGAGGTCTGTCGGCAACTGTCTCCTTGTCATATGATGCCAACTATTACCAGAATCAGCAAAGGGGAAAAAGCTATGATTCTTTCCACTACAATGCCGACGGTACGTATACGAGGGTAGGTACAGGCTCTAAATTGGGCACAGTAGCCGGGAATTACGGCCTGAGCAGGTTTTCTACCTACCGTGCCACGCTAGCCTATGACAGGATTTTTGGCTCAAGTTCCGTGAGCAGTGCTTTGATCTTCACCCAGCAAAAATCTTATAATAATGTGGATATCCCTGCTGCCGTGCAAGGCTTTTCGGGAAGGACAACCTACAATTATAGGCTCAAATATTTTGCTGAAGCGACTTACGCTTATAACGGATCTGAAAACTTTGCTCCGGGTAAGCGATATGGCTTTTTCCCCGCCGGAGCAATAGGTTGGATAGCAAGCGAGGAACCATTTTTTAAAGAGAATGTAAGTTTTATTTCCTTTTTGAAACTAAGGGCTTCTTATGGTGTGGTTGGTAATGACCAGATTGGTGGTAGCCGTTTCCTGTTCAATAGTTATTATGCTGATGCCGGGGGCAGTTCGTTCGGTAATCCTCCTTCTGGCGCTAACGGACTGCGGGAAGCGTTTTTGGGTAACAAGAACATCACCTGGGAGCGCGGCTACAAAAAGAATATTGCATTTGAAGGTAAGTTCTTCAGTGATATAATCACCCTTAATGTTGACCTTTTCCGTGAGAACAGGAAACAAATTCTGGTAAGCGCCTTGGTTCCCGACGCCGCCGGTCTTCCTAATTCTCCGCCAATCAACAAAGGAGAAGTAATGAACCAGGGCTTTGAGACTGAGTTGGGGGTTCGTAAGAAATTCCATAGCCTGGTGTTAAACTTGAAAGGCAACATAGGATTCAACCGAAGCAAGGTACTGGATAACAATGAGGCTACGCCTGTTTACGGCTATCAGTCAGGTATAGGCAAACGTGTGTATCAACCGCTGGGCCTTGTTGCCGAAGGATTTTTTCAAAACACTGCAGAGATCACATCAAGACCAACCCAGACATATACGAGTAATGTAATTCCCGGTGACCTTAAGTACAAGGATGTTAACGGTGACGGGGTCGTTAATGATTTTGACCGTGTAGCCATCGGTTATACGACTATCCCTGAAATTCAATACGGCATAACCCTAGATCTGAACTACAGGAATTTTGATCTCAGCATCCTTTTCCAGGGTTCGGCCCACTCAAGTGTATATTTTGACCAGTTTGGTTACGTACCATTTGATAGGCAGGGAACCGCCCTTAAGGAGCAGCTTAACAGCTGGACACCGGAGACTGCTGCGACCGCTACTTATCCAAGGATAGACATTGGTGCTAATCCCAATAACACCAGGCTATCCACCTTCACACAGCAGAACGGCGATTACCTGAGGTTGAAAAATGCCGAGATCGGTTATACGTTCTCTCAAGAGCTACTCAGAAAAGCAGGTCTTAAAAAGGTAAGATTATTTGCCAATGGTCAGAATCTTTACACTTGGTCTAAAATCAAGTTCGTAGATCCGGAGTATGGCAGTGGAGGCATAGGCAACACCTACCCGCAACAAAAAGTATATAATTTCGGTGTCAAACTCGACTTCTAAGATCTCATAAATAGTATCATGAAAAAAACTACAATAATAGCGGCGATCTTGTTATTTACATCTTCATTCTATTCGTGTAAGAAATATTTAGATCTCGCTCCAAACGAAAATATCTCTGAGGAACAAGCCTTCAGCACAATGATTCAAACGGAGAACTTCGCTAATAATATTTATGCGGAACTTCCGATATATCAGCAAAGGCTAAGCGACGGCTTCACTACGTTGGATTGCCTGAGCGACGAAGCTGCACCAACTTATTTTCAAGGAGGCAGAACCTTCAACAGCGGCGGTTATGGCCCCACCAACATCACCAATTTTATCGGGAATATATGGGGTAATGCGTTCAAAAATATAAGAAAGTGTAATATTTTGCTGGAAAAATTACCCTCGGTACCGACCATACAGGCAAATGATAATGAAACCAGAAAGAGATTACGGGGAGAAGGATTGTTCTTACGTGCATTCCTGTATTTCGACATCCTCAAAGTATTTGGCAAATTTCCGATCATCGACATGGCGCTAAAACCTGATGACGAATTTAAGGTACAAAGGAATACATATGACGAATGTGTTGCATTTATCCAGAAGGACCTCGACGAGGCTGTCACACTGCTGCCGTTAAATTACCCTACCAATCAATTGGGAAGGGCTAACAAGGGAATGTGCATGGCGTTGAAGTCGCGGCTCTTGTTGTACGCTGCTAGCCCCTTGAACTCGGCAGATAACGCTGCAAAATGGCAGGCTGCTGCTAAAGCTTCGAAAGAGGTTATCGATCTTAACCAATATTCATTATATAACCAGAATTCAGACAAGGCTGAGAATTACAAGGCTATATTCAATGTATTTGCCAACAATGAGATCATCTGGTTTTTGAATTTAGGGAATGGTAAAAGATTTGAGCAGAATTATTATCCTACTTGTAACGGAGGTTGGGGTGATGAAACGCCCACCCAAAATTTTGTGGACGAGTTTCAGATGGACAATGGAAAGGATATCACTGACCCGACATCAGGCTATGATTCCGCAAGGCCTTACCTGCACAGGGAGCCGAGGTTCTATGGCACTGTATGGTACAATGGAAGCGTGATCCGCGGCATCCGCGTTCAGACTAACCCGGGAGGCAATGCAGCTATCAATGGTGGTAACGACAATACGAAAACCGGTTATTACACCCGGAAGTTTAGCGACGAATCTGTGGATCTATACAATGGACCGGGCAAGCAAATGATGAGCATATGGTTCCGATTGGCAGAAATGTACCTTAACTATGCCGAAGCGAGCAATGAAGCTAATTCTAATCCTGCTGCCGACCCTTTTATATATAGCTATGTGAACCTGATCAGGTCAAGGGCCGGCTTACCTGGACTTGTGACTGGTTTATCAAAAACACAGATGCGATTGGCCATCAGGCACGAAAGAAGGATAGAATTAAGTTTTGAAGAGCACCGATTCTTCGATGACAGAAGATGTAAGCTAACCTTTGGCGGCCCGATAAAAGGTATTGTGTGGGCTGATGCAGCAGGCACGAGTTATACGCTGATCACAGCGGAAAACAGGGCATTCGATCCTAAAATGTACTACATGCCAATCCCGCAGCGAGAAATTGATATTACCAAGATGGAGCAAAATCCGGGTTGGCAATAATTAATTCGCTATTAACGTCCCGGGCATTCCAATGTGTAGTGCCCGGGACGTTAAATTTTGTTTATATTCCAAAATAAGCCTGCAAAACCGTGCTAATGACCCCGGTAGTGTGTTTAATGATACGGTGAGCGCCTTGCTTGGCAATTATAATATTCGCAGGGCAGGGCCATCTGCGGCGAAGTTGGATAGAATAGATGCTAATAGAGTGCTGTCTATTTATAAAGAGATATTCGCTGATGCATCAAATACCAAATTTGTATTCACAGGTAGTATAGATACCTCAGTACTAAAACCTCTGTTGGTGAATTATTTGTCGGCACTCCCGAAATCGGCGAAGAAAATGAGCTCAAGTAACCTGGATATTGATATTCCTAAAGGGGAAATAACTAAGACGGTATATAAAGGCACAGACGCTAAGTCAACTGTCGTACTTGTGTTTTCGGGCGATATGCCCTACAGTATAGCAAACCGGATAGGTTTGGACGCATTGAAAGAAGTGTTATCCATTAGATTAACAGAGCGTCTGCGTGAAGAGGAAAACGGTGTATATAGTCCATCGGTATATGCTACGATAAGTAAGTACCCAAGCAATAGATACCGTTTGGTGGTACAGTTTGGCTGTGGTCCCCAAAATGTGGAGAAACTCATAGCATCGACATTAGATGAATTAAATAAAATCAAAAGAGAAGGACCTGCTCAAATAAATGTAGACAAATGGCGTGCCGAAACATTTAGGCAGCGTGAAGTAGAGCTAAAAACCAACGATTGGTGGTTAAGCTATCTTAACGGGCAATTGCAAACCGAAGAGGACGTGCAGCAGTTGAATGAAGTACCGGAGTTGATCAATCATATTACATCTGACGGGTTGAGAGAATTGGCTAATAAATATTTGACAGGAGCTAATTATATTAGAGCAGTATTACTGCCTGAAATCAGTAATTAACTTGAGTTCGGGTTAAGCCGTCAATAAAAGTTGATTGTCATGTCGATCAAAGATAATATTAAGCGATGGCTTTTTCATTTCGGATTCTGCTCGAACAAATTGCCATGGCTATGGTCCAGATAGAAGATGGCGAGTTAAGATCAGAGAGGTTTACATTAAAAATTGCTAAGATTCATGATAGAAAGCGTAAAATTGCATCTGATTTAGATAAACCGATATTCGAAAAAATAATTTATGGCTTTTTATTCAGTGTTAGGTCTGCAATCATAGGCTTTCCTGTCGGTCAAACTTTATTAGGATCATTTTAATTAACCAATACCATTTATAATGCTTTTCAGGGTTATGCTGATATTGATGTATTGAATTGTCATTTCTCATATTTAGCGCTAATCGACAGGGAATTTAACCAACAATAATTCCATCAATTTGTCAACTTGCAAGTAGCAGGAAATCGTGAAGGAAGCGGTCGATACCTTTCCCTATGGGCTAAAATAAGTATTTTTAGTCAGTCCATAGGAAAATCGAATCTTTTCTAAGAAACTTTTAATTCGTTTACAATCTTTAGTTGTTCCAAAAGGTGGTTCGAATTATGTCAAGTCAGGTAAACTGAATTTTATTATATAACCAATATGTTCTTTTACGTAGTTTCTGAATAATCTATATAAATGATTTCAAGAAAAATTGATAAACGATATATATCCGTTAAGCAATTGGACAATGGATAAGTTAATCCCCTTTTACTTAAACTCTCTATCATTTATTTATTAAAATAAGCATATATTAGTCTCATCAAACCGCCTTATCCTCATGATGCCCAAAAATACCTTAAAATCCAAGCCTGAAGCCCTGGCTTTCAGTATACTGGCAGGTGTAGTGCTACAAGAGCATACCTCGAATTCTGCAACTTTTTGTCATCCTTATCATCTTTTCATGAAAAGAATCTGTTTACCTTTTATTTGCTTTCCTGCCGCAATAACCCGCGCTTATCCTCGGGGCGGGCAAAGCCAACAAAGCTATATGAGTGGAATCAAAGTGAAACGACTATCATAATAGGCCGAATAGTCATCGCACCCTATCCAAATCCTATCGGAACATATTCAGGTATGCAATAGCAAATTCAATTATCGACTACATGATAATCGGGGACATGCCATGTGCGTTGTTGCAAGTTTTCAATTATTTGTAAACACGTGGTAAATAAACGGATTAGACTCGGTATTCGAAGGATAGGCAGATTCAACCTCAAACCTTTTAAAAGATGAAGTCTCTTCATCGATGACTTTAGTTGTATCATTTACGGTCTTCCCCACTCATGAGCAAAACGCATTTCCATCCACAGAATGTCAGGCATCAGGACGACGAGTTCACTAGCTCCTTTATAAATAGGTATTAATCAGATGCCGACATAGTTACCGGGCTTTACGCCAGGAAATTAGCGTAGATGTGGGAAATGAACCTGGCAGAGATGGCGTTCATTGATTCTATACCACGATGTCGACTATCTGGTATCGAAGATTTACTTATTTGGGACACGGTTTAGATGCATCGTTAAGCACATTGAATATCACGACCAAGGACAATATCAATAAATACTAATTAACTCATGAAAAAATCAATCTTAATCACGATTCTGTTCGTTTCCATAACGAACTGTCTTTTTGCCCAATGGATGACCAACGGCACCAATATTTACAATAATAATACCGGTAACGTCGGTATAGGTACCACTACGCCAGGTAATTTGTTTGTAGTTTCAGGAACAACTGCAAGTCCTTTAACTGTGGCGCGAACAACTGCTTCATCAAATATCAGTGTGGAATTCAAAAACTCCACCGGTTCCTGGTTTGCGGGACAGGGGGCAACAGGAAACTTTGGTATTGCCACCAATAATAATATTGGAGTAGGCGCTCCATTTAATATTACAACAGTTGGTAACGTTGGTATCGGCACAACAACCCCGGGAAACCTGCTTGAAGTTTCAGGAACGATCCCAAGTCCTTTGACCATTACCCGAACAACCGCATCGAATATCAGTGTAGAATTTAAAAACCCCACGGGTTCGTGGTTTGCGGGTCAAGCTTCAACAGGAAACTTTGGTATTGCTACCAATAATAATATTGGAGTAGGTGCCCCATTTAATATTACAAATAACGGTAATGTGGGTATTGGCACTACTACTCCCAGTGGCAGATTACAGGTGATAGGCACCGTAAATTCCACTGTCACCGGAGCGGCGGGAGATAACAATAACTATATGTTTTCAAATCCGAATGCTGCCAATACAAGCAATGATCCTAGAGGTGGTATTTGGCTGGATAATGACGGGCGGTTTAAATTGCGGTCAGTTACTGGGTATGGATTTGCATTCAGAAGTACCGCTGATACTTTCGATATTCTCAACATCAATGATAATGGCCTTTCTATAGGTACCCAAACGATGCCTTCGGGATATAAGCTGGCAGTTAACGGTAGCGCCATTGCGACTGCTGTTTTCGTCAAGGTCAATTCCGAGTGGCCTGACTATGTGTTTAAGCCAGCGTATCACCTACGCCCTTTGACTGAAGTAAAAGCTTATATCGATCAAAATCGGCATTTGCCAGAAACCCCCTCTGCCGATGAAATAGCAAAGGATGGACTGAACCTTGGCGAGATGAACAAGCTGTTGATGAAGAAAGTTGAGGAACTGACTTTGTACCTGATCGAAAAAGACCAAATTATTACTGAACAACAAAAAAAGTTGTCCGATCAAGAGTTAATAAATAAGACCTCGGAAGAACGTGTGAAACGACTTGAACGCCTTTTGCCTTCTTTAAAAACAAATCCGTAATTCTCAATAATCAACATAGCTACTATCAACTGCCCCGAAAGCGGTTCTTAGGTAGCCTCTTATCACTTCATAAAAACATGAGAAAGTTAAAGAATGTACTTGTTTTAACGACGCTTTTTGCTCATTAAAAAGCACCGCACAGATGAATGTACCATCTCAAACCTCGGGTTCAGGTCCTTTGGGGACATCTGGTTCCCTGTTGACATTTACATCCGGTGGACCGCCATACCCTGCAGCCATACAGAGGGTATGGGGCTTAAACCTTGGCGGAACCAACGTATAGCCGGTTAAGGTTTACAATTCAAGTTTATTGGTGGGGTATCAGTCAAACAATCAGGACTACTGCACAGGGAACATTTTTGCAACCGGATACGTCGATATCGGCACACGGATACCAAAGGATATAAACTTGGCGTGAACGGTAGCGTTATTGCAACTTCGGTTACTGTCAGGCTTTATGGCAGCTGGGCTGATTATGTTTTCAAGCCGACTTATAAGCTTCCATCTTTAACAGAGGTTAAAGCCTATATCGATCAATACAAACATTTACCCGAGATTCCATCCGAGCAGGAAATCGCTAAAAACGGGCAAAATCTTGGGGAGATGAATAAGCTGCTGCTCAAAAAAGTAGAAGCGCTGACGCTGTACCTCATCGAAAATAAAAAACAAATCGACGAATTGAAAACCCAAGTTTCCTTATTGAAAACCGGGAAAAAATAATGTTAACATGAAAAAGACGCTATTTATTCTATTCACATTCCTCGTCTTATCAAAAATTACGTATGCGCAAAATACCTTTTCATCTTCCGGGAACGTAGGAATCGGGACAACCACTCCGGCGACCGCTTTTGATGTCAAAGGTGCCATTTCTGTAAAAGGCATGAACGTGGATGACACTCAGACCATATCTGTTTCCGCTGATGGAACCTATGTGATTGCCAGCGGAAACCGCATTAAAGGAACATATACGCTCAGCTTTGAAGCGCCGAACAGGGTGCAGACAGTTGTACTTCTAGCTAATGCAACCCATTATGATTATATCAGTTCGCTTTCAATATTGCAATCACAAAAAAATTAGAGAGCTATTGTATAGGATTAGTAAATTGCTTACTTTTATTTGAGTTTATAGTTGTCAAAAGAACATTTATATCATCATTAACCTAACCAATCACATCAATATGAAAGCCTTCATTCCTGATATCTCATAAATTTAACTCTCCTGGTTTAGTAGTCTATCCTGTATGCTTCGCGGAACACCCGTGTCTCTAATTAGACATTGGTGCTAATCTGTATGTCAAAAACGATCATATTCAATACCTATCCTTATTCAATTAGACGATGAAAAAACTGTACATAATCATTTTCTCGCTTTTGGCCTTTTCCCAACTTTCAATGGCCCAATGGATGACCAATGTAAATAATATTTATAATAACAATACAGGCAACGTCGGTATAGGCAGTAATAACCCAACAGCCAAGTTAACTGTCTTTCATTCAATACTGTTGGGAAGTTCCGCTAAGAATAGCCTGCTGTTAAGCTCTACCGGTGGCGCGACCGCAAATAACGTTCAAAACAATATTTGGTTGGTCAGGAATTCGGCCGGAAGCGATTTTACCACGGCAAGGCTACACGATGGTATTTCGATAGACGGATCATTTATAACACCACAAACAGATACACGCACCTGGTGGGAACGCGACCCGACAGCGGATGTGCAGTCCTGGGGTTCGGCTGCAACTACCTATCTGACCATTAAACAAGGTAACCTGGGATTAGGAACCATCACTCAGGCCGCGAAGCTGGATGTTACCGTTGGCAGCTCCAGCTTTACCAATAATATCAGGTTTGGCGACGCTAATCCGGGGTATCTTGCTGCAGGAACGGCCGGTATCTTCATGAGTAATAATGTCGGCAGTCCGGTATTCACTGTTCTGCATACCGGTAATGTCGGTATTGGGCAGACCAATCCACAGAATAAGCTGGACGTCAACGGTTCAATTCATTCCAAATCAGTATTGATTGATCTAAATGGCTGGTCAGATTATGTGTTCAAAAAAGACTATCTGCTAATGCCTTTAAGTGAAGTTAAAGCCTATATAGATCTAAACGAGCATTTGCCAGAAGTCCCATCGGAACAGGAAATTGTTAAGAAAGGCCTGGATGTGAGTGAGATGAACAAATTGCTGATGAAAAAGGTGGAAGAACTGACCTTGTACCTCATCGAAAATCAAAAACAAATCGACGAATTGAAAAGCAAGGTTTCCTTATTGGAAACCGACAAAAAATAACCTCAACATGAAAAAGACACTATTTATTTTATTCATGCTCTTCGTTTTATCAAACATCACGTATGCGCAAAACACCTTTCCATCTTCAGGGAATATAGGCGTAGGCACAACTACTCCGGTGACGGCTCTTAATGTCAACGGAGCTATTTCTATTAAAGGAATAAATGTCAATGATACTCAGACTATATCCACTCCAGCCGACGGCACATGCGTAATTGCCGGCGGGGCCCGCATAAAGGGACTTATACGCTCAGCTTTGAAGCAGCGAATAGGGTGCAGACAGTAGTGCTTCTGGCTAATGCAATCCAGTTTGACTATAATAGTTCGGACATCATTGCCCAAGACAATAACAACCATTCACAATCAAAAAATAATTAAAATGAAGAAAACCTTATTATCACTAACTCTCTTGCTTACTTCTTCAATTATTGCTAATGCCCAATGGACAACCAACGGTACGGTGACCTCGACCACGAATTCAGTGGGCATCAGCACGACTGCCCCCATTTCGAGATTCCAGGTCAATAGCACCGTCAACAAGTTTTCAGTGGGCAGCGCCTTCTACCAGGGACTGAATTATGGTACCTCGTACGTTGGGTTCAATGCCGCCCGTACCACGCTTACATCTTCTACGGACTGGACTATCGACGGCGACGGCTATCATAACGGAGGGGGCGTGATCTACGCTGACATTTACGGCAACATCTACTTGTCTCCGCTGGGTTCAACTGGTACTGGTTCCAGAACCCTGACCGACCTTGAGGTCAAGAACAGCATCGCCCTGCGGGTGGGTGCCGATGGTACCGTGTATGCAAAAAAAATAATGGTATCTACCACTACCTTCCCCGACTATGTTTTCAAAAAGGATTACCGTTTGCTTTCGCTGAGCGAAGTGAAAGCATACATAGACCAACACCAGCATTTGCCGGAAATTCCATCTGAGCAGGATATCGTCAAAGATGGTCTGAACCTGGCAGAAATGAACAAGCTGTTAATGAAGGAAGTAGAAGAGCTGACTTTGTATTTGATTGACAGTGAAAAGCGGGCTAGTTTACAGCAGCAGCAAATTAATGAGTTGAAAGATAAAATGACAGCTTTAGCAGAAAAATAATTGTTGATTATTTTTATTCAGGAAATGTCATAAACTATAAAATAACCATTTGTGGGCGAGTCCCTTAAACCAAGAATGTCGTTCTATCCTACGCTTCTATATGAAAACGTAAAGATTGTGTGATGACGCTGCGAAAATGGCGTTGTAAACCCTGAGAACTTTAATATTAAAAACCTATTTTTTTATCAATGAATTTTTCCCGTATCTCAAAATTAATGCTTACCCTTCTGGCGTTATTTTCCATAAAAGGGTTTTCACAAACAAACCTGAAACTTCCTGAAGTGGTGCCTGCATCCCCGCAAAGCAGGGCCTTTCAGCAATTTGGTGACTATCCTGTTAGTTATAACACCGGTGTGCCGGATATTTCTTTGCCACTTTATACTGTAAAAAGCAGAGAATTAGAAATGCCCATTGTATTACGTTATCATGCCGATGGCATCAAACCGTATGATCCTGACTTAAGCAATATCGGCGCAGGATGGACGCTGGACGTTGGGGGCCTGGTTTCCCGTACGATCAAGGGAAGGGGCGATGAGCAGGTTGTGAAACCATCCCCCTTTTTAACGGCTTTTGATATTAACCAAAACACCTTGGACGGGGCCCAATACTTAAATGATATTTTGGGAGCATCGGCTGTAAAGGATACAGAACATGATATATTTAGCTATTCTTTTTTTGGGAAAAATGGAAATTTCGCCATTGATGATCAGGGGAATGGTCAGTTCGTAGCTTACCCTTATCCATTTATACCGTATAAGTTTAATATACAAACTGCCGCTCCGGGCAGTTCGCAAACGTACAGATCAATAGCAGGAATCGACATAACGGATGACAACGGCCTCAACTTCAAGTTCGGGCATAATAATATTGAAACAGTGGCGAGCGGTTCGCTTCCCCGCGGAGCAACAGGCTGGTATCTTGAAGATGTTCTTGATCCCCTCAATAATAACTTACTGCATATCAGTTATGATGCAGTGCCTGAATTTCAAACCCTACGGCAGGATATAGGGACAGTAGTCAGCGGAGATGCAGGACGTATGATCGTCAATTCGAACTGTGCCGGCCCTTCGACCAGCACAGGATGGACAACGTCCAGTCAGGGCACAGGTACTACTTACAATGTCAAAGCCCTGAACACGATCACTTTCAGGGACGGATACATCAAATTTAGCCAGAGCAGTGATAAGCGCCTGCTCTTAAGTATAGTTGTATACAACAACAATAATGAAATCATAAGATCATTTGTTTTTAACAGGGACGTGTTTCCCGGAAGCACGAGTTTAAATAGGCTGACGAGCATAGACGTAAAGAACGGATCAGGTGGATTGGCAGAGCGCTACAGCTTTAATTATAATACACAGGTACAGATAGCAGACAACGACTGCAGTGTTGACGCATGGGGATATTGCAACGGAACCGGAGGCCAGTTTAAATATACTTCGAGGACAATAGGAGCAATTTATAACGCACCGGTTAATGGAGGCAGTTCGTCGTATAATATCCAGGTAGGCAACGCCAGTTTAGACCCTGTTGAACAGTATGCAAAGCGCTATATTCTCGAAAAGATCACATACCCCACCGGTGGCACCACGGAATTTTCCTACCAGGTCAATAAATACCTGGACAACCAGGTAATAAAAGACGGTGGAGGATTACGTATTCAAAGTATTATATCGAAGGACAATACGGGTAATTCTTTGGTAAAAACATACGAATATGACCCGGGATTCATCTATTATTTGCTGAGCGACCCGAATAACTTTACTAAATCCAGCTTTAACATTTTTGTAAATTGTCAGATCAACGGACTTTCGGATTGCCTGAGTAACGCTTATTATCAGTTACGTACCAGGCAATTTGCCAATGGCTGGAACAGCGATCTTGGACCTAACAGAGTTTTTTATACAAGGGTGACCGAGTATACCGGAGACCAGACTAACAATAACGGTAAAACGGTTTTCAATTATACTTATCAGAACCCGGATGGCACAAGTACTAATTCACGTACGGAATCCAGGTTTATCAGTGACATCAGGAACTGGGGGAATGGCCTGCTGCACTATACAGAAATTTATAAGAAAACGGGACCCGGTAGTTACAGTAAAATAAAGGACATTACCGATAATTATACTTTTGCAAACATCAAAACACTCAATAACCTGTCATCTTCTCTTTGTTATTCTTATCAGAATGTTTCGCCATTTCCATTATCGATCTACAATTTCAGGAAGGATAACTGTTATTTTATGAGTTTACCTGTTCCGAATGACGTTTTAAATTATACGATCACAACAGGTGCTTACTATAAAAGTTCCAGTGAAGAAAATGAATATACGGATAATGGAACTGTTAATACACTGGTGCAATACGAACATGCCAATCCACTTAATTACTATGTGACCAGGCAAACTGTAACAGATAGCCGGGGACTGATCAAGATTACCACAATGGCCTATCCGCAGGATAAAACGGATGCAGTATCAATAGCTATGACTGGTATAAATAAGATAAGCCCTGTTTTAGAACAAGGCAACTACAAAACAAGTATATCGGCGGCCAATCTGTTGCAATCAACCCGTACTGTTTACTCCGATTGGGGCAATAGTTTTTTTGCGCCTTTAACGATAGACACCCAAACCGGAAATGATCCATATGAGTCACGTATCCGCTTCCAAAGCTATGACAACCTGGGGAACCTTCAAAGTGTTTCGAAAGAAGCGGGCGCAAAAGAGTTGTACGTGTTCGGATATGGAGGAACGTATCCTATCGCAAGAATCTTGAATTCAGATTACAGTACTGTAGAAACAGCTCTAGGCGGAGCCAGTGCCGTTCAAACCTTTCGCAACAATGCATCACCGACAGATGCTGCTGTAAATGCTTTCCTTGCGCCGCTTCGCTCGTCGGCAAGCCTGGCCGGTGCGCAGGTGACCACTTATACTTATCTGCCATTGGTGGGCATGAAGACAGTAACAGACGCGAAAGGCGAAACGACGTATCATGAGTATGACAACTTTCAGCGTTTGATAAACATCAAGAATAAGGATCTGAATATCATCAAGCATTTCGATTATCATTACCAAAACCAGTAAACCTTAAAACATAGTAATAATGGACAATCTCCATATCACCATAAAACCAAAGTTAAAGCTGCTTTATGCGGTCTTTTGCTTGATACTCTGGGTTGTAAATGCTCAGGCTCAGACCTACCTGCCACCCCCCGCAACATTGACCACGGCACCAGCGGCGGGCTCCTATTACAGTTACAGCAGCATTACACTAAACCCGACTTTTAGCTTTACGGCAACTTCAGGCAGCAGCTTGAGCCTGTATATAGCCAATCCCGATTGCCAGCCATTGAATTCATCGTTCAGTGCGAGCCAGAATTATATCCTGACATCTATTCCGCGTATAAGTGGCTTTAAGAATGGGGGCACAGGGGCCAACACGGGAGATTTTGCCGGCCGGGGTACGTGTGAACTGATGCAAACGGTACAGTATTTCGATGGACTGGGCAGGCCCTTACAAACGGCGCAGGTAAAAGGCTCACCGCTGGCCAAAGATATTGTTCAGCCTTTTGCCTATGATCAATACGGCAGAGAGGCCCAAAAATACCTGCCTTATGCAGCGACCACTGCTGATGGGAGCTACAAGAGTGACGGACTGACAACGGGGCCAACTAATTTCTATTATCCGGGTGGTACTGCGGCATCGGGGAGCCAGCAAGCAAATGGAGTGGTTTATAACCCTGTCCCGTATTCGTTAATCAACTTCGAGGCATCGCCATTAAACCGGGTGTTGGAGCAAGGTGCACCAGGTACGGACTGGCAGCCCGTAACTGGCAATACGACCGGGCATACGGTAAAGATGGAGTATGCCACGAACAACGTCAATGACTTTAGCGGAACGGATACGTCACTGAGCAGGAAGGTAATCCTGTATAGGGCAGATATTAACACGGATCAGAGCCGCACACTAAACTACGGGAACACGGCTGGGAACTATTATTCGGCCGGGCAACTGTACGTAACAATTAGTAAAGATGAGAACTGGAAGAGCGGCAGCGGCAACAGCAGAGGAGGGACTACAGAGGAGTACAAGGATAAGGAAGGCCATGTCGTGCTGAAACGGACTTTCTTGTTTAGCGGCGGGGCATTGCAGCAACTGTCGACGTATTATGTATATGATGACTTCGGAAATCTGGCCTTTGTGTTGCCACCAAAAAGCGGGGCTGATGCTGGCATCACCAGTGCAGGCAATTTAACCACGCTGAACAACCTATGCTACCAGTATCAATACGACGGCAGGAACCGGCTTGTGCAGAAAAGATTGCCAGGCAAGGATTGGGAATATACCGTATATAATAAGCTTGACCAGGTTGTGGCCACACAGGACGGGAACCAGCGTTTAACCAACCAGTGGATTTTTATGAAGTACGATGCACTGGGGCGTGTACTGTGGACAGGTACCTGGAACAATGGCGGCACGGCAATCACGCGAAGCGGGGTACAGGCGGCGGTAACCGGCTTTAGCGGGGCACTGTGGGAAAGCCGTCCATCGGGAGGGTATCCCTCCAATTTAGCCTGGCCAACAACCGGGTTTCAGGGCTCATTAACAGTGAATTATTATGACGATTATACCTTTGGGGATTTTAGCTCGATGCCTGCGGCGTATGACTACCGGGCATCAGCAAGCACGATGACCAATGGACTGCTGACCTGTACCAAGACCTGGGTAACCGGCAGTGCTGCTGTATTATATAAAGTATTTTACTATGATGACCTCGGACGTTCATTGCGGACAGTTGCCGAACATTACCTGGGCGGGACTACTGCCGTAGCTAACTTTAATAATTATGATGTGATCGACAATAAATACGATTTCATCAATAATTTGACTAAAACAACGCGGCAGCATTTTACCATAGCTAATACGACTATTCCGGCAGTGACGGTTCGGGATACAATCCTGTATGACCACATGAACCGTAAAATAAAAACACTGGAATCGATCTGGAACGGGAATAATACGCCGCCTGCCTATATAGTGCTCAGTAAGTTAGACTACAATGAGATAGGACAATTAAAGAGCAAGGGATTGCACAGTGAAGATGGCGGAAACTCATTTTTGCAAACGGTAAACTACCGGTATAATGAGCGGGGATGGTTGCAATCATCCCAGGCCGGGCTGTTCAGCGAAAACCTATATTATAATAAGCCTACCGACAACAGTTTTACTAACCAGTACAATGGTAACATTTCGGAAATGACGTATACGAAAACAGGATCATCGAATGTGGTATTCAAATACGGTTATGACCAGTTGAACCGGTTACTGAGCGGGACTTCAACAGGGGGAAGCACCATGGGCGAGCAGCTGACCTATGATCCGTTGGGCAATATATCTACCCTGATGCGTACAGGCCCGAGTTCGGTAAATCTTGTATATACCTATTACAACAGTAATGCCAGTAACCAGTTGCAAACGGTAACCAATGGAGGCGCAGGATTCCGAAGTTATGCTGCTTATGACCCCAATGGTAACGCGCCAAGTGATGGCGGTAACAAAAACATCACCTACAACCTGTTTAATCTGCCGCAAACAGTAACACAGAGTGGTACGACGCTGGCCAGCTACATTTATGATTGTACAGGCCAGAAACTGAGCAATACAGGCAGTGATGGGAGATGGGATTATATCAACGGTATTGTGTATAATGGGACTACTATTGCTAATGAGACGATCGATTTTATCCAGACCGGGGAAGGACGTGTTGAGCCCAACGGCAACTCGTGGAACTATACTTATAATCTGGAAGATCACCTTGGGAATGTACGGTTATCGTTTGACAAAGACCCATCAGCAGGGACTGCACGTCGGATCCAGGAAGATGAGTATTATTCCTTTGGATTGAGGAATGCGTTTTACAACAATTCCAACAACAACCGCTATCTTTATAATGGGAAGGAGATTCAAACAGACCTGACGAACCAATACGATTATGGCGCAAGGTTTTATGATCCGGTGATTGCGAGGTGGACGGCAATGGATAGGTTTTCTGAAAAATATAAAACATATTCGCCCTACCACTACGCTGCCAATAATCCAATTTTAAATACAGATATGCATGGGGACTCAATTATAGTTGGCCAAAATGGCAACGACTATAGTGTAAGAGTTACAGGAAAACTGATTAATGAGTCAAGTACAAATTATACAGAAGAACAATTACAAAATGCAGTTGGACGTATAAATTCTGCAATTGGATCTTACTATACTGTTCAAGGAAGCGATGGAAATTCAACGGGAACTGGTCAGGTGACGGTTGCATCAGCTGAAAACCCGTTAGTGGTAGGAGATCATGCTATCAGAATTGTTGATCCTGGGCAAATTCCCAACGGCTTTGGTGGTATTTATCCTATGAATACTGTTGGCATGACAACTCCTGGAGCAAGTGTAATTTATGTTTCTTCGGCACTTATAGATGGGACACCTGCAACAAGTGGGCCTTATAAAGACACTGGTTTAACGAATATTGGTGGACCAACTTTAGAGAGAACAGTTGGTCATGAACTGTTGCATAATGGAGGAGTTACATTCAATGGGAAGGATCATCCAGGACCAAATGAATCACCCGGAAATCTCCTGAATCCAACAGGCTCAGGAGCAGGAACAAAGGTTACGATTGATCAGGTAAAACAGATGAAAGCGGCGTTTGATAAGGGGCGCTTAAATTATAATAAACAAAAAATAATAGTATTTAAGAAAAACTAATATTTTGATTAATAGATATGAAAAGCAATCATGTATTGAACATTCGGGTTACATTATTCTTGTTATTGTTGTTAATTGGGTTACTTGATAATAAAAATACTTATGCTAATCAAGTAGACACAGCAAAACTTGTCTTTAACATAGAATTTCGCGATAATTTTAAAAATGATTTGGTAAGTTTAGAATTAAATAATAAAGTCATATTAAAAAACGAGCTTATAATTAGCAACACGTCTGGCTTTGCAAATCTTCAAGTTGACTTGTTCAAAAAAAGCTCTAAAAACTTACTTGTTAAATACCTGAATGAAATCCATTACATCAAATCTGCCGAAAACTTAAATCTTATTGTTACACTGAATGGTAAGCGGATTTTTTATAGAATAAATCATAAAAGAGGGCAATACATTGAGTTAAGCAAGAAAGATAGGACTCATATTTATTTTAAACAGTCGAGCGTGCCCACTATTTGGGACTAATACGATTAAGTGATTGCGAGGTGGACAAGTGTCGATCCTTTCGCTGACAAGTTTTTCGGTTCATCTCCTTATTCTTATGTTGTGAATAATCCGATTCTTTTATTGGATCCAGATGGTAGGGACTGGTTAATCAGCTCATATGTTGATAGTCAAGGTGTTATTCACTTTTCTGTTTTGTTTACGGGTACTGTTGTCAATGCGAGCAGCAATAAAAATATCAACACAGAAAAGTTTGCCGCGGCAATCCAAAAGCAATTTAATGATTTATTTAATAAAACTCCCGACGATCAAAGCTATACAGTTGACGCTCGTGCGATAATAAACACAAGGGATGATGAATCTGAAGTTGAAGAAGGGTTTACTCCCTGAAAATTGAAGATAGGAATAATGATAATTTAAAAGCCTATGGTTCCCACGTTTTTGCCAAGGCAATTAATGGTAAACTTATCGTTTTCAACGAGGAGGACGTGCCTGCCATGATAGATGGGAAATCAAACCTTAAAACCCCTGTTCATGAAATAGGTCATTCCGGCGGACTATTCCATCCAGGCGAAGATTACTTTCGAAGATATAAGTAAAATATCAAGGGTCCGGACGGACGATCTCAGGAGAAGTGGTTTAGAATCGGGCCAGGAAGTACAGCGTACCTGGAAAACAGTTTTAATTTCATGAATCCAGGTGACAATAATAAAACCAATCCGACGGGTCCGACCAAAGAACAGCTTAACCGTATATTAGAAATGTATGATAATAAACAGTTAAACAACAAAGATATTCAACCTATAGATCATTAATATGAAGATAATTATTCCATTGATTTTAATTGCCGGAATTTGCAATTCGGGATGTTCAAAAAATGAAAACAATTATAAAAAGCAAACGATTTCATTAACGAATTTAACCCCTACTTTGCTAAAAGACGGTTGTACAGGGGTGACCGTACTGAATAGTTACCATAAAATCTTAGATACTACCCTCGTTAAATTCAAACAAGATTCCCACCTTTTTGTGTGTAAGGACAATACTACTCACGATACAATTCTTGTCTTCCAGTTAAATGGGATTGCCCCTGACTGTGCAACAAATCTGGATGATCGAAAGCAAGGGTGCTGCCTTTATAAGACAACGGATATTAAATCAATAAAAAGCGTCGATATTGCTGTTTTGGATTATCTTCGAATTCCGGCCGGCGGAAAATACGTCTTTGGCGAACTGAAAAATATTTCAGAGTGACCGATATTCGCAATGATTAACATAATCATAGGTACCTATCTAAGAAGCTGTCTAAAAACGGGCGATAAAAAAGTGTAAGTGTTGAAAAGTTAATAAAAGAGCTATCGCCAATTGGCTGAATAGTCACTAATTGAGAATAACGACAAACGCAATTAGCATGACAACGTATCCAACCAACGTAAGCGATAGCCAGTGACAATATATATCAAAATTTTTAGATACTGCCCGGAGCCGCAAATATGAGGCAAGAGAAATAGTAAACGCGATTTTATATGTGGTAAAATCGGGTTGCCAGTGGCGGATGCTGCCAGGAGATTTTGCACCATGGAAGCTGGTGTATTATTATTTTGATACCTGGAAAAAGAATGAAATTTTCGAGTTGATACATAGTTGTTTGGTGGAAGAGACGAGGGTAAAATGTGGCAAAAAAGAGCAACCTACAGTAGAATAATTGATGCCCAATCTGTGAAATCAACGCTTGTAAGTAGTGAAAGTAAGGGTTTTGATGCAGGAAAAAGGATAAAAGGGATCAAAAGACATATCATAGTTGACACCTTGGGGATGATTCTTGCAGTGGTGGTTCAAGGAGCGTCGGTTCAGGACAGGAACGGAGCTATGGATGTCACAGATAAACTCTTTGAAACATGGAATAGAGTTATTAAAATATTTGCTGATTATGGCTATCGGGGCACATTGGTGGAAAAGATAAAAATCAAATTCAACGCAGTCTTTTAGGTCATAAAAAGAAAGGAATTACACGCTTTTAAAATACTACCCAAACGCTGGATTGTGGAAAGAACTTTTGCATGGATTGACTCCAACCGACGGGCTGCTAAAAATTACGAACGCCTTAATGACACGGGTGTCGCTATCATACATTTATCTGCTATAAGAATTATGTTGAACCGTTTTTAGACAGCTTCTAAAGAAATGAGGATTAATTTTCGTTATCAGAACATCATTTTCGACCGGCTGGAGTAATATGAATCGATATTTTCAATTATAATTCAACATTATCAAGGCTCCCTATCGCATTTGTAGTTGATGTAACAGTGTTCGCGCCATTAGTTACCCATTGGGCATATACCAGTGAGGAACAGCCTAAAAACAGGGGTAGTAAAAAGATGCCTTTCTTCATGATGTTTGTAGTTAACAATTATTGATAGATTTAGGTACGTGTTCAATCTGCAAGCGATATATTATTGAGATCTACTGATTAGGTAGAAACGCAATACAAGATTAGCAAATGTTTTTTTTTACTTTTTGCAGCAAAAAGCACTAATCCCGAAAAGGTGTAGCATGTGTATCTATACTGAGCGGCACGGGAACACCTGCAAGTAATCTGCAGATCTATGAGCAATCAACAAGTAAACCGGGTGGCGTTTTAGCACCAACCAAATCAGTTTTTAAACTTTCCAGATTAGGTACTTACGGTTATACCTATAACGAAAGTGCGGAATTCAGAATAGGACACGGTGGTCCGGGTGTATGGGGATCACAGTTAGATTTATTTATAAATGGTGGCAGTAATCAAAATGACATCCCCGATCAGCATGCCATGACCTGGACTTACAATGGGAATGTGGGTATTAGTACGGCGGCTCCAATTGCACGCGTACATTTAGTTGGAAGCGGTGTTTCCATAGAGGGGGGCAATAGCGTCAGCATCAATAATAATGACCTGGCCATTCAGGTTAACACTGGCGGACGATCATCAACTTTAGGTGCCCAGTTGGAATTTGTTATCCCTGCTAATACAGATGGCACAAATGCCTGGGGGCAAGCGAGAATTATAACTGTGGCAGGAAATACAAGCAACGCTAACGCTACCGAGAAAATGATATTGGGCACCAGGCGGATGTTTGATAAGTTGGGGACTGGTGCTCAATAGTATTATGGAAATGATGTTACTATTGACGGCGCCGGGAATGTTGGCGTTGGCACCCTAACGCCCGATCAGAAGCTGTCCGTCAATGGTACTGTTCACGCTAAGTCTGTAGTAATCGACCTGAATGGATGGTCCGATTATGTTTTCAAAAAGGATTACAGTCTAAGACCTTTAAGTGCGGTAAAAGCTTATATTAATCAAAATCAACATTTGCCGGAAATTCCATCGGAACAACAGATAGGTAAAGACGGGTTAAACATAGGGGAAATGAATAAGCTGCTAATGAAAAAAGTCGAAGAACTGACTCTGTATATGATCGAAAAAGACAAAGAAACCTCTCAAATTCAAGTTCAAATGAAAACTAACGCGGTCTTAATCTTTATATTCATTATTTGCAGTTGCTCTTGCAATCGACATCCCCCAAAAATCCAGTCAATAGATAGTACTACCAAAAGCCTAAATGTGACAGATTTAATGAATAAGGCAAAAAAAGATTACAAAATCTCTTTGATTGAGCGAAACAGTGATACATTGAGCATAGTAATTATGAATAGGGGAATTTATTATCCCTTTGGAAAAGCTTCAGAGCTTAGTAGGTTGAAGAATGTTGACTCTCATTTTATGGCATCAGAGGAACAAACACGGGATAAATATTCAAATGACCATGTCACATTATATAAATTGTATTATAAGGACAGCTATTTGAAGTTTTTTGGAGCTGGCGAATCGGAATTACTTGAAATAACTTCAGGTCACATAGTAAATAAAGAGATTATAATGCCGACAAACATTCATATTGAAATGACATTAGCTGATTTGATGAAGGTATACTTTTCAGGGGCTGTAGATAGCTATACAGCTGGGATAAAAGTAGTAAAGCTTATTTCTGGAATAGAGGGGATATGGGAATATTATTATTTCGAGAAAGGAGCACTAAGCTTGATCAAAATCAAAACTGACTACACGTTCGACAATAATTGAGATCCCCCGCTACAGCAAGGCTGTGCCTCGCGGTAAATATGCAAAGTAATGAAAATGCAAAATCCCGGATGTTAATTCTTCCGGGATTTTGTTGTAAATGGGTAAAGCGAACCTACGATTACGGGTATGATAATCTGAACCCTCTCCGGTCGGTCGTATCCACCAGCAATGTTACTATTGTGGATAAACCATTTTGATTGCTTCCTCTTCGCCGATTCGTTTGCATTCATAATTACTTGATTATAATAAGAGAAAGTGCTCAATCCAAATTGTCCGCCTGGGGTCGATGTGTTTTGGTTTACCCATCAATAGCTTTTCATTTAACCAACAAATTTTAAAGCTTTAGAGACATCTTTGCTTCCCGTTTTTGTATGCTGAACAAAGTGAAATATACAGGGTTCGGGTGTCCCGGCAAGCCGTTTTGGTCTGACCAAAACATGGCTTGCTTTACTGAATCAAGATTAAAAGGCGTGACCGAGGCTGGAACAATATTGCGTAATGGATTTTAGGAAGAATCCTGCGCAACAAATGAACTCAATAGTCTGTAAATTTTGATCGATTAGTTTTATTGTATATTTATTGAGGTGAAGATTAAAACATTAGCCAATGATCACCTTTAGCCTCACGAATTTATCCCTTCTAATTATACCTTTTTTCGATGCGACGGAAGAAAGGAAAAGAAGTCGCAACCTATTTAAATGAAATAAATTACATTCGCTTAAACCCTATGCCATTTCTTTATGAGTATCGCCAAAACAAACTCTAATGTATCTCATCAAAAACTCCATGATTTTTTAGAACGCTGGCCTATAGCAGCTGTTGAAAACCTCACCCTTGAACAATATACACAAACCAAAAACCCGGACACATTTACATACTGGCTGGAATATGGTTCGGAGGAGATCGGCATACTAGGTGGCGGCACATCCAGTAAATTTGGAATATGGAATCGCGGTTCTGATAAAGAAAGCACCTATAAAGCATTCTCATCTACATCGGAATATCGTTGGTTTAAGAAATATGGTGAAAATCCTACTGAAGCATTTCAAAAGATAAAAAGCAATATCATACGAATCATTCGAAACGCACAAGCAGGTAATTTCAATATGATTGACAGAATTGATATTGATAGCATGACAAAATGGAAGATCGCATTCATTTATTCCCAATTTCGGTTGCTGCCAATCTATAAAATTGATTTGGTGCGTAAATTGGCAAAACATTTTGAATACGATAATTACGCTATCGCTCCACTTTCTGAATTACACCAATTTATCTTAAGCCATAAAGCGGCAACCGAGGACTTCTTCGATTTTTCCAGTAGGTATTTTCTAATCGCTGACACTGTGCCAGAACGAAATTATTACATAATTGGCTCAAAATATGGCGACGACGATGGCAACGATACTATTGACGTATTTCCTGATATGCTGGAAAAAAGTGCCATATCTACGGGCTTTTTCTGGAATACAAACTTCTCAGCACAAGTAGGCCAAGATCACGCGGCTATCGGAAAATGGATAAAGCAAAATGTTCCTTCTTCTGAATCAAAATATGCTACATCAGCGCGGACTTTTAAATATTTCCTTAATCTGAAAAAAGGTGACCTGATAGCAGTAAAATCACACGGGCGTTTTAATTCGCTAACAATTATTGCCTTTGCAGAAGTCGTGGAGAAAAATGGCTCAGTTTATTCTTTTGGTGACCCTGACCTCGGTCATTTGATACATGTTAATTTCTTAGAAACAGGACTACATATCGATACAGGCCTAAACTACGCACTAACTATTCACCATATTGTACCAGGTGAAAGGGACGGACACTTTGAGAAGATATTCGGCAGTTATGCGATAGACAGCGGGGAAGAATTCTCTCTTGAAGAGGAAGTTATTGAGGAAGAGGATCACGACGAGGTGACTGAAGATGAATGGGGATTAAAAGATGATATTCGGTTGAAAGACACTTCGCCGATCATACGTTCGCCTTCCGAAGTTAAGATTGTTCAACAGGTACATAACAAAATTCAAAATAGCTTTGCCCAATATCTAAAAATGAAATTTCCCGATGATGAAGTATGTACAGAAAGACGGCGCATCGATATTTGGCGAAGAAATAAGAAGGATTTCTTCATCTACGAAGTTAAGCCCTACAATACGGCTTATGTCTGCATTCGGGAAGCGCTGGGCCAGTTAACTGATTATGCCTTTCGAAAGAAAACCGCGTTGAAAAGGCACCTTGTGGTAGTTGGCACTAGCCAACCCAACCAAATGGAAAAAGAATACCTTAAATTTCTGAAAGAGCATGGATTCAATATTAGTTATGAGCACTATGACATTGCGAAAAAAAGTAGCGTCACCTACGCTTAAACTTTAATAATGGTAAATTTACGGTCTCAAATCTTTCGCTATGCAAACTATTATTCCAGCCGTTTTTCCGGTTGTTAGCTATAAAAACAAAATAGCCTCGTTTAAAGGGCACGGAACTGCTTTCTTTATAAGTAAGGAAGGCGTTTTTGTAACCGCCGCCCATACCTTCCGGAACCCGACCAGAGATTTCTTTGCAATTATAAACGGCGTTCAAATGCCATTTAAAACACTTTATCGCGAATATCTGGATTTTGAGGATCAACAATTGTATATTTACAAGGATCTTTTCATTGGGCAGATAGAGAATATTGAATCTGCTAATTTCTTCAACCTGACTACGCCGGATACATTACAAAAGTGTAGCAAATTATTCGCCAGGGGCTTCAGTCTGAAAGAAAAACAGCAAGCAGTATTTACACAATCAACAATGGCTATTGAGGATTTATATGACGACTTGATAGATGGGGTAGACGGCATAATTGAACCAACTGATCCCAAACTGAGCAATTTGGAACTTATCGATATTCCCGTGGTATTTGATCAGTTAAAGTTTAAGCACATTGATAAAACATCAACGATATTAGAACAATTTACAAATGGCTTTACCTTTCAAACCGATGCCCATGAACCACACGGCCACAGCGGTTGCCCTTTAATTGATGAACAGAAAGCCTACGGTATATTAGTCGGCAATCATGGGGCTATCGGAGCGGACTACATTCTCGAAAAATTACGAGCACATGTTCAAATGGAAGTTGATAAAGCGACCGCGCCGCAAATGGCGGTAAAAGTGACAGAGAATAACCGATGGTTATACGAAGCGGCAAATGAAGTACATCAGCAACTAATCGCCAATGAATCGCTTTATCAACAGCACCAAACCGATATTTACTACATATCAGCTGCCGACGTAGACCAATTAGACAATCCTGTGTCGCCGTTCGTTTTGAGAGGGATCGGGGGGCTCCATTCGAATTATTGTCTAAACGACCAAAATGTACATTTAGTTGTAATTAATCCAGACTGCTGTGATGAAGCGGATTTTAGCGAATCAGAAATCCAAGCTGCTATCGTGCATGAGTTGGGGCATATTTTTAATATGTACATACACAAGCCTCTTCCGAGCATATTATCGTTTTACTCAAACGGCACGGAATACAATGTAGAAGAAGTAGAACGCGTTAAGCTTGAAAACAGAACGAATGACGAAATTTACGCGGATGCCTACGCAAGAAATCAAGGATGGGGCAAGGGCCTACAACGGGGACTAATTAAATACCGAAATACGCCCTGGTCAGAAAACATTCCGATGATCGATGATCGACTGGCTAAATTCGATAGCGATGAAATTTTCAATGGTGGTCTGCGACCTCTTAAAAATCTGTAATTAAAGATATCGTAAAGGTCAACCGAACCAGGTACGTAAACTCTGACCCGATAATCACTTAGTGCAAAAGATGAAGAGTATAGTATGTGTTAGTTGAGGATTTCTCAAAATCCTATGGTAAGGCCTGGCAAAATTAATTTAAAAGGACATATGCCTGGAAATTCCGAGGTCATTGACCAACCCATTCCGAAAATGCAGTAAATCGATCCCGTAACACTTTGACCAAGCTTATTTATTAACTTATAGAAATGACTTCGAAAACCCGAATACATAAATCGGTGCTCTAAATCCTTCGGAATAGCATGGTCAAGCCTTCCGGAATCTCCACCTTAGGGCGCCTGGTAAAAGTAAACTTTATGCCTTTCATATTGAAATTGAGGGGACAGTAAACATGGCCCTTATTCATAGGTCATAAATACAAATATAAGCATTACAAACAAACATTTTCTGTTATTTGTATTTTCGTATACGCCGATAGGACAAGCAGGCAAAATATTGCCATATCCATTTCTCCAATGCATAAACCATGTGCGAAATTAATATTCAATATAACTTTATGTATCGGAGCTTACCACACCTCCTTGGTGAGACATGGAAAGATATTCCAGGGTTTGAAGGATCGTATCAAGCTTCAAATTACGGAAGAGTAAAGTCATTGGACCGTGTTGTCCCTCATCCGCGTTTGAAACAGCAATTTGTAAAAGGTCGGATATTAACGCAGTCTGTTTACAAAAACAAAAATATTAAAACAGGTCAACCCATGATCGACCTCTGGGCTGCCTTAAGTATTGAAGGCATACCACATTATTTTAATACCAGGCGGATCATTTATCAAACTTTTATAGATCCTACCTTAAATTATGAAAAGGATGGCTTTTATGTGATTAACAAAGATTATAACGGCTATGATAACAAGCTCGTAAATTTAAGGCTTTGTACGAAAAGTGAAAATCAAAAACGGGCAATCAACAGGGACAGGTAGTACCTTATTTAAAAACGCTTGATCGTTTTACTGGCCGAAGACTTACGGGGGCTACTCCAGGCAAAAGCCAGTGCGCAATGTGACCAGCAGGGAAACTTAATTGGGAAGTACCCAAGTATTAAAGAAGCTTCCAGGAAAGTACAGCTTAACGACAAAGCTATTATAAACGTGGCCAAAGAGGTTTACAACAACGGAATGGTTTTGTCTGGAGGTACATGTAGGCATACTAAATGGAGTCTGTTTATAAACGGATATAAACGTATTTGACACTAGGAAGGAGAACAATATTGGGCTATGCTGCCTTGCAGTTACTTAATTTCGACGATATCGGTTTTCCTGCCTTAGTACGCTTTACTTTTTCACTTTACAAAAAAATAATTAGAGGATTATTGCATAGAATTAATAAAATGCTTAAATTTATCCGACATTATAGTTGTCAAATAAAAATTTATATTATCATTGTTAACCTAACCAATCACATCAACATGAAAGCCCTTATTCCTCATATCTCATAAACTTAACTCTCCGAATTTAGTAGCTTACTCCTGTATGTATCCTGGAACGCCTGTGTTCTAGTCAGACATTGGTATTAATCAGCATGTCAAAAACGATCATATCTAATACCTATCCTTATTCAATTAGAAGATGAAAAAAGTGTACATAACCATTTTCTCGCTTTTGGCCTTTTCCCAGCTTTCACTGGCCCAATGGACGTCCAATGTAAACAATATTTTCAATAACAATACGGGCAACGTCGGCATAGGCAGTAATAACCCGACAGCCAAGTTAACCGTCTTTCACTCAACATTACTGGGAAGTGCAGCTAAGAATAGCCTGCTGTTAAGCTCTACCGGGGGCGCGACCGCAAATAACGTTCAAAATAATATTTGGTTGGTCAGGAATTCTGCAGGAAGCGATTTTACCACGGCTAGGTTACACGATGGTATTTCGATAGACGGATCATTTATAACACCACAAACAGACACTCGCACCTGGTGGGAACGCGACCCGACAGCAGATGTACAGTCCTGGGGTTCGGCTGCAACTACCTATCTGACCATTAAACAAGGTAACCTTGGATTAGGAACCATCACTCCGGCCGCGAAGCTGGATGTTACCGTTGGCAGCTCCAGCTTTACCAATAATATCAGGTTTGGCGACGCTAATCCGGGGTATCTTGCTGCAGGAACAGCCGGTATCTTCATGAGTAATAATGCCGGCAGTCCGGTATTCACTGTCCTGCATACCGGTAATGTCGGTATTGGGCAGACCAATCCACAGAATAAGCTGGACGTCAACGGTTCAATTCATTCCAAATCAGTATTGATTGATCTAAACGGCTGGTCAGATTATGTATTCAAAAAAGACTATCCGCTAAGGCCTTTAAGTGAAGTAAAAGCTTATATAGATCTAAACGAGCATTTGCCCGAGGTCCCATCAGAACAGGAAATGGTTAAGAAAGGCCTGGATGTAAGTGAGATGAATAAACTATTGATGAAGAAAATCGAAGAGATGACTTTGTACTTGATCGAACAAAATAAAAGAATTGAAAAACTGGAAGCAAAAATCAATCATAACACGAATGAATAGTAAAACCATCTTAAAATACTCTCCTGAGAAGCTTAATATAAAAACCTTATTTTTTTGATCAATGAATTTTTTCCGTATCTCAAAATTAACGCTTACCGTTTTGGCGTTATTTTCCATAAAAGGGTTTGCACAAACAAACCTGAAACTTCCTGAAGTGGTGCCTGCATCCCCGCAAAGCAGGGCTTTTCAGCAATATGGCGACTACCCGGTTAGTTATAACACTGGTGTGCCGGATATTTCCATCCCGCTTTATACGGTAAAAAGCGGGGAATTAGAAATGCCTATTGTATTACGTTATCATGCCGATGGCATTAAACCGTATGATCCAGACTTAAGCAACATTGGCGCTGGATGGACGCTGGATGTTGGCGGCCTGGTTTCCCGTACGATAAAGGGACGGGGCGATGAGCAGGTTGTGAAACCATCCCCCTTTTTAACGGCTTTTGATATTAACCAAAACACTTTGGACGGGGCCCAATACTTGAATGATATTTTGGGGCCATCGGCGGTGAAGGATACAGAACATGACATTTTTAGCTATTCTTTTTTAGGGAAAAATGGAAATTTCGCTATAGACGATCAGGGGAATGGTCAATTCATAGCTTACCCTTACCCGTTTATACCGTATAAGTTTAATATACAAACTGCCGCACCGGGCAGTTCGCAAACCTACCGATCAATCGCAGGAATCGATATAACGGATGACAACGGCCTCAACTTCAAGTTCGGGCATAACAATATTGAAACAGTAGCAACCGGTTCGCTTCCCCGTGGGGCAACAGGTTGGTATCTTGAAGATGTTCTTGATCCTCTCAATAATAACTTGCTGCATATCAGTTATGATGCAGTGCCTGAATTTCAAACCTTACGGCAGGATATAGGGACCATAGTCAGCGGAGATGCAGGGCGTATGATCGTCAATTCGAACTGTGCCGGCCCTTCAACCAGCACAGGATGGACAACGTCCAGTCAGGGCACAGGTACCACCTACAATGTCAAAGCCCTGAACACGATCACTTTCAGGGACGGATACATCAAGTTTAACCAGAGCAGCGATAAGCGCCTGCTCTTAAGTATGGTTGTATACAACAAGAATAATGAAATCATAAGATCATTTGTATTTAACAGGGACGTGTTTCCGGGAAGCACGAGTTTAAATAGGTTTACCAGCTTAGAAATAAAAAATGGATCGGGTGGATTGGCCGAGCAGTACAGTTTTACTTATAATACGCAGGTACAGATAGCAGACAACGACTGCAGTGTCGACGCATGGGGATATTGCAACGGAACCGGAGGCCAGTTTAAATATACTTCAAGGACAATAGGGGCAATTTATAACGCACCGGTTAATGGAGGCAGTTCGTCGTATAATATCCAGGTAGGCAACGCCAGTTTTGATCCTGTTGAACAGTATGCAAAGCGCTATATTCTCGAAAAGATCACATACCCTACCGGTGGCACCACGGAATTTTCCTACCAGGTCAATAAATACCTGGACAACCAGGTAATAAAAGACGGTGGAGGGTTACGTATCCAAAGTATTTTATCGAAGGACAATACGGGTAACTCTTTGGTGAAAACGTACGAATATGACCCGGGATTCATCTATTATTCGTTGGGCGATCCGAATAACTTTACTAAATCCAGCTTTAACATTTTTGTGAATTGTCAGATCAACGGGCAATCAGATTGCCTGAGTAACGCTTATTATCAGTTACGTACCAGGCAATTTGCCAATGGCTGGAACAGCGATCTTGGACCCAACAGGGTTTTTTATAACCGGGTGACCGAATATACCGGGGACCAGACTAATAATAACGGTAAAACGGTTTTCAATTATACTTATCAGAACCCGGATGGCACAAGTACTAATTCACGTACGGAATCCAGGTTTATCAGTGACATCAGGAACTGGGGGAATGGCCTGCTGCACTACACGGAAATTTTCAAGAAAACGGGAGCCGGCAATTACAGTAAAATTAAGGACATTACCGATAATTACAGTTTCGCGGATATCAAAATACTCAATAACCTATCAACGTCACTTTATTATTCTTATCAGAATGTTTCGCCATTTCCGTTATCGATCTACAATTTCAGAAAGGATAATTGTTATTTTATGAGCCTTCCTGTCCCGAACGACGTCTTAAATTATACTATCTCGACAGGCGCTTACTTTAAAAGTTCCAGCGAAGAAAATGTATATACGGATAATGGAACTGTTAATACACTTGTTCAATACGAACATGGCAACCCACTTAATTATTATGTGACCAGGCAAACTTCAACAGACAGCCGGGGGCTGACTAAAATTAACACGATGGCCTATCCGCAGGATAAAACAGATGCAGTGTCGGTAGCTATGACCGGCGTAAATAAGATAAGCCCGGTTTTAGAACAAAGCGGTTACAAAACAAGTATATCGGCGGCCAACCTGTTACAATCAACCCGTACTGTTTACTCCGATTGGGGCAGTGGCCTTTTTGCTCCTTTAACAATAGACACCCAAACAGGAAATGCCCCATATGAGTCACGCGTGCATTTCCAAAAGTATGATGACCAGGGGAACGTTCAAAGTGTTTCAAAAGAAGCCGGTGCAAAAGAGTTGTACGTGTTTGGATATGGTGGGTCATATCCTATCGCAAGAATATTGAATTCTGATTACAGTACTGTGGAAACAGCTCTTGGCGGGGCCGGTGCTGTTAAATCTTTTCGCGACAATGTATCACCAACCGATGCTGCTGTAAATGCTTTCCTTGCACCACTTCGCTCCTCCGCAAGTCTGGCCGGCGCGCAGGTGACCACCTACACCTATCTGCCATTGGTTGGTATGAAGACAGTAACAGACGCGAAAGGCGAAACGATGTATTATGAATATGACAACTTTCAGCGTTTGATAAACATCAAGAATAAAGATCTGAATATCATCAAGCACTTTGATTATCATTACCAAAACCAGTAAACCTTAAAACAAAATCATTATGGGTAATCTCCATATCATCATAAAACCAAAGTTAAGGCTGCTTTGTGCGGTCTTGTGCTTGATACCCTGGGCTGTTCAGGCTCAAACCTACCTGCCGCCACCTTCAACAATGACCTCCACCCCTGCAGCAGGTTCCTATTATAGTTACAGCAGCATTACATTGAACCCGACTTTCAGCTTTACGGCAACTTCAGGCAGCAGCCTGAGTCTGTATATAGCCAACCCTGATTGCCAGCCGCTGAACTCGTCGTTCAGCGCGAATCAGAATTATATCCTGACGTCGGTGCCGCGCATAAGTGGCTTCAAGAATGCAGGTACAGGAGTTAACACGGGAGATTTTGCCGGTCGGGGCACCTGTGAACTGATGCAGACGGTACAGTATTTCGATGGATTGGGCCGGGCCTTGCAAACGGTACAGGTAAAAGGCTCACCGCTGGCCAAAGATATTGTTCAGCCTTTTGCCTATGATCAATACGGCAGAGAGGCCCAAAAATACCTGCCTTATGCAGCGACCACTGCTGATGGGAGCTATAAGAGTGACGGACTGACAACAGGGCCAACCAATTTCTATTATCCGGGTGGTACCGCGGCATCGGGGAGCCAGCAAGCCAATGGAGTGGTTTATAACCCTGTCCCGTATTCGTTAACCAATTTCGAGCCCTCTTCGCTAAACCGGGTGGTGGAACAGGGTGCGCCGGGCGCGGACTGGCAGCCCGTAACTGGCAATACGACCGGGCATACGGTAAAGATGGAGTATGCCACGAACAACGTCAATGACTTTAGCGGAACGGATACGTCACTGAGCAGGAAGGTAATCCTGTATAGAGCGGATATCAATGGGGATCAAAGCCGCACGTTAAACTACGGGAATACTGCCGGCAATTATTACCCGGCCGGGCAACTGTACGTAACAATTAGTAAAGACGAGAACTGGAAGAGCGGCAGCGGCAACAGCAGGGGCGGCACCACCGAAGAATACAAAGACAAGACCGGGCATGTCGTGCTGAAACGGACTTTCTTGTTCAGCGGCGGGGCATTGCAGCAACTGTCAACGTATTATGTATATGATGACCTGGGAAACCTGGCCTTTGTGCTGCCGCCAAAAAGCGGGGCTGATGCGGGCATCACCAGTGCAGGCAATTTAACCACGCTGAACAACCTGTGCTACCAGTATCAATACGACGGCAGGAACCGGCTTGTACAGAAAAGATTGCCAGGCAAGGATTGGGAGTATACCGTATATAATAAGCTTGACCAGGTTGTAGCCACACAGGACGGGAACCAGCGTTTGACTAATCAGTGGACTTTTATGAAGTACGATGCGCTGGGGCGTGTACTGTGGACAGGTACCTGGAACAATGGTGGCACGGCAATCACGAGAAGCGGGGTACAGGCAGCTGTAACCGGCTTTAGCGGGGCGCTGTGGGAAAGCCGTCCATCGGGAGGGTATCCCTCCAATTTAGCCTGGCCAACAACCGGGTTTCAGGGGACATTAACCGTGAATTATTATGACGATTATACCTTTGGCGATTTTAGCTCGATGCCTGCGGCGTATGACTACCGGGCATCGGCAAGTGCAATGACCAGCGGATTGCTGACCTGCACTAAAACCTGGGTAACCGGCAGCGCCGCCGTGTTATATAAAGTGTTGTATTATGATGATCTCGGTCGTTTGATCAGGACCTGTGCCGAACATTACCTGGGCGGGACTACTGCCGTAGCTAACTTTAATAATTATGATGTGATCGACAATAAATACGATTTCAGCAATAATTTGACTAAAACAACGCGGCAGCATTTTACTATAGCTAATACGACTATTCCGGCAGTGACGATTCGGGATACAATCCTGTATGACCACATGAACCGTAAAACACAAACGCTGGAATCGATCTGGAACGGGAATAATACGCCGCCTGCCTATGTAGTACTCAGCAAACTGGACTATAACGAGATCGGGCAGTTAAAAAGCAAGGGATTGCATAGTGAAGACGGCGGAAACTCATTTTTGCAAACGGTAAACTACCGGTATAATGAGCGGGGCTGGCTGCAATCATCCCAGGCCGGGCTGTTTAGCGAAAACCTGTATTATAATAAGCCAACCGACAACAGCTTTACTAACCAGTACAACGGCAATATTTCGGAAATGACGTATACGAAAACAGGCTCATCGAATGTGGTGTTCAAATACGGTTATGACCAGTTGAACCGGTTATTGAGCGGGACTTCGACAGGAGGAAGCACGATGGGCGAGCAGCTGACCTATGACCCGTTGGGCAATATATCGACGTTGATGCGTACCGGCCCGAACCCGGTCAATCTCTCATATACCTATTACAACGGTAATGCCAGCAACCAGTTGCAAACGGTAACTAACAATGGCGGCGCGGTATTCCGAAGCTATGGTGCTTATGACCCCAATGGTAACGCGCCAAGTGATGGCGGTAACAAAACTATCGCTTACAATCTTTTTAACCTGCCGCAAACAGTAACACAGGGAGGCACGACACTGGCCAGCTATATTTATGACTGTACAGGCCAGAAGCTGAGCAATACGGGCAGCGATGGGCGATGGGATTATATTAACGGGATCGTGTATAATGGAACCACCATTGCGAATGAGACGATCGATTTTATCCAAACCGGGGAAGGACGTGCGGAACCCAATGGCAACTCGTGGACTTATAGCTATAACCTGACAGACCACCTGGGTAATGTACGGTTATCGTTTTACAAAGATCCATCGGCGGGAACAGCACGCCGGATCCAGGAGGACGAGTATTATTCTTTTGGGTTGAGGAATGCGTTTTACAATAGTTCCAACAATAACCGTTATCTTTATAACGGGAAGGAAATTCAAACAGATCTGACAAACCAATACGATTATGGCGCGCGGTTCTACGATCCCGTGATTGGTAGGAATACAACTATTGACCCGAAAGCTGAATTGAATAGAAGATGGTCACCTTATTCGTATGGACTTAATAATCCTATTAGATTTATTGATCCAGATGGTATGGTACCAAGTGATTTTACTGATGAAGACGGTAATAAAAGACACGTCGAGGATGGTTCAACTGCTCAATATCAAGAAGTAGGTACCGGTGTTAGTAGGCATTATGAGTTTACAGGTTTCGATCAATCAAAAGCCAACCCCGGGATTCCATATGCGCCGCAATCTAATACAGTAAATTTAACAACAGCTATTCAAGAACAGCAGAACTTAAATGCGTCAAATACAGATTTAAATCCAATCCCAGGTGGAGCTACGTTTTGTAATTATGCTACACAAAATATATTAAGCACTGTTGCTTCGGCAACTAATAATTCATCAGGTCTTGCTATAACTGGTATGGCTAATAGTATGGTAGATCAAATGAATTGTAACACTGCTTTTATTAAAACAGATCAAGGTAATGCTCAGGCGGTTGCGGATAAGGGAGGCCTGGGCTTAGTCGGACTAATTGAACCTGGGCATGGTCACGTTGTAAGCTTCTCTGTAGGAAGTAATGAAGATAAAGGACAAATGGCAAACATTGGACGAACAAATGGATTCTTAAATATTAATCCGCAGGGAGATAAAGAACCGTCTGTATTCAGTGCTAAAAAGTTTGAGAATACACAATTCTTTATCTTAAATCCATCGATAACCCCGAAATCTATACCAACACCTGCTCCAAAAACGAACCCATTAAATCCTTTTTAGTAACTAATATGAAAAGAATCGCCTTAATAATCGTGATGATGTTCTTTGGAACTCATTTATTCGCTCAAACATCTGCTATTAGTAAAGATGAAATTATTGGCGTGTGGCAAATTAATAGCCCGCGAGTAGGTAATGGATACGCAGAATCCTTTAGCTTTTTTAAAGGCGGTACTTTCATCTATCAATATGACCCGTCGGATGACACGAGAAATATAACTCAACTGCAAGGGAAATATCAATTAGATGGCGAACGATTGATCCTAACTGTTACCCGTAGAAAAGAACGCATTGGTGGGAAAATAATGGCGGGTGCGGTTGGAACAGATGAATACTTGTTTGTTTTCGATAACGATAAAACAAAAGATGTAACAGAGGTATCACCAAAGCCTTTAGACCCATTCTTTATATCCAAAGTCCACAAGTTATCGGGTAAGATTGATTGTCTTATTAACAATAGGCATTACTATAAGGTATCGAGCGACCCAGATGCCATAAATCATCAATAATCCGTAAACATGACCAAAGCCCCTTAACCGGGGCTTTGGCTTTTAACGCCCGTAAGCTTTACGAGCTTTAGCATCACGCAAAAGCCCATCAAGCGCATATAAAATGCCATCCTTATCCTGCTCGGAGAGTTCGTTTAGATCATTCAACCGCTTAAGCATATCCGGGTCTTTTAAAACGTTGGTCGTATCAACTTCGCCCATCAGGTGGCCTACGGTAGTATCCAGCACTTTTGCAAGTCTGCCAGCTACCTCAATAGATGGCTTCATCTTATCGAGTTCATACTTACCGATAACGGTGTGTACGGTCTTCATGAGCTTAGCCAAGTCCTGCTGCGAAAGCTTCTTTGCTTCCCTGCATTCTCTTAATCGTTTGCCAAATGTGCTCATATCTTTTTTACAGTACACACAAATATACACAGCTTAAACAGTACAATAAAATCCTTTGGTGTATCTAAAAAGCATTGTTGTAAATCAATATTAATCCTAAACAGTTCAAAAAAAACTTAAAACATTGTATATTATAGTTTCATAAAATATATTTGCATCCTATAAAAATCAAATGCTCATTAATCTGCGATGCAAAAAACGGCTAAACTTATCACAGATAACCCGGAGCTGCTGTTTTATCTTGATGGCAAACTGCACATCACGGTATTGGGCGGCATCAAGCTGACGGGCTTCGACCGTTTAAAGGTAACCTTGAAACTGGTGAACACGGATGACAAGTTCAATGTGTTTCGTCATAGCCTGGACCTTTACAACAGCATCCAGACCGAGCAGCTGATCGAGAAATCAGCCTATGCACTGGACACCGGCACACGGGAGATCAGCGCGGCCATCACCGGGCTGACCACCGCCCTGGAAAACTACCGATCCGAACGTTTGGAGGCCATGAAGCCCAAACAGCCCGAAAAGAAACAGCTTACGGAAACTGAGCGTAAAGCTGCCATCACTTACCTAAAAAGCCATAATCTGTTAGACAGAACCAAACTGGCTATCAGCCAGAGCGGTATCGTCGGCGAAGAAACCAACGCCCTGATCGCCTACCTCATTTACACATCCCGCACCCGTGAAACGCCGTTACACCTGTTATGCCTCGGTGCCAGTGGCACCGGCAAGACCTGGTTACAGGAAAAGGTAGGCGAACTGATTCCCGAAGAAGATAAACTGGAGATCACTACGCTGAGCGTGAACGCCTTTTACTACTTCGGGAAGGATGAACTGAAATACAAGCTGCTGTTACTGGAAGATATGGACGGCGCAGAAGACGTGCTGTACCCGATCCGCGAACTGCAAAGCAAGCGCAAAATATCCAAAACGGTAACTTTGAAAGACAGCAAGGGCAACCCAAAAACCATCACCCTACAGGTGGAAGGCCCTGTTTGCATCAGCGGCTGCACCACCAGGGAGCAGATGTATGAGGACAATGCCAATCGCTGTATCCTGCTGTACATGGACAGCAGCGCTGAGCAGGACATGAAGATCATGGACTACCAGCGTAAAATGAGCGCCGGGCTGATCGACCAGCATGCAGAAAAGAAAGTTAGGGAACAGCTTAAAAACGTGCAGCGCCTGTTAAAGCCGGTCAGCGTTAAGAATCCTTACGCTCCCTATATGCAGCTACCGGAGGCTGTTTTCAAGCCACGCCGTACCATGTTATTGCTTTTGCTTTTTACCGAGACGATCACTTACTACCACCAGTACCAAAGGGAGCTGAAAACGGACGAGGATACCGGGGAGCAGTATATCGAAACCACTATAGAGGATATACAGGCCGCCTTTAGCTTACTGGAAACTACCCTGCTCAAAAAGAGCGACGAACTGAACGATGCCTGCCGGTCTTTCTTTGAAAGACTGAAGGCCTACCTGAAAGAACTGGACACGGATAGCTTTTACAGCAAGGAAGTACGGGCTGCGTTTCGCTTAAGCCCGAGCAGCCTGGGCCGTTACCTGTATGAACTGGAGCGGATGGGCTATATCAAGATCGCGCGGGGCAACCGCTATAAAGGCTATGAATATAAAATACAAAGCTGGAACGACCTGGAGAACTTAGCCAGCGATGCACAAAGCATGGTAAAATCCATCCTTGAAAACATCCAGTTAGTAACCCGTATCCCACCAGTACCCCAAAGCCTTAATGGGTTACATAAAATACAGCAGATCAGTGCAAAGGATGCAGTAACCCACGACTAACAGAAAATGCGAGGCACACTTTATAACCCGCTCTATATCCGGCTGCAGGCAGGCTTTACACAATGGCTGCGCATTCTCAACTTTGAACCGAGCAGCCCCCGCGATATGCCCAAAATCCTGACTGAGTTCCTGACCTGGCTGCAGGATCATGGCTGCCACCGCCCGCATGACGTGCAGCAGGAGCATCTGAAAAGATACATAGAACACTTGTACGAGCGGCCAAGCAAAACCGCAGCCGGAGCCATCAGCCTGAACTATATCCGCAAGCACTTGCAGGTGATCCGCAAGTTCAGCCGTTACCTCACCGAAAGCGGGCAGGAAAGCTTTAACGTAAAGCTGCGCATCAAAGGCAAAAGCACCAATGTCAAATGTATCCTGACACCGGCAGAGGTCAGCAGCTTATACGAGGCTGCCAAAGATGATACCCTGGGCCTGCGGGACAAAGCGATACTGGCCCTGTATTATGGCTGCGGCCTGCGTAAGAACGAGGGGGCGAACATCAATGTTAAAGACATCCTGCTGGATAAAGAACTGGTGTATGTGCGCAAAGGCAAGGGCTACAAAGAACGCTATGTACCACTGGCCGGAAGCGCCAAAGCTGATCTGGAGAACTATATCCTGTATGGCCGCCCGCATCTGGCAATAGATAAAAAGGAAGATGCTTTGCTGCTTAACGTTAACGGCACCCGGTTAAGCGGTCACATGGCCTATGAACGGCTGCAAAAGTTAAAAGCCATAGCGAAGATAAAAAAGCCCGCAGGCCTGCACACGCTACGGCACAGCATTGCCAGCCATCTGCTGCATTCAGGTATGGCCTTAGAGCAGATCCAGCGCTTTTTAGGGCATAGCAGCATGGAAAGTACGCAGATCTACACCCATCTAAAGCATGAAAACCAATCTTAGCGCGTTTGAAGAATACCTGATAGCGGAAGGCTTCGGGTCAGAAACAGTCTATCAGCATGTTAAATATGCAGGCCGGTTCCTGGACTGGCTGGCAGAAACAAGCCTGGCTTTACCGCAGGTGACCCATGCAGAAATGCTCGACTTTGCCGACCAGCTGAAAAAAGAAGATAAAGGCATCAACCTGATCAACCGCATCATGCTGGCGGTAAGCTATTACTTTACGTGGCTGCAGTACGAAGGTAAAGCCGGTTATAACCCTACGGCTGGTATCAGGCTGAAAGGGGCTATCCGGAACGTACCGCATGACCTGTTAACCAAACCCGAACTGGAAGCGCTTTACGAAAGCTACCCGGTAACAGATGAACGCACCCACCGCAATAAAGTGATTGTCGGCTTACTGGTTTACCAGGCATTGACGAGGGATGAAATCCATGCCCTTCGTGCTGAACACCTGAAACTCAGAGAAGGCAAAATACATATCCCTGCCACCGGCAAGCTGAACAGCCGGATACTTAGCCTTGAACCTCATCAAATCTTAGACTTGCAGGAATATATACTGGCGGTGCGGCCGAAGATACTGGCTGAACGTATGGCTGAACGTTCCGGCAGGAAACCGAATAAATACCAAGCTGTAGAAGATGTACACCGGCTCTTTGTCTCTATGAACGGGCAGGAAACGATGAAAAACAGTCTGCTTCACCTCAACTATGCACTAAGAAAAATAAACACCAGGTATAAACACGGGACGCAGATCAGGCAGAGTGTCATTACTGAATGGCTAAAGGAAAAGAACCTGCGGACCGTACAGTACATGGCGGGCCACCGCTATATCAGCAGTACCGAGCGTTATAAAACCAATAACCTTGAAGACCTGAAAGATGCGCTTAATAAGCATCATCCGTTAACTCTTTCCTAATCATCACATGGTCAGCCTATCTTCTGTTAAGCAACCCAAAGCGGAAGAAGACGGGCCTGTCAAGGGAACGTGGAATAAATGGCCTGGCGGGTCAATGCCTGCGGGTTTATGCCGCGAAAGTCCCTTTACTGGCCTGGCTTCGGAGGCTAACTTCGCTGTAACAGATGATAGGCCAACACATCCGCCACCGAAAAAGAACACCAACCAACGCCCTTGCAAATGAAAAACTATCGCTTATCTTTACCCTGCCTGAACGTTCTTTATGGCACTGAAAAAGTGCAAAGCTGAAAATCGCAGAAAATCCAAAAACTTTATGGCAGGCAATACGATTATGGCGCGAGGTTCTATGATCCGGTAATTGGACGTTGGACAAGTGTTGATCCACTGGCGGAGAAATATACCGGCATTTCTCCTTATAATTATGTTACAAATAATCCAATTAGGCGAATAGATCCAAATGGTAAAGATGTAATCTTTGACATAACGAGAGATAAAGACGGTAAAATTACAGGTGTCAAAATTAGAGCAACTGTTTATATAAAAGGTTCGGGTGCGAGTGCAGAGAGAGCCGGAGAGCTAACTAAAGCTGCTGCGAAACAATTTAAATCTAACAAAGTAGATGGTGTAAATATTTCATTTGATGTAAATTATCAATATTCGAATGATAAGCAGCGAAGTGATTTAAAGCATGGAGAAAACTTACTCACCTTTAGTGCAGAGCCAGAACATGATTCAGATGCCGATCCATCTAAAATTCGACGAAGTGAAGCAAACAACGACGATGGAGCAGGAAGCGGTAATAGCCCAGGAGATAATGGCGGAATTATCTATTCAAGTGGCAAGTCAAATTATACAGTATTGCATGAAACAGGACATCTGTTGGGCCTTAGTGATCAATACGTAGATGATCCTGTAGATAATGGAAATACATGGGCAAAAGGTTATCCAAATGATATTATGGCCGTGAATGGCGCTACGGGATTTAATAACAGCTACTACAGATCATATTTAAATACTGCCACATTCTTAAATCAAATGACACCTACAGTCTCTGATAACTTTATTTTAACGCCAAATACCAATGTTCGAGTACCTTATATAAATTCCAATAGTACAACTGCTAATTATCCTTATAGCGGGTTTGTAAACACAAATAATCGCATAACTATTCCATAAATACTATATGAAAAAGATATATATAATGTTGCTATTGTGTACGCTGGGATGCAAACAATCCAGTAAGGAGATCGATCCATTATCCTTTCAAAACCAGTGGGGTGTTGCATATTTCATATATCCAAGATATCCCACAGACGGTTGTAGTTATAAGGCATTTTTTCTCCCCTTGAAAAATGAAGTTGATATAGGAAACTTAACTAATACAGCTTCAATCTTTGATTTTGAATATCGACCGGGTATAAGCTTTAATACTTCTAACCCAATATTTTTGGATCAACTTAGATCAGCCAGTATAAAGAATATAATTCATATCAAAGGGAATACTGACCATATTGTGTTCTGGTCATTTGTGAAGCTAAAATATAGGATCAACATTGACAACATGCCGCAAATTAAGAATGACGATATAGGCAATGATACATTGACTTCGCCTAAATTAGAATTGCCTTTCCGTTATTATAAATTAAATAGGTCAATTACAATTGATACTGCCATTACAAAACAGAAATATTCCAATCCATGGAATAAACCTGATTTTAGAATGAAAATGAAACATTTCTATATGCCATGTTTTATATTACCTTACATTCGTTATTGATTCGATTCTCCACGGAAATTATGTTAAAGAAGGTGGTGTGGTAATTCCCGAAAAGAATATAGAAAAGGGTTTTTCAACGCATCAGGAATAACTGCAATATTTGAAAAGCATTCAAATGTCGACGGAACCTATACTTTATGATATAGAATCTATTTCCGATTAATATGAACATCATGACACTATAGATTGGAAACGTATTCACTGATTGCCGATTTAGAAATGAAGGTGATTTATTACTATACTAGTCGAAGGATGATTAATAAACCGGTTGCTATATGTGGCCTTTTGATGTGCTGATTTATCTCAAAAATGGAAAAACCGCCAATTTAATATTAGCCAAACATTATATTATGGAATCGTAATACGCGATGCTCGTACTAATCGGTATTTCAAGAACGATGAGATGGAAAACCTAATAATAACATTTCTAAAATACTGAAACTGGTTTAACTTTAACCAAAGCTCATCATCATGGGCTTTGGTTTTCTAATTGGAAGAGGAGCAGTTAAACAGGTTATCGAAATGCTGCATCTAATCTTACCACTCCGGTGGTATGCTTTATAGTATAGCGCTGGTTTGAATTAAGCCGAGTTTGGATTTAACGTGCTAAAGCAACATGCTCAAATTTCAAGTATGTATCTAAGCCTATCATTAAAAATGAGACAGGTTGAGTTATATGACTAAGAGGGGATTTATTGCACCATTGACTATTCGTTATGATGAAAAGCTCATTCTTAAAGATATCTCCAAACAAAACCATTCCATTGTTTATACAATCCCTTTGCTACCTCTATGATAGCTTTTTCTCCCAGGTTCACTTGCCTGGATGCTTCCTTTATACTTGGATATTTTTTGATCAGGTTTCCCTCAAGATCGTATTGCGCAACAGGTTTGCTGGTTGAATAGTTCTTTTTCCAACCGGACCTGTCGGCCGTTTTAAGATAGGGTAATACGCGGTCCCTTTGAACGGCTCGTTTTTGTTTTTCACTTTTGGTCACCAGCTTTAAATTTTCCGGGGAATTATTATATCCGTTATTATCTATATTGATCACATACAGGCCGTCTTTGCTGTAATCCAGCCGCGGATCGATAAAAGTTTTATAGATCAGCCTCCGGGTATTGAAATAATAAGCCCTGTTTTCGATGGTGAGGGTTACACGCAGGTCAATCATGGGCTCACCTGATACCAGGTTATTGTTTTTATGAACGGATTGACTTAAGATACGGCCCTTTACGAACTGCTTATACAACCGCGGGTGCGGAACGGTCCTGTCCAATGATTTTACCCTCCCCAGACTGGATGCCCGGTACGAACCTTCAAAACCCGGAATATCCTTCCAAACTTCGCCGGGCAAATCGGCTGTTGATTTATTGAGATAAATATGGTTAATATTTAAAACAGTCATATTAATTTTCCTGTGCTTTTATAAAGTCTATCTGTTAATTCTTATAAACAGATAAATCATAAATGGTCCCTTTAAAATACAATGATAAAAAGTTAAACAATTTCTGTTGCGTGATTATAGCAGAAGCATCTTTTGGGCAGAACATTTTTTTCTTTATAAAACAATCTAATTAACCTGTCGTGTCTATCTACAGTTTCATTTGCTTCTGATTGAAGGTAAATTTTAACCTTTATAGGGTTTTGTTTTAAAAAAAATAAATAAAAAAATTAACTATAACTATATTGAAAAATATTATTGTAAATTTTACACTTAAATATGTAACATTGGATATTAAACAAAATTATTGTGTATGGTTAATTTGTAACCAACCTAACAATATATAAGTTAAAACAGACCTAAAACCTATTTAGAAGGCCATGAAAAAACTTCTGCCTCTTATTATATTCTTAGCCATTTTTTCCGGCACGAATTTTTCAAATGCTCAGGCCACTTTACCTCAGGTTATCCCTTCTTCACCGGACGTATCCGCGCTGGCAAGGTATGCGGAAACCCCCGTTAGCTACAGTACTGGTGTTCCAGATATATCCGTGCCGATCTATAATTTAACCTCGGGTAAACTTTCGGTTCCGATCAGTATTTCCTACCATTCCGGCGGAATTAGGGTACGGGATATTGCAAGTATTGCGGGGTTGGGTTGGTCGCTTAATGCCGGAGGTATGGTTAGCAGGACTGTCCTTGGCCGGCGCGATGAAAGTAATGATTACGTAGCGCCATATAAAACGACCGACGACCTTCAAGCCGCACGAAACGCGGTAACCAATGATGGAGGGGCTACTAACCTGTGTTATTACTATCAGAATATGAGCAAGCTGAATTTTGAGACCCAAAGTGACCGGTATGCCTATAATTTTGGCGGTAAATCGGGGGTGTTTCGGTTTGACTGGCAGACAGGCGCTGTTCACCTTATCCCTTATGCGCCGTTAAAAGTCAGTAAGCTTTATTCGGGAACCCCTCAGACGCCGTTAAACCTGTATTACCTGATCACCGACGAAAAGGGCGATCAGTATTATTTCCAGACAGCGGAAACAACTGCTCAGAATGGCCTAAATCCTACAACAGCATGGAACCTGACCAAAATTATATCTGCTGACCAAAAGGATGAAATTGATTTTTATTATTCGACAGGTGAGATTTTTGTTCAAGTTTCGGAACAATGCAGGATGGAGAAGAGTGCAGGTAATTTAAATGGGGCACCATACAATATTCCACCGATCTCCAATTTTACAAGAACGCCAATCGGGAGCCAATATGCCCCGCAACGATTAGACAGCATTGTTTCCAAGACAGCATCAGTCAGGTTTAGTTACGCGGCAGATCGCCAGGACGGTCGCCAGATGCGGCTAACGAATATCAGTGTTTTCAGGAAAGGTACAAATGTACTGATCAGGCAGGCACAGTTAACACAGTCGTATTTCGGGACTTCCTCCGGTCATACCTTGCGCTTAAGATTGGATAACATAAAAATAGGAGGCACGGATGCAGCAAGCATGGAAAATTATTCGTTCGGGTACAATAACGGTGTAGGTCCCGGATATTATATCACCAATGGCTATGTTTTTCCGGGAGGCAACCAGTTCCCTCCTTATATTGCTGAAGACTACTGGGGCTACAGCGGACAGGGGAACGGCGGGATCCCGAGTGAGTTCTTAGGATTCTTGAATTCATCTGAACTGGCTACTTATGGCGGTAATAAAAACCCAGATTCGCTGGGGATGCAGATGGGAATCCTACAGCAAATCCAGTACCCCACTGGTGGAAAGACCGTTTTTACTTTTGAATCGAACAAAACCAGTGATCCTAATTTTTATCATTATCCCAGCCAAACCAATGCCAATAATAATATTATCGGTGGTTTGCGGGTAAAGACAATAAAAAATTACGATACCAATAATGTTTTAACTTCTCAGAAAGCTTTTACGTATGATGTTATCGGATCCCAACAGGAAATATCCGCCGTTTTGTTCCGTTATCAGCAGCCTGTTCATTATTACCGGACCGACGTATCAGGTAGTGGGTTAAGTGATCTGGGGGTACTTGCAAGTGATGTAGCAAGTTCTTCCAATGTTTATCCATTGACTGTAATGGGCTCGTCTCCGGTCATCTACAGCCAGGTAACGGAATATAATGGTACAACTACCGACAACACTGGCAAAACAACTTATACTTATTCGATTCCACCTGGAACTACCCTCGAGTCTACCAATATTTTAAGCAGCCCCAAATTTATCAATGAATTTACGATTGACCGGGGTACACCCAATCCTTTATTACAAACAAAAACTGTTTTCAAGAATGTTGGCGGTACCTATACAAAAGTCAGCCAGTTGGATAATTCCTATACCTACCTCAGGACTAACGAATTTTTGACTGGTATCAGGGTCGACCAGGAAATGACGTTTAACGACCTTAATGGCTATTATTCACCTGACCGATATGATACCCCGTATTTATGGGATTACCTGAATTCGTATACCTGGGAGGCAACCAAAGGGTATGAAGATATTCCATTACTAACAACAGAAATTGCAACTGACTATTCCGATTTAAATAATCCGGTAGCTCAGACAACCACTTATCAATACGCTAATTTAGATCATTTACAACCGACCAAAAAGACGGTTACGACAAGCCAGGGCAATGATACGTTTATAACAGATTATAAATACCCTGCTGACTTTTCATCCGGTCAACCTTACAGCGATATGGTCAATACGTATCACATTTGGAATCCGGTGATAGAAAAGCTGGATTCCAAATATGTGACATCCAGCAATACGACGAATTTCCTGCAAAGCTCAAAAACCGATTACCAGGTATTTAACAGTACCAATACCCAGATCTACCCGGCGCTTACATCGACAAAAGCCGGGAGTAACAGCTATGAGGCGCGAGTGCAATTTGGGGCCTATGATGATAACGGAAACATCCAAAGAGTATCCAAGTCGGGCGGCAGTTTGATTAGCTACCAATGGGGGTATAAAAAGAGCTACCCTGTAGCCCAGGTGCTGAACGCTGCAGAAAACGACATATTTTATGAAGGATTCGAAGAAGGTGCCGGGAACAGTTCTTTAGAGGACGATAAGACGGGCCATTACAGTCATACGGGATCTTATTCCAGAACGCTTACAGGATTAGATCCCGGAAACTATATATTGAGATATTGGCAAAGATCGGGGACTGTCTGGACGTTGATCGTGACTCCCGTTACCGTTAGCGGCACTACGTATACTATAGGTTCAAACCCTGCAATAAATGCCCAGATCGATGACGTCTGCTTTTACCCGGCATCTGCCCAAATGACGACCTATACTTATGATCCGCTTACAGGGATGACAAGCATGACCGATCCCAAAGGAATGGTGACCTTTTATGAGTATGACGACTCGCAAAGACTAAAAAACATAAAGGACAAAGACGGAAATATCGTTAAGCATATCGATTATCACTACCAGGGACAATAACAAGACCAGAAAATACAAGTATGAAAAGACTAACCTTACTCACAATTGTGTTCGTTTTTATATCGAACTACCTTTTTGCACAATGGACAACCAGCGGAAATAACGTTTATACCACCACTGTCGGCAATAGCGTAATCATTGGTGCTACAGCCCCAACGATAATCAATGCCTCTTCCGGGTTATTTCCGGGCGTGACACCCAAACAGGAAATCTTAACCGGAAGTTCAACCACCGCCTATTCTGAATTAGTGACCATTCGTCATAACGGGGTAGCAGTGGATGCATTGTCCCGCCAGTTAGGATTAGTTTTTAAACTTTCGAGTGAAAGCAGCACTGGGGAATCGGGCAAGATGGGGGGCATGCTTTTGGAAAGCAGCAATGGTTATGCGAACCTTCCGACACTGAGTTTGCTTACGAACAACGCCCGTAGATTAACGATAGATTACAATGGCAATGTGGGGATTGGTACAACAACTCCCAAAACCCTTTTGGACATAGGCAAAACATTGGGCCCTGGCGACGTGAGCGCCGTTTTGGCCCGGCTGTCAGAAGGTAATACTGCTGGCGGAGGAACGTATCTCGGCACGGTGGGCTATAACACTCAGTTGAGTGGTACGATCACCGATGTAACAGACGTGAAAAGTTTTGCAATTGAACACAGTTTTTACGGATCGACCAACAGCTCCATCAACTTTTTACGCGGTGGAAGTACGATTGGAGGAAGCATTTCTTTCAGTACCAATGACAATACGGAGAAAATGCGCATTTTATATAACGGGAATGTGGGTATTGGCATAACCCATCCGCAAAATAAACTGGATGTTAACGGTACGATACACTCTAAAGCAGTGTTAATCGATCTGAACGGGTGGAATGATTACGTATTCAAAAAAGATTATCGGTTGCCGCCATTATCAGAGGTTAAAGCGTATATCGACCAAAACCAACATTTACCGGAGATTCCGTCAGAACAGGAAATGATCAAAAAAGGGCTTGATGTGGCTGAGATGAACAAGCTGTTAATAAAGAAGGTAGAGGAATTGACACTGTACCTGATTGAAAATCAAAAAGAGATCAACGAATTAAAAACAAAGGTTTCTGTATTGGAAATCGGAAAAAAGTAACTTCAACATGAAAAAGATAATTTTTATTTTATCGCTGGCTATTATTTCTTCGGGAATAACGTACGCTCAAAACACCTTTCCTTCAACCGGAAATGTCGGAATCGGAACAAACAATCCTACCTACAAATTTGAAGTTCACGGGAATGATGGTGGCCAGGTTGCTGTTTTTGGGAACAACGGCAGCACAAACTTTGGCCTGCAAGGCTCGCTTTTTATTAAGTCTAACAGTTCAACCAGTACTGCCTCATTATCTTCGGGAGGAGCTAATTCTGGGTTAACATTTCTTACCAATAACTCCGGAACCGATTATGTGCGCATGCAGATCACTTCAACAGGAAATGTTGGGATAGGGACAACAACTCCGGGCTCCGACCTGACTATTACACGGAATGGGACCGGAATGAGCGTTAATGCGGGTTCCAGCGGATACTTTGGCACATTAGCCTTTAACAGAGAAAGTGCAACAGGTGCCATATTTAATCCGACGGGTAACGCTTTTCAAATCAATAATGGAAACGGGACTGACAAAAATTTACACATTCAGGTATATAGTGGGTCTGGAGCCGGAGTAAATCCAGATGCGTTAACCATTAATGGGACAACGAGCGGTGTTGGAATTAATACCGCATCAGTTCCTGCCGGATACCAGTTTGCTGTTAACGGAGGGGTTATTGCAACTTCGGTAACTGTTAAACTCTATACGGCCTGGCCTGATTATGTCTTCAAGCCGACGTATCAGCTTCCGTCATTAACAGATGTTAAGACTTACATTGATCAAAACCAGCATTTACCGGAAATTCCTTCAGAACAGGAGGTTGCTAAAGATGGTCTGAACCTTGGTGAGATGAACAGGTTGCTGCTAAAAAAAGTTGAAGAACTGACCTTGTATGCAATAGAGAATGAAAGAAAGGATAAGGAAAAGGACAAGTTGCTGGCGTCACTACAGCAACAGATCAACAGGCTGAATGAAAAACAAAATCATCGCTCTCGAAAAATAACCAAACCTTAAACGCATCAACCAATGCTGATGAATACCCAGACTTATCGCTGCTGTATCCGGAGCAACCGGATGCTTTTGTCACTATTTTTTTTACTCGTCGCCTTTTGCTCAAATGCTCAGACCTACCTGCCACCCCCCGCAACAATGACCACGGCACCAGCGGCGGGCTCCTATTACAGTTACAGCAGCATTACACTAAACCCGACTTTTAGCTTTACGGCAACTTCAGGCAGCAGCCTGAGCCTGTATATAGCCAATCCCGATTGCCAGCCATTGAACTCATCATTCAGTGCGAACCAGAATTATATCCTGACATCTATTCCCCGGATAAGTGGCTTTAAGAATGGGGGTACAGGGGCCAACACGGGAGATTTTGCCGGCCGGGGCACCTGTGAACTGATGCAAACGGTACAGTATTTCGATGGACTGGGCAGGCCCTTACAAACAACGCAGGTAAAGGGCTCACCCCAGGCCAAAGATATTGTTCAGCCTTTTGCTTATGATCAATACGGCAGAGAGGCCCAAAAATACCTTCCTTATGCAGCGACCACTGCTGATGGCAGCTATAAGAGTGACGGACTGGCAACCGGGCCAACTAATTTCTACTATCCGGGCGGTACCGCGGCATCCGGAAGCCAGCAAAGTAATGGAGTGGTTTATAACCCTGCCCCATATTCGTTAACCAACTTCGAGCCTTCACCCCTAAACCGGGTGGTGGAACAGGGTGCACCAGGTGCGGACTGGCAACCTGTATTGGGCAACACGACGGGGCATACAATGAAGCAGGAATATATCACCAACAACGTCAATGACTTTAGCGGAGCGGATACTACGTTGAGCAGGAAGGTGATCCTGTATAAGGCAGATATTAACACGGATCAGAGCCGCACACTAAACTACGGGAACACGGCTGGGAACTATTATCCGACCGGGCAACTGTACGTAACAATTAGTAAAGATGAGAACTGGAAGAGCGGCAGCGGCAACAGCAGAGGAGGAACTGTAGAGGAGTACAAGGATAAGGAAGGCCATGTGATACTGAAACGGACTTTCTTGTTTAGCGGCGGGGCATTGCAGCAACTGTCAACCTATTATGTATATGATGACCGGGGAAACCTTGCCTTTGTATTGCCACCAAAAAGCGGGGCTGATGCTGGCATCACCAGTGCAGGCAATTTAACCACGCTGAACAACCTGTGCTACCAGTATCAGTATGACGGCAGGAACCGGCTTGTGCAGAAAAGATTGCCAGGCAAGGATTGGGAATATACCGTATATAATAAGCTTGACCAGGTTGTGGCCACACAGGACGGGAACCAGCGTTTAACCAACCAGTGGATTTTTATGAAGTACGATGCACTGGGGCGTGTACTGTGGACAGGTACCTGGAACAATGGCGGCACGGCAATCACGCGAAGCGGGGTACAGGCGGCGGTAACCGGCTTTAGCGGGGCACTGTGGGAAAGCCGTCCATCGGGAGGGTATCCCACCAACTTAGCATGGCCAAAAACCGGATTCCAGGGTTCTTTAACGGTGAATTATTATGACGATTATACCTTTGGCGATTTTAGCTCGATGCCTGCGGCGTATGACTACCGGGCATCGGCAAGTGCGATGACTGGCGGATTGCTGACCTGTACCAAGACTTGGGTAACCGGCAGCGCCGCCGTATTGTATAAAGTGTTATACTATGATGATCTTGGTCGTTTGATCAGGACCTGTGCCGAACATTACCTGGGCGGAACAACTGCCGTAGCTAACTTTAATAATTATGATGTGATCGACAATAAATACGATTTCAATAATAATTTGACTAAAACAACGCGGCAGCATTTTACCATAGCTAATACGACTATTCCGGCAGTGACGATTCGGGATACGATCCTGTATGACCACATGAACCGTAAAACACAAACACTGGAATCGATCTGGAGCGGGAATAATACGCCGCCTGCCTATGTAGTACTCAGCAAGTTAGACTACAATGAGATAGGACAGTTAAAGAGCAAGGGATTGCACAGTGAAGATGGCGGAAACTCATTTTTGCAAACGGTAAACTACCGGTATAATGAGCGGGGATGGCTGCAATCATCCCAGGCCGGGCTGTTCAGCGAAAACCTGTATTATAATAAGCCTACCGACAACAGCTTTACTAACCAGTACAATGGTAACATTTCGGAAATGACGTATACGAAAACAGGATCATCGAATGTGGTATTCAAATACGGTTATGACCAGTTGAACCGGTTACTGAGCGGGACTTCGACAGGAGGAAGCACCATGGGTGAGCAGCTGACCTATGACCCGTTGGGCAATATATCGACTCTGATGCGTACCGGCCCGAACCCGGCAAATCTTGTATACACCTATTACAACAGCAATGCCAGCAACCAGCTACAAACGGTAACCAATGGCGGCGCGGCGTTCCGAAGCTACGCTGCTTATGATCCAAACGGTAACGCGCCAAGTGATGGCGGTAATAAAAACATCACCTACAACCTGTTTAACCTGCCGCAAACAGTAACACAGGGAGGCACAACACTGGCCAGCTATATTTATGACTGTACAGGCCAGAAGCTGAGCAATACTGGTAGCGATGGAAGATGGGATTATATTAACGGGATCGTGTATAATGGAACCACTATTGCGAATGAGACGATCGATTTTATCCAAACCGGAGAAGGACGTGTGGAACCCAATGGCAATTCATGGACTTATAGCTATAACCTGACAGACCACCTGGGTAACGTACGGCTATCGTTTTACAAAGATCCATCGGCAGGAACAGCCCGCCGGATCCAGGAGGATGAATATTACTCTTTTGGGTTGAGGAATGGATTATACAATAGTTCTAACAACAACCGCTATCTTTATAATGGCAAGGAGATTCAGACAGATCTGACAAACCAATACGATTATGGTGCAAGGTTTTATGATCCTATGATTGGGAGGTGGACGAGCGTAGATCCATTAGCAGAGAAGATGAGTAGATATTCAACGTATAATTATGGATTTGACAATCCTATGAGGTTCATAGACCCCGATGGAATGGGGCCGGATGATGTGATAGTACCCGAAAAATATAGAAAACAAATGGCCGATATACTTGCACAAACGTTTGGTAGCAATGCAAGTAATTTCAAATATGACGACAAAGGAAAAATGTCGTATACAGGGGATGTCACTCAACTAACTCCGGCAGAGCAGGGAGCATTTAATGAGTTGAATGGTTTAATGAGTTCATCAACAAAATATAACGTTGTTATTGAAGAAACATACACCTTCACACAGACAGATGGAACTGCGACAACGGTAAATACAGGTAATAGTGGTACCAAGGGGGATGCTGCTGTTTACCCGTCAGCTACAAAAAATGGAGAAGGTTATCTTATTTTAAATCCAAACCCAACTCAGGCAAATGTATTGGATGTAAAGTATGGTGAGAATGGCAACCAATTGCCTGCTAACTTTAGTGACATGCTTCAAAACGGAGGGAAAGGTCCTTTAAGGACTTTCACGCCATTTGAAAATTTCTGGCATGGTGTGGGACACGAAAGAGCGGGTGGTGCGGAGAATGGCGGCAAAGCAATGGAGGTTGAGAACCTGGGCGGAGCTGCCCACAAAAATGTGACCTATAACGCAGATGGATCAATTAAAACAATAACGGCAGCACCCATTGCTTCAAAGAATTATAATTTAGATCATCCTAAAAAACGTTAGAAATGAGGAGAATAATATCAGTTTTATTAATACTATGTTCGTGTTCGCCTGGTAAAGATTTTATTGTTTCGGAAAAGACTGATTACCTTGTTTATAAACATGATAGATATATTCAAGTAAATATAGACACACTTACTAAAGTTATAGATCCGCCTTCCATCAAAAAAATTTCTGTTAAAAACCTTAAGGAAGATACCATATATGTATTTTCAACTGTTTTAAGTAATTCGTCCATGCTGTATTCTTCCAAAAACATAAGTTTTCGAAATAGAGGGTACTATATAAATTCTTTTTATAAAAATTTTATGAACGATGCGTCTTACAGTGGAATCAAAAAATTTAATTTTATTCGAATTCCGCCTAAAGATAGTTTGATTATAAATATAGACGAACAGCGCATTCTCAAAAAGACGGCTAATGTGTCGAAGCATAAGTTAATAGGATTTAAATATTTGTATTTCGATAAGGTAAAAGGTCATGTAGAAGGAGGACTACATAATTTAAGTGAGTTCCCCTTAAAAGAAGCAATTATTTGGCAATAGTTATAAAGGGTTCTATAATTGATCAATATGATTATGGCGCGCGGTTCTACGATCCCGTGATTGGTAGGAATACAACTATTGACCCGAAAGCTGAATTGAATAGAAGATGGTCACCTTATTCGTATGGACTTAATAATCCTATTAGATTTATTGATCCAGATGGTATGGTACCAAGTGATTTTACTGATGAAGACGGTAATAAAAGACACGTCGAGGATGGTTCAACTGCTCAATATCAAGAAGTAGGTACCGGTGTTAGTAGGCATTATGAGTTTACAGGTTTCGATCAATCAAAAGCCAACCCCGGGATTCCATATGCGCCGCAATCTAATACAGTAAATTTAACAACAGCTATTCAAGAACAGCAGAACTTAAATGCGTCAAATACAGATTTAAATCCAATCCCAGGTGGAGCTACGTTTTGTAATTATGCTACACAAAATATATTAAGCACTGTTGCTTCGGCAACTAATAATTCATCAGGTCTTGCTATAACTGGTATGGCTAATAGTATGGTAGATCAAATGAATTGTAACACTGCTTTTATTAAAACAGATCAAGGTAATGCTCAGGCGGTTGCGGATAAGGGAGGCCTGGGCTTAGTCGGACTAATTGAACCTGGGCATGGTCACGTTGTAAGCTTCTCTGTAGGAAGTAATGAAGATAAAGGACAAATGGCAAACATTGGACGAACAAATGGATTCTTAAATATTAATCCGCAGGGAGATAAAGAACCGTCTGTATTCAGTGCTAAAAAGTTTGAGAATACACAATTCTTTATCTTAAATCCATCGATAACCCCGAAATCTATACCAACACCTGCTCCAAAAACGAACCCATTAAATCCTTTTTAGTAACTAATATGAAAAGAATCGCCTTAATAATCGTGATGATGTTCTTTGGAACTCATTTATTCGCTCAAACATCTGCTATTAGTAAAGATGAAATTATTGGCGTGTGGCAAATTAATAGCCCGCGAGTAGGTAATGGATACGCAGAATCCTTTAGCTTTTTTAAAGGCGGTACTTTCATCTATCAATATGACCCGTCGGATGACACGAGAAATATAACTCAACTGCAAGGGAAATATCAATTAGATGGCGAACGATTGATCCTAACTGTTACCCGTAGAAAAGAACGCATTGGTGGGAAAATAATGGCGGGTGCGGTTGGAACAGATGAATACTTGTTTGTTTTCGATAACGATAAAACAAAAGATGTAACAGAGGTATCACCAAAGCCTTTAGACCCATTCTTTATATCCAAAGTCCACAAGTTATCGGGTAAGATTGATTGTCTTATTAACAATAGGCATTACTATAAGGTATCGAGCGACCCAGATGCCATAAATCATCAATAATCCGTAAACATGACCAAAGCCCCTTAACCGGGGCTTTGGCTTTTAACGCCCGTAAGCTTTACGAGCTTTAGCATCACGCAAAAGCCCATCAAGCGCATATAAAATGCCATCCTTATCCTGCTCGGAGAGTTCGTTTAGATCATTCAACCGCTTAAGCATATCCGGGTCTTTTAAAACGTTGGTCGTATCAACTTCGCCCATCAGGTGGCCTACGGTAGTATCCAGCACTTTTGCAAGTCTGCCAGCTACCTCAATAGATGGCTTCATCTTATCGAGTTCATACTTACCGATAACGGTGTGTACGGTCTTCATGAGCTTAGCCAAGTCCTGCTGCGAAAGCTTCTTTGCTTCCCTGCATTCTCTTAATCGTTTGCCAAATGTGCTCATATCTTTTTTACAGTACACACAAATATACACAGCTTAAACAGTACAATAAAATCCTTTGGTGTATCTAAAAAGCATTGTTGTAAATCAATATTAATCCTAAACAGTTCAAAAAAAACTTAAAACATTGTATATTATAGTTTCATAAAATATATTTGCATCCTATAAAAATCAAATGCTCATTAATCTGCGATGCAAAAAACGGCTAAACTTATCACAGATAACCCGGAGCTGCTGTTTTATCTTGATGGCAAACTGCACATCACGGTATTGGGCGGCATCAAGCTGACGGGCTTCGACCGTTTAAAGGTAACCTTGAAACTGGTGAACACGGATGACAAGTTCAATGTGTTTCGTCATAGCCTGGACCTTTACAACAGCATCCAGACCGAGCAGCTGATCGAGAAATCAGCCTATGCACTGGACACCGGCACACGGGAGATCAGCGCGGCCATCACCGGGCTGACCACCGCCCTGGAAAACTACCGATCCGAACGTTTGGAGGCCATGAAGCCCAAACAGCCCGAAAAGAAACAGCTTACGGAAACTGAGCGTAAAGCTGCCATCACTTACCTAAAAAGCCATAATCTGTTAGACAGAACCAAACTGGCTATCAGCCAGAGCGGTATCGTCGGCGAAGAAACCAACGCCCTGATCGCCTACCTCATTTACACATCCCGCACCCGTGAAACGCCGTTACACCTGTTATGCCTCGGTGCCAGTGGCACCGGCAAGACCTGGTTACAGGAAAAGGTAGGCGAACTGATTCCCGAAGAAGATAAACTGGAGATCACTACGCTGAGCGTGAACGCCTTTTACTACTTCGGGAAGGATGAACTGAAATACAAGCTGCTGTTACTGGAAGATATGGACGGCGCAGAAGACGTGCTGTACCCGATCCGCGAACTGCAAAGCAAGCGCAAAATATCCAAAACGGTAACTTTGAAAGACAGCAAGGGCAACCCAAAAACCATCACCCTACAGGTGGAAGGCCCTGTTTGCATCAGCGGCTGCACCACCAGGGAGCAGATGTATGAGGACAATGCCAATCGCTGTATCCTGCTGTACATGGACAGCAGCGCTGAGCAGGACATGAAGATCATGGACTACCAGCGTAAAATGAGCGCCGGGCTGATCGACCAGCATGCAGAAAAGAAAGTTAGGGAACAGCTTAAAAACGTGCAGCGCCTGTTAAAGCCGGTCAGCGTTAAGAATCCTTACGCTCCCTATATGCAGCTACCGGAGGCTGTTTTCAAGCCACGCCGTACCATGTTATTGCTTTTGCTTTTTACCGAGACGATCACTTACTACCACCAGTACCAAAGGGAGCTGAAAACGGACGAGGATACCGGGGAGCAGTATATCGAAACCACTATAGAGGATATACAGGCCGCCTTTAGCTTACTGGAAACTACCCTGCTCAAAAAGAGCGACGAACTGAACGATGCCTGCCGGTCTTTCTTTGAAAGACTGAAGGCCTACCTGAAAGAACTGGACACGGATAGCTTTTACAGCAAGGAAGTACGGGCTGCGTTTCGCTTAAGCCCGAGCAGCCTGGGCCGTTACCTGTATGAACTGGAGCGGATGGGCTATATCAAGATCGCGCGGGGCAACCGCTATAAAGGCTATGAATATAAAATACAAAGCTGGAACGACCTGGAGAACTTAGCCAGCGATGCACAAAGCATGGTAAAATCCATCCTTGAAAACATCCAGTTAGTAACCCGTATCCCACCAGTACCCCAAAGCCTTAATGGGTTACATAAAATACAGCAGATCAGTGCAAAGGATGCAGTAACCCACGACTAACAGAAAATGCGAGGCACACTTTATAACCCGCTCTATATCCGGCTGCAGGCAGGCTTTACACAATGGCTGCGCATTCTCAACTTTGAACCGAGCAGCCCCCGCGATATGCCCAAAATCCTGACTGAGTTCCTGACCTGGCTGCAGGATCATGGCTGCCACCGCCCGCATGACGTGCAGCAGGAGCATCTGAAAAGATACATAGAACACTTGTACGAGCGGCCAAGCAAAACCGCAGCCGGAGCCATCAGCCTGAACTATATCCGCAAGCACTTGCAGGTGATCCGCAAGTTCAGCCGTTACCTCACCGAAAGCGGGCAGGAAAGCTTTAACGTAAAGCTGCGCATCAAAGGCAAAAGCACCAATGTCAAATGTATCCTGACACCGGCAGAGGTCAGCAGCTTATACGAGGCTGCCAAAGATGATACCCTGGGCCTGCGGGACAAAGCGATACTGGCCCTGTATTATGGCTGCGGCCTGCGTAAGAACGAGGGGGCGAACATCAATGTTAAAGACATCCTGCTGGATAAAGAACTGGTGTATGTGCGCAAAGGCAAGGGCTACAAAGAACGCTATGTACCACTGGCCGGAAGCGCCAAAGCTGATCTGGAGAACTATATCCTGTATGGCCGCCCGCATCTGGCAATAGATAAAAAGGAAGATGCTTTGCTGCTTAACGTTAACGGCACCCGGTTAAGCGGTCACATGGCCTATGAACGGCTGCAAAAGTTAAAAGCCATAGCGAAGATAAAAAAGCCCGCAGGCCTGCACACGCTACGGCACAGCATTGCCAGCCATCTGCTGCATTCAGGTATGGCCTTAGAGCAGATCCAGCGCTTTTTAGGGCATAGCAGCATGGAAAGTACGCAGATCTACACCCATCTAAAGCATGAAAACCAATCTTAGCGCGTTTGAAGAATACCTGATAGCGGAAGGCTTCGGGTCAGAAACAGTCTATCAGCATGTTAAATATGCAGGCCGGTTCCTGGACTGGCTGGCAGAAACAAGCCTGGCTTTACCGCAGGTGACCCATGCAGAAATGCTCGACTTTGCCGACCAGCTGAAAAAAGAAGATAAAGGCATCAACCTGATCAACCGCATCATGCTGGCGGTAAGCTATTACTTTACGTGGCTGCAGTACGAAGGTAAAGCCGGTTATAACCCTACGGCTGGTATCAGGCTGAAAGGGGCTATCCGGAACGTACCGCATGACCTGTTAACCAAACCCGAACTGGAAGCGCTTTACGAAAGCTACCCGGTAACAGATGAACGCACCCACCGCAATAAAGTGATTGTCGGCTTACTGGTTTACCAGGCATTGACGAGGGATGAAATCCATGCCCTTCGTGCTGAACACCTGAAACTCAGAGAAGGCAAAATACATATCCCTGCCACCGGCAAGCTGAACAGCCGGATACTTAGCCTTGAACCTCATCAAATCTTAGACTTGCAGGAATATATACTGGCGGTGCGGCCGAAGATACTGGCTGAACGTATGGCTGAACGTTCCGGCAGGAAACCGAATAAATACCAAGCTGTAGAAGATGTACACCGGCTCTTTGTCTCTATGAACGGGCAGGAAACGATGAAAAACAGTCTGCTTCACCTCAACTATGCACTAAGAAAAATAAACACCAGGTATAAACACGGGACGCAGATCAGGCAGAGTGTCATTACTGAATGGCTAAAGGAAAAGAACCTGCGGACCGTACAGTACATGGCGGGCCACCGCTATATCAGCAGTACCGAGCGTTATAAAACCAATAACCTTGAAGACCTGAAAGATGCGCTTAATAAGCATCATCCGTTAACTCTTTCCTAATCATCACATGGTCAGCCTATCTTCTGTTAAGCAACCCAAAGCGGAAGAAGACGGGCCTGTCAAGGGAACGTGGAATAAATGGCCTGGCGGGTCAATGCCTGCGGGTTTATGCCGCGAAAGTCCCTTTACTGGCCTGGCTTCGGAGGCTAACTTCGCTGTAACAGATGATAGGCCAACACATCCGCCACCGAAAAAGAACACCAACCAACGCCCTTGCAAATGAAAAACTATCGCTTATCTTTACCCTGCCTGAACGTTCTTTATGGCACTGAAAAAGTGCAAAGCTGAAAATCGCAGAAAATCCAAAAACTTTATGGCAGGCAATACGATTATGGCGCAAGGTTTTATGATCCTATGATTGGGAGGTGGACGAGCGTAGATCCATTAGCAGAGAAGATGAGTAGATATTCAACGTATAATTATGGATTTGACAATCCTATGAGGTTCATAGACCCCGATGGAATGGGGCCGGATGACGTTGTTTTGGGCGGGCCCGATAGGCTAAAAGCATTAAGCGAATTACAAAAGTCGGTAGCTGGTCAACTAAATTTAACAATGGACGCAAATGGAAAAATAGATTATGTGAAAAGCGCCCCCGATCTTCTTATAGGTTCCGATGCGAAACAGTTAATTTCGGCTATAGATGATCATTCCGTTGTAGTTAATGTTGACGCCACAAATCAAACAACTAATGCCGCAGGAGGAATAATCTTGGGATCTTTTTTAGGAAACACAGTTACACCTGCATCAACCCCCGGAGGCACGGCTACTGTTTCAGCTAATCAACAACTGAATCCAACATTGCTTGCTCTTACTGACGCCCCTTATGGACAAGATAAGGCTGGGGATAATACACTACACGAAGTCACCGAAGCTTATAAAGGTGCAAAGATCTCTCAATCTACTGGAGTATCAGCTGGCCCTGCTACAAAAGCAGATGAAAATAATCCCAATAGCGTTTATAGGAGGGCACACAATTCAGCTGTTCCTCAAGTCGGGGTAATAGACGCTATATTTTATGATCGATGGCACCAGCCTTCATCTTCATGGACATATAATGGAACACCTGTCAAGCTTGAAATATCGACTACTCCACCCAATAAACCCAAAACAATAATTCTCACAATTCCGTAAATTAGTTAATTATGAAATATCTATTATCAATTTTATTGTTATCGTATTTCGCCTGCCGATCACCAAAATCAGGGATTTCAAATCTTTGGACCTCCAGACCAAATGCTGACAGTCCTCTTTATCACGTTTACAAAATTGACTCTATCAATATGTATTATTTAATTTATGCAAAACGGGCTAACTTATATTACAAAATAGTGTCTCAAAAAAAAGAGCACATCAAGCTCGACAATAAGATTAAAATTTCAAATAACTATTCTTTTAAAATTCACTCTATATTGCCCGATATTAAAATTGGTGATAAGCTTATTAAATCCACTAACAGTTACATCTCCTGTTACTATTTTAGTGGATCAACAAAAATTTGCCTAGAAAGAGATTCTATTACAGATCTTTATGGCGCAGATAATATTATAGGATTGTACTACATACATAAATAAATAGACTGCAACAAGAAGAAACTGGGTTTTATGATTACGCTTCGAGCTGTAGGCGGTGGATTGCAGGTGGTCGGAGGTGTAGCAGGGGGTGTTGCTACATCATGGACAGGTGTCGGCGCTGTAGTAGGTGCAGTTGCGGTCGTACATAATGCGGATGATCTTCAAGCAGGGATAAGACAGCTTTGAATAGGAGAAGAAACTGAATCTCTTACTTATCAGGGGATAAAAGCTACAGCTAAATTAGCAGGAACAAATGATCAGACAGCCAGTTTAATAGCTACATTTTTCGATATTGGATTGAGTTTCGCTGGCGGTGGAGCAGGAGCATTTAAAGTGTTTAGTAAGGGCGAAAGGATTGCGGAATTTACTGTAGCGCAGGGTAAATTGGATTATGCCTTCGGAAAAGTGTTTGAAGGTGATTTACATAACATTCAACGCTCTGCTCAAAACTTAAAAGACTTAACTACTCTCGGGGTAAAGACTGAAAAATAATTGATTAAACTTATGGGTAAGGTCTTTGCTGACGGAGCTGAAGCGAGCTCAAAATCAAGTAGGTACGGAATAGGCGTGACAAAAGCCTTAAAACTTGGTAACTCAGGAACTGTCAATATAGGCTTCTTTTATGAGGCAGGTGATTTGTCAAAAAGTCCAAGAATGTCAACGATTATTCCAGAAATTGCCACTAAAATCAAGTAGAAATAACATTATGATTTTAAATGTTGTCGATAAACATACTTTTGATCAATCGGATTATCAGTGTGTTTTCAGTAATAAAAATACAGATAGACGCTATGCATTAGTGACTGAAGAAAGTAATTCATTTAAGTTTGCTTGGCGAAGTGATAAGGTGTCAGTTAACTTTTTAATGATCAAATCACACACTTATGCGGTTGGAATGGACGAGAACTTTGCAATAATTGATTTTAAAACAGACGAAATAGTTTTATATAAACATTTGGACTTTATATTTCACGAATTTAAGTTAGTGAACGATAGTTTGTTAATAGCTGGATAAAACACACCAAAATGACCCTATCCGGCCAGTTCAAAAAGGCCCCCTTTGCCAGTTGAAAGTATTATGGCTTTTTAATTTTATTGGCTTTATGTTGCCCTCTATATATCGTCGAACAACAAAATCACTGGTTGAATACCATGATTATTCGTCTTGGCTGGTATAGAATATTAACATTCATAATCGAAGTCCTACTTATCTCCTTTATCATGCCATTCAAATATGTAGACCAGATAAATGAGGCCTGGCAGAATAAACACAGATCCTATGAGCAGGCTTAAACCGCATCGTCTCCAAAGGCATTTTTTTTATTTAATCATTTTATTTTTAGTCGAAACGGGTAAAAAGCGCAGCTAAAATCAAGCCCGGCTATGTCGCTGGGTTTGCGAAAGATGTCCGGCATAAACGGCTGCCTCCCCAGAGGGTCCCCTCCAATTATTCCATTTCCTTTTGCCTGCTGCAGGGCTTTACGATTTGCTTTCTTTTTTCCCTTTTTCTTTTAAAAATAATCCACCAGGACAGGGCGACAAAAGAAGAGCAAACAAATAATTATTCATCATTTAAACATTAAAGAGTATGCTATTCACAGGAAGAATCACCGCTGACGCAGAAGTAACAGCGGTAAAAGGAGACAAGCAGGTCGTTAACTTCACCGTGGCCATCAACCAGAGATGGACGAACAAAGAGGGCGATAAAAAAGAAAAAGCAGCATTTGTTAACTGTGCTTACTGGCGCAATGCAGGTATAGCGGAATACCTCTCCAAAGGGGCAGTGGTTGAAATTTCAGGTTGGCTTGAAGCACAGGGCTACAAAACTAACGGAGGCGACATAAATGGAAGATTGATTTGCACCTGCGATAACATCAGGCTGTTTTCCGTAACGGCCAAAGCAGAGCAAAAGACCGGCAACCCGGAAAAGGCAAAAGCAGGCGCAGGTTCCGGTGGTGATGAGGACGATGATTTACCTTTTTAATCAGGCAATCATGAATGAACAATTTCAATTTTCCATCCATAGCCTGCTGAGCCAGAGAAGAGATGTCGTACACGGGCCTATGTCACCGATGCTTTTTGCGAGAGAAATGGCGGAATCTGTGGGTTTTCAATACAACCGGCTTGCGAGGGTTTGGTTTACTGATGAGCAGATCAACCAACACCGGGAAGATGGCGGACTGACAGGTCATGACACGCTGATCATCGGGGCGGTATACCCGAACGACTTATGGCTGAGCCTGTGGGTGGATTCAGGGGTTGGCGGTGTGCCTGTAGCTATGGTTTATCAGTCTGACGGCATTATTGATATCACCAATGTTTATCGCGAAGCGGGCTACGCCCGGAACCTCACGGCGGATGAAATCACAGAAATCTTTGATTCCATTTTTGCAGACCCCGGGCAGCTTAACATCAAAAGCCACGAATCTGTTTCAAAACCTCACACGCCTCCGGCTGAAGAAAACAAAGGATCATGAAAACCATAACATTGAATTTATACAGCTTCCCTGAACTGGATAGGGAAGCTAAAGCAAAAGCACTGATCAGCAACCGGGACTTAAACTTTGGGTTTGACTGGTGGGATAGCGAGTTCGAGGATTTTATAAGTCTATGCGGATACATGGGCATAGCGGTTTTGAAAGAAAGCATTTCTTTCCGAGGATTCTATTGTCAGGGTGACGGAAGCGGGTTTTCTGCAAAAGTGGATATACCCCGCCTGCAGGTCGCCATTCAGGAGCAGGCATGGAAAACGCACGCACCCATGCAGGAATTTCATTTGATGCCTGCTACTATTGACCTGAGGGTTATGCGCATTGTAGCTAAAGGGATATTGCCCAACGAACCGCAGGTTATTTGCCGGAAAAAGCAATTCGGCGTAGCGGTCGACCTTGGCATTTATGTCATTGACGAAAACGGAAAGGAACACCCTAACATCTTTGATGAACTGCAAAAACTGGAAGATTGGCTGAGAAGCGTTGCGGAAGTGCTTAACCGTCACCTTTTCGACAGCCTCGAAAACAGGTATGACTACCTGTGCAGCGATGCAGCGGTTGAGGAAAGCATGTTAAACAATGGCTTCCTTTTTACTGCCGATGGCAAGTCCGCCGGCTATCTCGATAAACTAAATAACATTTAAAGCAACACACCATTTTATGAAAACGAACTTTTTCAAAATATAGCCGAGATCAATGCCCCGGGCATTTGGAATATCGTCGTTCAGACGGACGACAAAGGCGGGTTTACCGTGTCCACGCATTTTACCGTTGAAGCCATAGGAGATGCAGCCTCCAAACAGATCAAACCCTTTGTGTCAAACGGAACTGCACAGGAATTTGATGACGGCTTTTTCGATATGCTCGAAGCCCCTGTTAAACAGACCTCAGGATTATTGCATAACATGGACGATTACCTGAAAGGGCTCGCCAAGGCTAAAGAACAATCCAAAATGGTGCAGGACAGCAAAAGTAAAATGCCCAAAGCTAAAGCTGATAATACAGCCGGGGAAAGCGGACAAGGCGATGTGGACAATGCGGAAAAGCGGAAAGCCTATACCGACCTGCTCCGGCGAATCGTAGAACTGGAAAGCCTCTGCAAATACGACGAAGCACTTGAAATCTTGCCCGCAATAGCCGATTACCCGGACAGGGAAGCGGAAATCACCAAACGCAAAACCGAACTTGAACGCAAGCGGGAACAGAAAAAGAACCTTTTATTTTAAACTTAACCGATTCACTATGTTACGTACAAACCTCTTACCAAGGATTTTTATACACAAGGAGAACGGACAGGAAATTCAACTGTCCGACCCGAATGACGATTTTAGCCCCGAAGCAGTGCTGAATTTCTATGCGCCTACTTATCCCATCCTGACCAATGCCCGTATTGTTGGCCCCGAAATCAAAAAAGATAAGATACAATACCGTTTTGAAAGCACGATGGGAACAAAAGGATAAGCCATGAAAACAACCATCATTAAACGAAAAGTAAACATTAACCCCAAGAACAGCCAATGGAAACTTTATCAGCAGTTCAAGAAACTTACCGCCAAACTGGATACGCTGCCCGGGGCAGGGGAGGTGCAAAACCTGCAGCACAAAAGCGCACCGCAGGATTTGATCGAAATGGTTTTCTAAAACACCGTTTTTTGCCATTCGATGGCTATTGCTTCAGTGACTGGCGCAAGGCGGAAGCCGGATTTTTTAAATCTGTAGCGCATATCTGCTCGTTGTATAAGATGGATAGGCCGGATGTTTCCGGCCTCCTTTTTCCTCAAAATATGAACGCTTGCTATCAGCAGATTGCTGACAAACTGGAACGGGACAAAGGGATAAATTGCCGGATCATGCAGGACGATACCCGCCCGGCCACGCTGGCGACAGCAAAACGTTTCGATACCGGATACACCATTTACTATATTCCGGTCAACGCAATTGCCCGTATCATGGCTACACCGGATTTAAAACCTTTATCTGATTTGCTATGCCTGATTTGTGCATACTTATACCAGGTGGTCAAAATCGATTATTACAGGGACTATTGTTACGTGCAATCTACGTACTCAACTATCGAAGACTGGATCAACGAAGACGATGAAGGGGAAGGCGAAGAATACCGGGATGAACAACTCCGGAAACTGGAATTGATAAAGAGTTTTGGCGATATGTTCCTGGCTATCATCAAAAAGCCTTTTAGCGCAAAAAACTTCCGTAAAGTAATGGTAGCTTATGGGCAAAGTTTCTGTTATGACACGTACTTCGCTAATGTGGCCGGGGAAATTGAAAAACTGGTCATAGATTACCCCAAACGTTCCATTTATGACAGCATCCCCAAAGGTTATTATGCCTTTGACGAAAGTGGCAATATCCATATTGAACAATACCTTTCTTTTTACTGGAGTGCCAACGACAGGTTCAGGGAAGTGTTTTTCGATATGGTCAATAATGACCTCAACGAAAGCGGCGAGCAGATCGAACCGCTTGCTCTCCAATGGTTCGATACCCCGCAGCAACAGGAACAGCACCACTTTGATTATGAACCAAGGCTTTTTGCCCTGATAGCCGAATTGATAGATTTTTTAACTGATTACGATTATGACAGCCAACATCACGAATAATTTCAGCCATACCTATACCCCCTTTAAAGCTTTACTTATTTATGCTAAAAGCAAGACTGATGAGGATAATCACTATGGAACGGACGAGGTATATGTCGAAAGCTATGACATCGGCAAAAGCGGGAGGCCGGTCAATGCACATCCGCTCTCTGCAAAGGAATCTATCCTTTTGGGTGATATCCTGAAAAGTGGTCAGGATGCACAAAACACCTTTCTGAAATGCAGGGGTATCATTCCGCCGAACGTACTCGCTATTAATACCGAAAAAGAGGGCTATGCGGTATGGTATACCCCGCCCATGGAACGCCAATTGTTTTTTATTGAAAGTCTCGGTATCCCCTCCGTCCCCGTAAAAATCCCGGCCATGATTTGGAAAGCAGGGCGCGAAAGCCTCCACCTGTTTGCTGTCAAAGGAAGCCGGAAGCCGAACCTGCAAAGCTTACTTCATCATGCGCCATACTTTAATATGCACCCTGACGGCCGTGTCTGCATGGGTTCTGTCCGCATTAACATCGAACCCGATACCTGCCTCGAAGATTTTATTTCGCTTTGGGAGCGGTATTTTTTTAACAGCTACTTCAGCCATACGATAGACGGAGGAAGCAAGGTCGCCGTCAATATCGTTCAGCTTTGGCAGGAACAGGGGCGAACCGGGCAGAAGTTCCCCGAAAACCATTTGGTAAAAATAAACCTCACACTTCAAAGAATACTATAATGAATAAGAAAATTAATACTACCCGAAAAATACCCGTACATATTGTTGATCCTGAACTATTGCAGCCTTTTAACCCGGTTATGGTTAACCTGATCGGGGCGGGAGGGACCGGAAGCCATGTGTTAACGGGCTTGATGAGGCTCAGCTTTATGCTGAATGAATTAGGCCACCCCGGACTCCATGTCCGGCTGTTTGATGACGATATCATCGAACATAACAACAGGCTGCGTATGCTTTTTAATGATGCAGAGGTTGGGCTTCATAAATCTGTTGTCCTCATCAACCGGATCAATCGGGCTTTCGGTCTGAACTGGAAAGCGGTAACTGATAAGTTCGATAACCAACTGGTCAAAGAGCTTCCCGAAATGGCCATGGCTGCCATTACCATCACTGCCGTGGATTCCGTAAGCGCGCGGTTTGAAATTGCCGCCATCTTGGGTATGGTATACAAATACGCTTCACACTCACGGAACAAACCAAGGTACTGGATGGACTTCGGCAACAGCCGTGATTCAGGTCAGGTGATTCTGTCAACTGTTGGGGAGGTCAAACAGCCTGAATCCGCAAGGTACGAAACACGAAGCGTTCTCCGCATGGTAACTGATGAGTTTCCCGATCTGCTGAGCGCGGGAGCGGAAAAAGACGCAGGACATAACTGTTCGACAGCTTCCGCACTGGAAGAGCAGGATTTATTCATTAATGCCTCACTGGCTTACCCCGGTGTGGAAATATTAAACAGGATGTTTCGGGAAGGAATGGTGTTTGACCGTGGATTCTTTTATAACCTCAAAGATCATCGCATGCACCCCCTCAAGGTCGCTTAAACTCACCGTATGGAAATAATAGATTTACATGGGAAAAAGATCGAGGTCACCGACCTGTCACTGGCTATTCTACAGGCAGACGATTTTCGGCATTATCAGCTTATTGGTTCCGACAAAATGGAATTTAATCGGAAACAACGAGTATATTGGGAGGATATTTATATTAAACTGTTGCTATTGGAACAAGCATTGGGCAACGAAAAAACAGATTACAAAGGGGATAATAATGATAACCTATAAGAAAGGAAATTTATTGAATGATGAGGCATTCGCATTGGTCAATACGGTTAATACCGTTGGCGTAATGGGCAAGGGTATCGCCCTTGCCTTTAAAAAGGCATTCCCCGATAATTACCTGCTTTACCGGGCTGCATGCCTCACCGGAAAGGTCTGTGTTGGCGAGCTGTTTATCGTCCCCGACAGCACCCTGCTGATGGGGCAACGGCTTATCATCAATTTTCCGACAAAAAAGGATTGGCGCGACCCCTCGGAATATGAATTTGTGGAGTTGGGGTTAGGCAAATTGCGAAACTTGATAATAAGCAATAAAATTAACAGCATAGCAATGCCTGCCCTGGGGTGTGGCAACGGTGGACTGGATTGGGAGAAAGTCAGGCCAATGATAGAAGGCGCCCTGGAGGGTTTGGATTGTGCTGTCTCCGTATATGAGCCGGGGTAGGAAATCGCGGCCTCCCTGCCACTTGCTGCTTTCATCTGCAACAGGCTTCCGGCGTTCAATGGTTGCCTGAATTTTGCAAAAACGATGCCGCTTTGGCCAATCTCGTTTTCGCAGAATACAGGCGGTTGGGAATTTATTCAGGGAATGCCCCTTTCAATCGTCTTTCAGGTTTTAAGAAGGTACACGAAAAGGATGATCACCATGTCTCCGTTTTAGGACCTATTCGTCCTTAAGGATAGATTTGTTTGTCGTAACGGTTCGCTGTCGTTTGACCGGAAAAGGCTCAGTGACAATATTTACAGCCTTTACTGTGTGGATTACGATGGAATCCGGGTCGATAGCTAAAGAATCCTTTCGGTCATCATGATCTTCGGAGAAAAAGCGTTTCATATCAATCAGAGATTTTTCTGAACTCTTGCCTGTATCGGTTTCTGTCGTCTGTTCAGGATAAATTTCATTGATCTCATACCGCATTTTCCATCCTTCGCCATCATTATACCCTGTGATTACATCGATTTGAGCCTCTTTAGGATGGGTTACAGGCTCGACTTTTGCAGCCTTATGAAACAATATGACGTTGACGGACTCACCTTCGACCTGGGACGAAGGAAAAATGATTCCGTCGTACATATTATGCCATTCCGTAGCCAGGTAATCTGCAATGGATTGCGTCAAGAGGTATTCAAATGACTGATCGTTGGGCATTACCGGCTGGGTCATTTTTGCACTGAGGCTCTTTAAAAACATCGCGCGGCTCAACTCATCTGCATAATCAGAATCAAAGATGCTGCCGTGAATAACCAATTTGGTGAGGGCATTCAGGTCAAGTAACTGTAACGGCCTGATAATCCTGAATTTGGCGATTGCAACCTTACTGCCAACTGCCGGGCGCACTTCTGCGAGAGAAAGTTTAGGATCATTTGAACCGTAAAATACAGAGATCCCGGGCGCATTCATTCTTCCTGCTACGGCGAATGCGGCAGGCGGGCAGCCCAATTCCTTGTCTGGCTTAGACAGTGCGGTCTTGAGTGCGGTATCCGATTGGAAAACACGGGCGCGGTATAGTTCTGTCATGCTGGTTCCCGGTCCTACTAAACGAAGCGGCGACTCGTCATCGAAGGTTTCCATATCGTAAACATTCCTGAATACGGAATTTAATAACTCGATGCCGGACCTGCTGAAATACCGGGATTCTGTCTTCAATATGCGCTCATATTCACTCCACTGGGTTTGCCAGTAACCGGCATGAGGTGGGATTTGTTCTACCCATATCTTGGTTGAATACTGTTGAAGTTCTCCCATATAGGCAAGGTTTGGATCATAATTATCCCGGTCTAAAATGGTCCGGATGTCCTCGGCTGCTTCTTTTGGAATGCCGGCGGCATCTCTGATTGCTTCGATAATTGGTTGCCCGTCCGGCCACTCTTCGGGATCTTCATCTGGATCCCATTTGCGGGTATAATGTTGGGAGAAAGCAATATCAACCCGAATCGCCAGGTCTCCAATAAAAATGCCTTTTGATCTGCGGCTGCAATATGCGCAAGTCACACGTTTGCCAGCTTGTTTAATCTCTCGTTTTAGATAAGGTTCGTCGATGCAGTGATAACAAATAGGTTTGTCGTCTAAATATACGTTGGCCAAAGGAGTATGTTTAATTGTTTAGGTTATTGTTATTCCGTGAATTTGTCTGCTTCATTTCAGATTTTTTTTATAATCATGGCATCCCCAGAATTCGGTTTAAACCGTTTATTTTTCTGATGGGAAGATCGTTCGTTTTCGTTTGTCGAGATCCATGTCCCAACTACGCTTCCTTGGATCTCCGGGATAACGGAAATATATTTCCTCATACGGCATTCCACCCTCCCCGTTAAATAAACAAAAGAAGTGAGGACAAGAAGTAAACTCATCGCCATCTCTTATGAAATTAACGATGTTGTGATAAGCAATTCGTCCTATTGCTTTTACAGGGATAACCTTATACTTTTCATTTTCAAGGCGTGGATCCAGAGAGTTCCATATCGGTTCCCAATAGCCGTCGGCGTTCATTATCACATAAGGGCCGATTCCGGCGGCGAGCCAGAATTCCAATCCATTATGGTAGGTGTTATAAAAGAAGGTTCGGAAAGAGGTATTGAAAATGCCTTCGGGAGTGCGGTTACCTGTACCGTAAGTCTCGTCATCTACAGAACGAATATAGGCATCTTCACTAATAAATTTGGAACTTGGATAATCCAGTAATGCCTGACGGTTTTTAGGATCCCTCACAAACTTGTGGTCGATGATGGCTTTTTCAAGTTTCGCCTTCATTTTAAGGCCTCTATTTAACTTTGTGATACTTTTTTGAGTTTCCCTTTCTTTTTTAATGTCAAATGCTATAGATAAAGCTTTGGGGTTTGCATAAAGGTGTGTTTCAAGTGTGATCGAAGTCCAGATTTCTAATTCCGGGACATTCAAATTAGTAGAATAACTTTTGATCAGGTCATGTTTCTTTTTAGACAAGTCACAGGATAGTATCAATAAAATCTTATCGGGCATTACGCTGTTTTGAAGAACTTTCTGCACCATTTCTTCAAGTTCCCCAGACGAAACCTGAACATGTCTTTTGCATTGGATAGCCCATGTTTTTTCGCGTATACCTTCTTGAACGACTCCACGGATGTCGATGCCTCCATCAGCTCCTGTTTTTCCAATATGCTCCAACTCTTTCCATTTATACATGTTGGACAAAAGCATGTAACATATCTCTTCGAATCTCAAAGGATCCAGGTCGGAAAAATGAAGCCGGTTAGTAGTCTTCGTTGGGTGCAAATTTTTGCTCATTAATTGGATTGTAATTAAAGGGTAAGTTTAAATCCCTTTATGAAGTGGTAGAAAAGATACCTAAAGATTTAATTGACTAATTGATATTCAGTTAATAAAAATGGCTTGAAGTCTTTTTCAATAGCTTCCGGATTGATAATATAAAACCGGTGGTTTTGCTTTGCACCGAAAATGAAAGCAATTTGCTGACCGGGCGGCCATGTTTTAAGAAATTCTTCCAGATAACGTTTATCATAATTAAGGTTGGCTTTGAATATCAGCTGACCCTTATCGTTCTGTAACAGTATATCCAATGTTACTTCTTTTACTTCAATCGCCGCGCTGATCTTTTGATCTATAAAATTATTCTTAAACAGGGAATAAGCTTTTTTGCAAAAGGTAGCATTCGCAAATGCTATTCCCAGTAACGCTGCATCACCTTGTTTTGGTGGCGCATTGAATTCTAAGCTTACCGCATAGTGCATTAAATCATCCAATTCTTCCATCTTCTGTAAAATAATTTTCAACTAATCCTTCAAGTTTTTCAAGGTCTATCGCATAAGCTTCTTTTTGTGCTTTTATTTCTTCGAGACCTGTGAGGCCAAGCAAGAAAGCAATCTTCCTTGTCAGATGTTTGGCAAGGTGGTCAACCGTTCCTGGTTTTAAGTGATAAAAACCGGTAATCAGTGTGCGAATAGAGGCGCCTAAGAAATACATGAAATGTTTGTTATTGATATCTGCAATCATGTCGGCCGCAGTTTCATATCGCTCATTTATCGTTATAAAATTGGGTACTTGATGATCATCCTTTTGTAAATGGTAAGTAAGCACGCGATCATCCTTCGTTGGTATATTTACTTTAGTAAATACCCGCTTAAAATCATTGAGCATAAAAATGTGCACCTTACAGAAATCTTGTTGACGCGGTTTATCTATAATCAATAATTCCGGAGCAGCCAGCAAAAATAGACTTTGAGCAATTCCCAGCTTTAAAGTGATCAAATCTTCTGTGTAAGCAATGATTTCAAGTTTAAATCCTCCCTCTAACCTGATAAGTAGAATTGACTCATGAACAATCTCCCTGGCATGAAAGCCAGCGAGATGAGTACTCAAAACTTTCAAAATAACTGTTAGACTTTCCCCGTCCATAAGTGATTTGGATTGTTCAATCAGGACCGCCAGGATTGCCCTTGCAAATCTGTTTTCATTCAGCGATAATGCGAACTCCAGCAAAAGGCTATTGAAATGTTTTTTGCTGGTTTTGAGGTTAGTCAGACAATACTCTAAATACATGATGTACTCGCGTATCAGGTTGGTTGGATTTGCCAGCTTTAAATAAGAGGATGTCAACAACTTGAAGTAAGAATGAATATCCAAAGCGTTCTTAGGGTCATTGATCAGGGCATTAAATTCATAAAATCCGTCATTTTGTAGAATAGTTGCTGAATCCTTAAATAACCTGTTTGCTTCATCATTCAGCCCCAGTTCCAAATACAAGAGTATCGCCTTTTGTAGTGTTCGGGATCTTTCCCTGGTAAAATCAGCGAGCGAGCTAAATGCTTCTGTGCTCAACGCATAATTGTCAGCTGAAGCACGGAGGTCGCCCATCTTTTGATAGATGCGGGCTTTGTCTTCGTACCCATGTGCAATTCCGTATTTATAGCTTATCTCCGTTGATTTTCGAATCGAAGCATCGATATGTTCGATAGCCTTGCCGAAATCTTTCTTTGAAGCCGAGATATCGGCAAGTATCCAATAAATTCTGGATTCATCTTTGATAAGATTAAGTCTGTTAGCGGCAATCAAAGCTTCATGATATACAATCAAACTTTCTTCAATTTCGTCTGCATCCCGAAGTACATTCGCATAATTAATAAGATTTAGAATGGCTTTATTTTCCAGCTTATAATGCTGACAAAGCATGACAGCCCGCTGGCCGTATTCTTTCGCTTTTGTATAGTTTCCGTTAACCCGGTTAACCGAAGTCAGGATATTTAATGCAATTAATTCCAGGTTAAATCCTGCCCCAAGATTACTGAATTCAAGTATTTTGTCGGCATATTGTACTGCAACTTCTTCGTAGCCACTAAGTTTTGCTAACGCTGAGGCCAGATTGATCAAGCTGGATAACATGCCAAATACATGGTCTTGCTTTTCAAACGACCGGTAAGCCTTTAATGAAGCCTTGGCTGCCTTTTCATTTTCATGAATATCCACGTATATTTTAGAGACATTAACCAGTAATTGTCCTTCGAAAGCCGGGCCAAATTGCTGTGAACGCGCCAATACTTTATCGGCAATTGCTAAACCTTCGTCCAATTTGCCGTCTTCAACCATTGATGTGGCTTTGTTCATTAATGACGCGTTATACCAGCTTCGATCTTTGAGTTTATTGAAATAAGACAGCGACTGCTCCTGATGATATTCTGCCTTTTTATTGTTATTGAGCATTTTGAAATTAAACGCAAGATGATAGTGCAGATACCCTTTTTCAAAATTGGTTTTTCGCAGGTCAAGCATTACGAGCATCACGCGTGTCGCAAATGTAAGATCTCCATCATTGATCAGTTGGTGAACGATATCATTAGCGATGTTTTCTAACGACTGTGGTTGATGATCCAGTAGTAAGTGCGCAGCTTGCAGTCCTTCGTTCTCTTTAAGGTAGTATTCACCAAGCGATTTTTGATATTGATTGATTAGCTGTGAAGAGGTCAGCTTCTCGACTATATATTCCTTAAATGCGGCATGAAATATTTCGAATCTATTATTCTCATTTTTGATGAGTGCGATCAAAGAGTTTATGAAATCGTCCGCTTCAGTGGGGAAATCGAATGGCAACATATCGACAATAACCTGTAAACCAAGTGGCTTATAAGAAAGAGCAATATAGATCAGGCAATGTTGCTGCTTGGGCGTAAGGTTTCCCCAAATTGCATGATGATAATCAATAATATTTTTCGGTAATGGATGGATCTGGTATTGCGTAAAATAATAGAGATATAATGGATTTCCCTGTGATGCTTCAAAAAGTTCATTAGTGGTAAGGACGTCAAGTGAAATTTGAGAGCCTTTAAGATATACCCTCATTTCCTCATAGGAAAAACTGGATATTCGAATTGGTTCAATCCCATTATTGATAAACTGGAATTCATTTCTTGAAGCATAGATAAAGCGGTTACCCATTTTTCTTAACGATAATAAACGGCTTACCACTTCCGGATTCGATTCGCAGTCATCAATCATAACAGTCTCATTGCTGCTCAACAGCAATCCTTGTAAAATTTCAAGCCCGGCCTCAGCGTCAATCAGTTTGATCAAAGGGAGGCCCGAAGCCAGATTGATTTTATTGACAAGATGGGCAACGACTGTTAATAACGATTTTCCTGCGATTGGCAAGTAAATTACGTTAGGTGTTCCGGTAGACAACTGGTAAAGTAGACAAGTTTTACCTACACCGGGAATACCGATTAATGGCAAGTCCATTTGCGTATCAAATCGCGCCTGGATGTCTTTGATGATCTGACGATCAATCAGGAACTTTTTTTGATTATCGGCGACAATGAAATCTAAATAGGATATTTTGAATTGCGCGGCAAGCGCCGTTTGGCTTTCTCTACTCAAAAGCTCAATATCTTCTGCACTACCTTTTAAATAAACGGTTTCGGCGTTAAACGTCCCTCCGTTTAAATCCATCCTGCCGATATTATAAATATCGCCTTTAGCATATTGGTCGCCAATATCCATGCTATTCTTTGTCGCGTTTATAGTCCCCCTGAATGTTGAATATGTTGCGGCCTGCATTCTGACTGCCGATATTAAAACCTCCTGAATTGCCCGTATTGTTGACAATGTTCAAATTTTCTATAGCCCCCTTGCTATCGGATAGCCATTCATTGACAACCTTTAATATCTGATCATCAAATTTTTGCCCGGATATCTCTTCATAAACTTGTTTCACTTCTTGCGTTATTTCAGCATCAGCAGTGATCTGTTTATTACAGAGCGCTTCGACGAAATTTTCACTATCATTTTCTTTTTTAAAGAAGGATCCCAGTTTTCTTTTTAATGCAGAAAAATCTAAAGACTTTTTAAGTATATCATAGCTTGCGCTTGCTATGATTTTACTGGCGATGTCTTCTTTATGAACATCCAGAAATGCATATAGTCCGGCTAAAATTGTTGTTGTTGCTATCATGTTATATTTATGGTTTTGATAATTTTTCTTTTAGGAATTTGACATCAGCGCGAATCTGTTTTTCGATGACCTGCTTGGTAAAATACCCGTTTTCGGGAAAGAAGCTATCGAACGATTCAAAAGTCTCTGCTAAATGGGTAATGATATCAAGGTCATAACCTGGTTTATTAATGTTGATTTTTGATTTTTCATCCTTTTTTAAACGCTCAAATAGGATCAGATTACAAATCGCCTGTGTGATCTGGTCATTGGTATAGGATTTATTTATGGTCTTGGTCACATTATTCAACCAATTTTCCGAGGTCAGTTTATCAAGTGTTACGGGGAAGAAATATTTAAGGTCATCTAAACGGTGTTTCAGAAGTCCTGGATGATCGGCAGGCATCATTGGACGTTTTTTGATGTCTTTTTTTCCTCCCTTTAAGTTCATATAAGCCATTGAATTCTTGGGTAGCTCATCTTCCTTGTAAAACGAAAACTCAGTTTTAACAAAATATTTTTCGCTCGGACGTATTTTGCCATCCTTCTCAAAAATGAAATACCTGACAACGATCCGGCGCCCTTCTACATATTTGGCCCTGAATTTTTTGAACATGCCGCTTTGATCTATGAGGTGGAGATTTCTTGAGGCAATGAAAGTAAGAGGGTCAATTCTGTCGATGATATGCTCCGGCACCATACGTTTGATCAGCATTTCCATATCTGGCGAAAGGACGATAGCATAATCTCCGTTGTTTAATTCGGTAAATTCCATGTTGATGGCTTTGCTATCGCCACCTGATTCTTCGTACCAGTGAATTAAACTGTCAAAGAACTTTTCAGCATGTGGTTCGTTCTCAAAGCGAAAGCCTATTTCAGTGGGTATTTCCTCTCCATCTAAATTGGGGTTAAAGTCATAAATGAATCCATTGAATTTTGCGGCCTGCAGTTCTTCCTGAAATGACATGTCGGAAAGCAAAACCATTTTCGGCTTGACGCCATAATCCATCCCAAAATTTCTAAGCATATTTTTAATATTATGCGGGAGAATTAAACGAATATGAAAACCGTTTAGGGCTTTAACTGGAGTGTGATATTGTTTAGATTTCGTCCCGGAGTTGACTCTGCACTAAGGTACATAATCTTTAATTGATTTGTCAAATGCGAAAGGGTCTAATCCTTTGACAGATATTAAAATTCTGGTAAGTTACCGCTCTTATAAAAGATCAGCTAAATCAATGATCAATGTGTAGCATCTAAATTTCAACTTCATTTATCCGCCGAATTCAAGACTTCGGCAGTTTTTAGTAAATAGCGAAATAGTTCGTATTCTACTTTGAAATTAAGCCTGGTCAATAAGTAATCACATCGCATATTGAGTATATTTTCTTCGTGAAGCATTTCTTTGCTTTTTCCTACATCCTGCTCATTAAGCATGGATATTAACTGCATATCTCCATCAACCGCGCACATTAACTTCTTGATGTCGTTTTCGGCGTTCCATCCTGGCGTGCATAATCTTAGCTCTGTAAATGTTTCAAAGGGAAACAAATCTATTTCGAATTCATTGGCTACTTTTTCACCGATTGTATCAATCGTCTCATCGGTATGTTGAGGAGATAACCTGACTAGCTCTGAAATACAGGAGATGTAGCTGATGAATTTGGATAGGCTGCCTTTCCATCTTGGACGCCACCAACTGGCGGTAAAAAAGTTTCCTAGTCCCGAAATATCATCTTTTTCTATTCGGCTATATATTTCAGTTATGGCAAAAATTGCGGGCATTACTTTGGGGGATCCCTTTTCAACTGAAAAAGCCATCAGTGTTGGAATGCAGAACAGCCCCCCGGAAATTCCAATTATCCTAGTGATGGCCTTAAACTCTTCTATGGTTTCGGCCTGTCGCAATTGTTCCATCAGGTAAAGCTCCTGCTCGCTGTTATTTTCACTATAACTATCTTTCAGCGTCTGAAGCAGAGCGACATATCTTTCGTGATCAGACATAGGTAGTTGAATTTTAATATATTATAAAGTTAATATATTAATAAATTTAAAGCGTGCCAATTTTAACGCAGGGTGATTAACGCAAGGTGAGCTGAGAACAAATAATGATAGTTTATTCATTGTGAGTAGCCAAAGTGATGCCCGTTTTCCAACAGGTGCCACTACAATAAATGGGACTTATCCGGGCAGAGACTACTGTCAAGACCATAGTCAAAATCTGCTTGATTTTCTTGAAATATAAATTATTCCTAAAAATTGTTATTGAAAAAGTAAACAGTTAATTTAAAGGTCTAAAAGCAACCTTATCATGAAAATAAAGACCTTAATCTTAGCTTTAGTTTTGTTATGGAGTTTCAAAACTTATGCACAAACGATTCCTTTAGGATTTACTAATGGTAACCGATATCCGATTAAACTGAAGTCATTTTCATTTACGGACACCAGCGGCAATATTTCGCAAAAGCTGGATGATGGAAAGACAAATTTTATGGCTGAGAACTATAAAAATTTGGCTGAAAGATTGAATAAACAGGCTAGTGAAAGGGAGGAGGAAATAAACGAAGAGTACCAAAAAGCTTTCGATGAACTGGATGGTTCAAAAGGAGTCGAAGTGTTGGAAGCCAACCGTAAATTACTCGATAATAAACGTGAACTTGATTTAAAAGAAGTTAACGAGTTAAGAAAAGCTGCTGAAGGATACCTTTATCTTGTAAAAACCTCCGGCTGGATACATGCTTTTTTTGTTACGAGTTCCGTTGATGCCGAGATGTTTTACAATGGAACAGTAGCTGACAGTAAAAGTAAGTTTCTTAATAATTCACTACTGTCAATCAGCTCTGACGGAGGTAAAGCTTCGATTTTTAACGAATTATATGCCGACTACATTGGAGCTGTTCGGGTGGGTTTCGGTGCTTTGATCAGCAATAAATCCAATTCTACTAATGACGCAAATCCAGATGAGAAAAAGGAGGACGCTGTTCAGCGTTTATTGGGCGGAGGTGGAAATGGTGTTTTAAATCTCAGTTATCCGATCATTGAGGCTAAACGAAATAATGAACTTTACTTCAAACTGATCGCAGCACCAAAACTTGCAGTGGATATCCCTAAGTTAGGAACTGATAACAATAAATATGCAGTCAATTATAACTTTGGGGTAGAAGGAGCGGTGTTCTATACCGGAGCTTTAAACATATTGACCTTTTATTCAAATTTTCGCTTTGCCAATGTCTCTGGAAACGGGCTTTTTTATGATAACCTGGCGAAGTCAGATAAAAAATCGTTTGGATTTAATCAGTTGAGTTTTGGTATGGCAATTACCTCAACTTTTCGCGTAAGCTATAATTATTACTTTGGAAGCAGCTACGTGAAGGAAAATTTCCCATCTACTTTTTCATTTACGATCATACCTAATTGATGTTTTAACCCCAATCCAATAATTCAATTTAACCTGTTTATCATGAAAAAAGTTATCTTTTTCATTGCACTTTGCTTTTTTGCAAGTCATAGCAATGCTCAACGAGTTGTATCATTTATGTTCTGTAAAACTAAAGACAGAAAGATTGGAACGTCAGTAAGTTTGAATTATACAAACATGAGGGACGAATTTCAGTTGATAGCCGGAGCTTTAGGCTATAGCTATAATGAAAATTCGGTAACGGGCTATGATTTTAATGTGGCTAACGTAAATTCAGTCATTGACAAAGCTGAGATAAGACCCGATGATATTGTGTTTGTATATTTTAGTACGCACGGGGCTAAAAGCAAATACGACAGCAATATTTTTCCTCAACTCGATGTTCCCGATTCTCTAATATCCGCGTTTAATAAACACCTGATTTTCCTAAAGAAAAAGCCTGCAGTACTGATCACGGTAATTGAGGCCTGTAGCGGTTTTCTTGACATCACACCACAAGAAGCATTTGTTTTTGAACAATTTGGAAATACTGATAGTAATCCACAGATTACACCAGACCAAAAAGAAAATGCTAAAAAATTGTTTTCTTCGGCTTGTGAAATCATTATTACAGCAGGGCAGCCGGGAAAAAATACCTGGGCGACAGCTAGTGGTTCGATGTTCACCAACTGTTTTTTACGCGCATTGAACGAATACCTTGATGGTGACCCTTCACAGAATTCAAAACTTACCTGGGCTAACGTGCTTGATAGGGCTAAAACGTATACCTCGGATATGACCAGCCAGACAAGTATTCATTACTGGCCAGTTTGGAAAATGCGGGATTGTAACACGTTAACGGAGCAATATCTGACCAACATAGAGACCGCTGAAAAACGAGATGTTACGTTTAATGTGGTTTCAAGAAAGAGGCTTCGCTTGCGCAATCCTTATGACGTATATTTAAGTATAACTAATAAATCTGGGCTGAAAATTGATAGTGTAACTTACTTTATGCATAAAACTATGCCTCATCCAACTATGAGCGTTACAAATGGCGCGAATAATTTTTACCTCAGTCTGGCAGTCTGGGGAACCTTTCCAATAAAAGCTAAGGTATACTTCCAAGATGGAAAAGTATTTGAGCTTTATAAAAACATAGATTTCAAAAATAGAGAAACAATTGAAAACTGAAATGAAAAAAGCATAGCATGGTGTGCCTGATATTCAATTATGGCATTGGCTTTGCCAATGAACACCAGAAGTTAATTCAATATTAGCCGGAAGGGCCGGAATAAATCTTTTTTATAGATTCTAAGTTCAAAGTCATGCTTCCTTTATTACTGTCCATATCTTAATCAATCTATAGGATGACTAAACTGACCAGCCGGGGACAATGTTTTGTATTTTAATTATTAGCTGAAAATCTTATCGAATTATATGATCCAAACCGCGAGCTGTTCGCTTGATACACTTTTTAATGGCAGGGTAAATTCAAAGCAGGAAGATGGTTCACTCGTTTCATTTTCGGGACGGCTGAATGTCCCGGAGTATCAGCGGCCGTATCTTTGGGGAAAGCGGGAAACAGACCGGCTGCTGAATGACCTTACGGAATATCTTCTGCAGGAATCTGATGAGCGCCCGGATTATTACCTGGGCAGCATTATACTCCACCGGAAAGGGGATAGTCTCAATATAATAGATGGTCAGCAGCGCTTAACGACGATAGCTCTTTTGTTAACTGCAATAAATATAAGCGAAGTCCCTGCCATTGACTACTCTTCTCCATCTTCGACGCAGCAGATCAGAGAAAACTATAAATATCTGCTCACACGGGCGGAAGAGTTCAGGCCACTATACTGGCGGATCAGAGAGCATGTAAATGTCACACTGGTTGTCACTGACAGAGAGGATGATGCTTACACATTTTTCGAAACGCAGAATACCGATGGTGTCCGTCTTTCCGGTGTCGATATTATCAAAGCCTATCATCTCAGGGCGATCAAAAATAGCTGTTCCCGAAGTCGGGCCGCGGTCAGATGGGAAAAGCATAATGAGTTAGATAAGGTTGCAATACTACTGCTTAAGGCTCGATACTGGAACTGCCTTAGGCCGAGGTCGGCACCGGGAAGAAATCAAAAAAGGGCGATAAAAAATGCTATCGTCGGCGAGTTTAGCGAAAGAACGCGAAAAGGACATCTTCCCGACGTTGGATTTGTCTTCGCAAAGGTGCAGTCGACCGGTAGCGGTATTCAAACCACTCTGCCGAATGTGTCGTTTGCGATCAGGCAACCCCTGAATGACGGGGAAAACCTGGTCGATTATATGGTTGCTTTCAGTAATCTTTACAGTGAAGTATTGCCATATAAAGACGGGGAATGGAAAGATCAGAGTTATGAAAGTTTTATCAACAGTATTATAAAGCCAGTTGACGGCACACTGTTCCTGAAAGAACTTTTCGAGATATCCCTACTTTGCTATGCTCACCGCTTTGGGACTGAAAAACTTTACGAAGCGGCGTTATGGTTGTTCCGGTGTACATACGAACCCCGCCTTAAAAACCCGAAAACGGTAAAGGAAGTATCTGTTCCCGAATTTCTCCGTGGCTATCCGGTCGTCGACATTATACTGAATGCTTTTGACCACCGCGAACTTATGGAGGAGCTTAAAAGCTTTAAAGCAACTGTAAATCACGAGAACCTAACCGGCAATACGGTTAAGCGCCGATATCTTCAGCGACTGACTGAGTTTTTCAAAATCAGCTTTCATCTCGATGCTGATGCTATTGATCCTCGTCTCAAAGAAGGGATAATTTCTTTAATACAATAATATGAGCCGTTTTAAGTCATCATTAATAAATATTGCGTTTTTTCAGGATCAGCAATTCCTCATTCCGGCTTATCAGCGTCCATATGTATGGGGAGATCTGCAGATTAAAAAAATGCTGAGTGATTTCTGGGAAACATTCAACAAGAATCCGGATGAGATCTATTATCTGGGAACCGTTGTTACCGCGAGCAGCGGTTATGAAGAAGAACTGATTGACGGTCAGCAGCGGTTCACAACGCTATGGCTTATTGCACTTGCGTTTGAACAGCTCGGCGTAAAAAGTGGTCTTTCATCTTTTTTAAAGGTTAAAAACAAAGTTAGACTAACATTTGAGATTCGGAGTGAAGTGCAGGAATATCTACAGGCGTTGATCGACGACCCGGTACGCACACAAACTTTTAAAATCCCGGGAGAGATCTTAAAAGAAAAACCTTTCCTAAGTGGCATAGCGCATGCTGGAGAGATCATTGTCAAAATGCTACCCCAATATTCTGCAAGCGGCCCGAATGACCGACTCCGGGACTTCGCTGAATATATTTCAACTAAGGTGTTTTTTGTAAAAAACACAGCTCCGGCTCATACAGACCTTAAAAAGCTGTTTACGACTCTGAATAACAGCGGCGTTCAACTGGAGCAGACAGATATCTTGAAATTACGACTCCTCGAAAAGATCAAAGTGAAAAAACTTCCTTATAGTAAAATATGGGAGTCCTGTGAAAATATGGATAACTATTTTGAACACAATGTAAAGGAAGCTTTCCAGCTAACTGATGGGCTGGTGCCAGATAATTTTGCGGAATATAAGGAAGATCTTTTCTTGCTGTCTTCAAATGATAACCCTCATGCAGCTACTATTAGAAAAGTCAGCCTGGCCGAGATACTAACAGCTCAGGATGAAACTCAAAATGTAAAGTCTGTTAAAACCCGGGATGGCCGCGAAGTAGTTTGCGAATCGATCATCACCTTTCCCCAACTGCTGTTGCATACGCTTAGGATCTACCTGCATAGGGAATGCGCTGATGATCTTAGTCTTCCCTTTCATAGTAATAATCTTTTAGAGTCCTTTGAAGTGATTACTGCTCCTGAAGTGATCACTTCAGAGGATGAAGATAAAATTAAGTGGTTCTTCCTGCTTTTGTGGAAAGTTCGGTATGTTTTTGATAAGCATATCGTAAAATGGGTAGAAAAGAATGGGGAACGACTACTTGGAAAGCGTCTTGTTACTTCAGAGTTGTCACGCGGCCCGATAGCAGAAAAAAATGCATCGTCTATGCTGCAAAGCATGCTTTATTTCACCGGTAATTACAATACGCAAATGTGGCTCAGCCCTTATCTGAAAAAGCTAATTGAAGAAAAAACAGAAACAGTGGAGTTGGAAATTATTGATGACTATCTCTCGCTTTCTTTATTGAGCGACAAGCAAGCCACCTGGAACCTTATGTCAGGGACTCCCTTAGCTGAAAAGCTTGACTATGCCAATTATCTCAATGGTGAGCTAGGTACTCATTTCAAACATTACTGGTTCTACAAATTGGAATATGTTTTATGGAAAACCTGGACGGATAGACAGCATCAGCAATTCAGGGATTATCGAATGACATCTAAAAACTCCGTTGAGCACATCTGCTCACAGAAAGATGAATACGGTACCAGGCTGTATGCACCGGATGGAAGGTTTCTGCTTCATACATTCGGTAACCTGACCCTGTTGTCGGTAGGGCAGAACTCCAGCTATGGAAACCAAGATACCGGAAAAAAATATATTGACCATCTGAAAAAAACGACTTATGATTCGCTGAAACTTGCCAGGTTTTTCGGACTCTGTGACAGGGATGTAACGGCAGAGAAAGTAGAAATTCATAACGAGGAGATGATTGCGTTACTTCACCGGCATTACGAAAAGTTGCTTTTGCCGCAAGAAGAAAACGATATAGCAATACCGACGCTGGAGGGCGAGGCATAATAGTGAAAGGCTGGCAAGTTTTTACCCAGCAGGAAGATGGCACAAGCCTCGGATAAAGCATTCCTGATAGAAAACCTCAAACCCTTGAAAATGTAATGTCTTTTTATCATAATTATAAAAAATCTGAATCTCTTGCTATGCGCATTGCTGCTATTTATATCCCGGGGGGATATCTGCCCCATGTCTTCGGTAAAGGGCATGCTGAACAGACTATAAATTTGGGAGGTCGGTTCCTTTATACGATTTCGGACTCTCAAATCACTGATGTAAAACTTAATAGTTTTTATCTGGACGATATTTTAAATGATAAAGTTTCGCTGTTCTCCTGTATCGTCGGCAGTAATGGCGGGGGGAAAACATCAATTCTTAAACTAATAACCAGCGACTGGAACTGTCTTTATGTTGTTGAGAATGATACGGATAAATATTGGCTGACCGAAAGTCCGGAAGATTTTCACAGGATTTATTACACGCCATATCTTAATGATGCAGCCTTTAACTCAATCCGAGCCAATGGAAAAGACTTGTCAAAGTATAGCTTGATCAAGAATGATAACCACGGTGATTCCGGACAGTTAGTGGATTTTCTGGAGGCGCATTTTTCAGAAAATATCAAGCGCTGGATCAAATTCAATCATTTCTTCCGAGGTCAGAATAAAACCAAGGTAACATTACCTACTTTCAGAAAGGTTATATTAAGTTTAAAGCACTTTGATCTGACCGTACAACAGCCTGACCGCTTTCATAATACGGCATACCAGCTCAGACCATCTATAAAAATAATACTTAAAAAGATAGAAGCAGAAGCAGCAGCGCAAGAAATTAAGGCATTGGAAGGATATGATCCGAGAGATCCGGATTCGCAACTGATTTATTTCCCAGTAAGATTTAAATATGATCTTTTTGAACTTTCCCTTGCAAAGCTGGTGTCAATATTTGAGCGGCAGGGAAACCAGTATCTGCAGGAAGGAATTATTCCGGAGGACTTTGAAGCACAGCTGGAAAATTTGGATGTGCGAAGTTCTATCGAATGGTTTCTGTTAAACGCCGGTGTGCATAGCGGCCAATCTAATTACTATCTTCACAAGCACGTTGGATTACTGGAACTCATTGACTACATCGTGTCGCTGATTGATCCGCAACGTACGACTGATAATTGGGGGGACATGATTATAGAAGAATCAGAGGCACTTCGGATCATAGAATTGTATGATGAATTCAATGAATCCTTCCAGAACGACTGGTTTGAAGTAGATTTTAAACCAATTTTTGGGTTCAGGCCGGACATCGCCGTAAGTTCAGGAGAACAGTCATTTTTGAATCTGTTCAGCACGCTTTATTATCACGCCGGTAATATCAGGGGCGGGATTGAAATAGATGAATACAATTATGACTCCCTGAAAAATGTTAAGGAAGATATCCTGATTTTACTGGACGAAGGAGATAACGCTTTTCACCCGCAGTGGAAAAAGGCTTACGTCAAGTACTTAAGAGAATTGGTTCCAATAATATTTGAGGGTTTCAGAATACAAATAGTTATCACCTCACACGATCCGCTAACACTTTCCGATCTTCCGAAAAACAACGTGGTCTATCTCGAGCGTATTGATGGCCGGACCCGCATCGGTAGTTCTTCCTTAAAAAGAACGTTTGGGGCTAACATCGCCGACCTTCTAAAGGACTCTTTTTTTATCCAGGACGGACAGATAGGCGATTTTGTTGCCGGAGAAATTGATGATCTCATTGAGGATATCCGAAATCGACAGATTTCAGCAACCCGGAAAAGTGAAATGGAGCGGATCATCCGGGTAATAGACGAACCAATACTGAAGTTTAAATTAGCTGAGATGTTATCGGAAGCATTGGGTGACAGGCAATTTGAGCTCGATCTTATCGATGAGGAGATTCGCCGGCTTGAAAGAAGAAGAAGGAGGGAAATCTGATGTTTTATATTGACCAGACAACCCCCGCGTTCTTAAACGCTAAAAATGAGCATTACAAGAATATCCGGTATATTATTAAAAAAAAGCTGTTGGGAAAGTATTTTACGGAGGTCCATCCTAAAGGGTTGACAAAGAGGATCAACCAGGTAAGTAAAATACATTCAGGTGTCAAAAGCTTTCTCATTGATGATAATAATTTAAAAGATGTCCTGATTGGCACTCCCGACGTGATTGACAAGATAAAAAACAAATTTACGACCGACAAGGAAAGGGACAGCCTTAAAAGACTTTTGAGGTACGACGCCTTTATTAAAACCGAGGAAGAAGATACATATAACTTTTATAACGGTTACCATTTAGCTGAAAATATGCCGATAGATACTTGTGTCTATTGTAACCGTCTTTATACTCACACCATTATAACAGATCAGCGTGATCTGATAGCCCGGCCCACATTTGATCATTGGTTTCCGAAATCAACTTTTCCTCTGCTGGCTCTTTCATTTTATAATCTGATCCCGAGCTGTAATGTTTGCAACAGCAGCCTCAAAGGATCTAAGACGATGGCTTTAAAAGATATTTTTCATCCTTACCTCAAGTATCCAAATCCGAAAAAGCAGATGGTCTTTAAATTTTCGTATACGCTGGAAGATCATCTGTTGGCGGAAAGCAAGCTGGATACTTTTAATAAATTCAGTGAGTCCAGTGTGAAGGCTATGAAACTTAGAGAGATATACCATGTTCACCGCGAAGAAATAAGAGAACTAATCTATCTGAAAAAAGCATATTCGGAAGGATATCTTTCGTCACTTCAGACAATTCTCAAATCCCCGTTAACTCGTGAAGAAATTTATCGTCTCGCTTTTGGGGTGTATCTGGAGGATGAGCAACTGATCAGAAGACCATTAAGTAAATTGAAAAAGGATATTTTGGATGAACTTGGGCTATTGACCTGATTATACATCCGGCTACATTGGAGCTGATTGATCAATTACAGGCTCCTCTACAGGACCTATACTAAATTGTTAAGGCCATCGCTATCATCAGCGGTCTGTCCCGGAACGCTGATGATCTATGAGATAGTACTTTATAAATAGATGTTTTAATAATATTGGGGGTGCAGGCATTAGTTCAAAAGCGAACCAGGCCCTTCGGGTGCTGCGCCCGGTACCAAAACCGGGATGCAGTTCGCTTTTGAACTTGCTGAACTTCTCTTTTCAATGGCTTTTGTGTTTAACCGATGCTTTCATTTGTCCTTTGCCTGAGGCGAATTTATACCTCTTCGGCTCTCAATGCCATGCAAGTGGCTTATAAAAAATCTCCACACCTCACTTCGCACGGGTAGTATTTTTTAAGCCAGCGTTGTTCGCCAGCCCAACGCGCAAATATTCTGCCTCTATCAAAGGCCAATTGAGGCTTTTGCCGAAATGATTTCAAAACACTTAAGGCAGAACAGGATGAAAAGAGTAGTTGATAAACACACCGTTGCCCACCTTTGGGCAAACCGCTCCCAAAGCGACGCACGCACAGCAACCGGGAATTTTTTCTTTGAAAGTGACCGGATTTGGTCATATGGCTCACATTTCCTAATAGGTTATCATACACAAAATGATAGGGGACACCGTGCGGTTATTATCACCCGCGAAAAAAACAGTAATACTACAAACGGGCAGGTAAATATCGTTTTAAGCGCTTCCAATCATTTAAAGCAACTGCGTGTGCCTGTGGCAGGAATGGATCATGAACAGCTTTTCGAGAAATGGTATGAAGAGATTAAGGGAATAGCTGGTAATCTACAGAGAGCAAGAAAGCCGGAAAGATATATTTCACAGATCAGATGCGTGTTTGATGACGCGGAGCAATATGCAGAATTTTATAGGTTGGATTTACCTGCAAATTTGGTAGAGGTAGGGGCGATTCAAAATCTAAGTCAGTACTCTGCCGTCATTGAAAAAGAAGCAGCCCTCAGAAAGGCAGAAGAGGAAAAAAGGTATAAGCGGGATTTTAAAATTCATCAGGTACAACTAAAGGATTGGCGAGCCTTCAAAACTAATTATATCAACAAGCGTATCGGCTTCGATTATCTTCGCTTTGACAAGGATACCAACAGGGTGCAAACTTCGCAGCGTGTCGAAATTCCTGAAGCAATCGCCAGGCGATTCTATCGTTTAGTTATAGAAACAATTGAAAAAGGGGGATGTACTGATTGCAACATGACACTTATGGATAGATACGAAGTTGAAGAGATCAACAAGGATTTTATAAGGGTAGGATGTCATAAGATAACCATGAAGGAAATCCGGGCGTTTATAAAAAAGCAAGGTTGGTAAGGTGGTATAGCCGGTTCGGATACGTCCGGGCCGGTTTTTCACGCGTTTACGAATTCGTATACCTTTCCAAGGCAGAAAAAACAGATTTCGGCGGCAATGGTTCAGCCATCGCCGCCGCGGTGTGAAGGTTATTCGATCCGATATTGTTGTCGTTTATAAATTTCATTTTTTGGTTCTATGTGAATTTTGTTACTTGAATGATTTTGAATTTTTTTAGATACCTCGTTATCAGAGATCCTTTGCGACAAAGAGCTGATCTTGATTGACTTATAATTTGATTTTTTGTAATTTTATTTAATAGTTTGCAACCGGGTAGATTGATCTTGATTTGTTATACAGAAGGAGGACTATAGGTTGGTTGCAGCCAATTTTCTGTTTTGCCTCCACTGTATTTTTGCGGTAGGTCAGCAGGTAATGATGATCAGAAAGATAGAGCATTCAATTTGTACACTTTTTTAAAATCGGCATGATTTTTAGGATTTGTTTTTAGCTTTGTATCCAAGGCGTACCTGCATTGAAACCAAACTCCACAATACGACGACTATGGTAGACGTATCAAAATTGACCAGTACATTTGATGATCTTGGAATGGATACATCCTTTGTTAAGCAGGCAAATCTTCTCGGGCTGCGTACTGTTGGGGACGCCTTAAGTGTCAATGTTGACAACTTGAAAAGAAACAGCGCGTTTACGTATATGTGGTATGCAGATCTGCTGAATTTTTTTAAAAAACACGATCTTTTAAGAGATTTTCAACGTAATCAGCTGTAGTTCGAAAGATTAAAATTAAGGTTGAGCCAGTTAATCATACCAATCAGTTCTCCTTTTAATTTTTGTGCCGTAGAAAAATCGACATCCGTTGATTTTTTTTGGAGATTGTCTGCCGAAACGTACATGGCGTTCGATGTATAAAAATGATCGGCAAAAAAAGAGAATAACTGCGCCTTGTGATCCTTCTGCAATATGCCTCGCTCAATCTGAAGGCGAATAAATAAACCTAATTGAGGTACTGATAATCCAACAGGAAATCTGCGGGCGGATCGCTGGAGTTCCTGGTCTTTAACGGTTGAGCGTTGTAACTTAAGTACTCTTTTTAGATAGACATATTGCTCGTCCAAATATTTTGACAATTCATCTGCAACTGATATTTTCCCACCACTTCTTTCGACAATGCCTGTGATCATAATGTAGGAAAGCCGCTGTTTTTGTGTCAGGATGTATTCGATCTGCTGGCGAACATCGGACGTCTCCTGAATTTGAGCTATCCATCTGTTAACGTAATAGACAAAAAATTCAGGTACCCTGAAATTCAGGGCGATCAACAAATCTGCAAGTTTATCGCTATCAAGGTCCTTTAGTTCCAGTGTATGTTTAACAACTGATTCCAAAAAACGATAGTCTGCCCAGGTTAAGCTTTTTTTTCTCAAATAGTCCGAAAAGGTGTGATCCAGAACTTCAGATAGGGGAGTGTCGTGAACCGCAGCGAAATAATTTGCGAGCTGGCCACGCCCGACCTTTAACTGCATTTTCACATCCGGTAAAGCAAATAGTGAAATTGGTACACCTTTATACAAGGGATGGAAGTAAAACGGCGCCAAAACATCTTCCAGCTTACTGCATGTATAGCGGTAAAATAGTCGAACTTGCTCCCTATCCGGTCGCCCGGTCCATAATTCGCTTAGTTTATACTTTCTAACACAATCAGAAAGAATTGTAACAATTCGAAAAATACTTTGCATATTTCTCGCGCTTGGAGGGGCTGCTGAATTCGTGTTTCGATCAATCAAAAACATTTGCAATTGCCCCGTCTTTTCTTTCACGAAATTTTTCCAGTTCTCAAAGTCCCGATCTGTCAATGAACTATTAAAAAGAATTTCCGGCCTGAGAGAATGTCGGATAAAACTGCTGAGCTGTTTAAGGGCTGCTGTCATCTACAGGTTGATTAGTTGATTATTTTATTCGGAAAACCTAACAAATTCCAAATTAAATATGATAAGCTTCGCACTCTACATACGTTGTATTAACTATTTTTTAATAAATAGTTAATACAATAATAAAGAATCAAAATAATATTTCGTTAAAAAGCAATAAATTTCTGCATGAAAAATATCAAATCACCGATATAGTAAATATTTTCAGGGTAAAATTTGTCAGAAATAATAAGAGATCCCGGAAATTTTTCTTGCGGGAAAGAGATATCAAGCGTTATTCGATTGCTCAGCATCGACATGATGCGGGAACATCAGGCGCATGATCTTATCAGGGGAAGCTTTCATTGCAGTGCTCAAAGCTATCATTGTCGACATCGTTGGATTCCCTTCGCCTCTTTCGATAGCCCCGATCTGTGACAACCCAATTTCAGAAATTGCAGCAAGCTCCAACTGGGTGAGGTGGCATTTTTTGCGCTCCTCCCTCAGCCATTCGGCGATTATCTCGCTCATCGTCTCATTGCTGCGTTCCCTCACATAGCTAAATTCCACTATAAAAGCGCGAAGCAACTACCGATATATCGGTGATTTTAATTATATTTACTTAACTAAAACGCAAACAAAAGCAATTAAACTCAGCAATAAAATGGAAGCGAAAAATACGGCGATCCTCAAAACTTTTATCTCAGAACTAGAATTCAGTAATGAATTCATCCTGCAAAGTTCAGCGATGGGATTTGAAACAATTGAAGAAATAACGGACATTTCGCCCGAACTGCTTATAAACTGGAAAGGTTTTGACTATAACTGGCTGGGAGAATTAATTCGCTTTCTTAGCAAACACCAATTATTAGAAGTATTGCAGCCACTACCGGGAAGTAGTCGCGGTTGATACGGTTTATCATACGCGTGAGGATGTCACGCATTTCTGCAGCCACTACCTGGCTCTTGCTATAAAATTCTTTGCTGATTCCACCCGCAGAAATTACACGCTGACGCTTAGAGGAACAATTTGTAGCAAAGAACTCAAAAATTTCCGTAAGTGCCATTTCACCGAAAATATGTTCCTTGGCGAAGAGACGAATTAGACATGCTAAATGCGCTACCGGGAGCCGGAAGGATAACTTTTGATTTGATTCCGGGGTTGAAGCTGTTTGAGCGACTGAAATTTCCAATGCTTGTAACTCCGATGTAAGCCAGTTGGTCAACATGGTGCTTAGTGAAGGCCAACGCAAGTCCAGTCGTAAGGTTTGCTTTTGCTGTTGATAGGGAATATGCAGTAATAATTGGCGGATCACCGAAATTCCTTCGTGACCTTCCAACTCGGCGAAATGGCTTTTTAACTTATCCTGATGAAATCCGAATAAATCCAAATGGTTAAAATTAAGCTCAATGAGTTTTTCAATCAGGGAGCCTGTTAGGTCTTCTTTTGTAGGCCCTGCCATAAAGAAAGACAGCCCCGTGATAAATTTTTTGTAGTAAGCAACATCCCTATACGATAACTGACTTTTATCGGGCCCGGAAATCAAGTTTAGATAGGACGCAATTGCTTGAGAAATTATTGGATCAATGTTAATACTTTGAATCCATTCCAGAAGCGCACCATGTTGGTTTATAATATCCAGGCAGACGCGGACTTTGTAAACATCGGGACAAGTAATAGAATCATCAAAATATTCGGAGAAATCTTCAAAAAATGCGTCTAATAATGCGAAAAAACTGGAGAAGATATCTTGCGGCGTGCTAATGGCGCCACCTGAGCATGGGGTAGGTCTGCTCAAGATATTTTCAGTTAAAAGTGTAAGTTGTTTGTCTAGTTCCCGAAGCTGGTAGCTAGTATACCTCCTCAACGCTGCATCGTTGCTGTTAGTGAAAAGCATCGAAGCCCAGGAACTCCTGGCTTCGATGCTTAGATCTTCAACATATCTGCCGACATCCATTACGTCAAATTCACTTTCGGTGTATAGCCTGATTTTCTTATGCATATTGTTCAGGGGTATGTTCATATTGAATGATTTTAACGACTGTACGGCAGCGTTGAATATTAAATAAAATGTGAAGTGGTTAAAATAGTAGTACAGAAATTTGTTGGATCACCTTGTGATGTAGCCTCCTTTCCTGCATTGAAAGAGAAATTCGCATTCTTAAATGTGTAAGGGTTGTTTACCCTGGCTTTTGGTAATTTGCTTTTTGTAGTTTTCATATTATTTAATTTTAGACTATATTATTATATTTATAGAAAAAAACTGGGTTTATTACATGAATAGCCCATTTTTTTACATTAAAATCTGATTCTACCTCCATTTGATAAATGTCCATAAATGAAAAATATAAAACTGCTTTGAACCACTCTGTGTGGTGGTTAGCATTTTATATTTATGAGGTTGGCATTTTTTATATGATCTCTGGCGCATTTCCGAATGCGAGTCAAAATCTTGTTTATTATGGAATTAACATCGGTCTATTCTATTCTCAAAAGAACATTTTGGACTTGAGTTTGGGTGATGCGCCCTTCAGGAAATATTGGAAACTTGTTTTGTATACAGCTATAGAGTTGGCTATTTGCATGATTATTAAACTCGGCATAGATTACATTTTTACCGATGGTAAAAGACAATTAAAACTATTTAAGGAAATGGCAGGTCTCGATATCTACCGTTCAGTTTTTTTTATGGGTCTTGCCTCGCTTTACTGGACTGCGTTGAACATACATTCTTTTCGCAAGAGAGCACTGGAAGCAGAGATAAGTCATCTGAAGTCAGCGTCAGAAAGTCAGGAACTTAAGTTACAATATGAGGAAGCACGCAACATTTATCTTCAGCAGCAAATCAATCCTCATATGCTTTTTAATTCGCTGAATTTCGTTTATAATACTGTGTACAAATACAATTTGGAAGCTGCTGACAGCATAGAGAAACTTGCTGAAATAATGCATTACACGTATCAGGAACCAGGAAACGATGGCAAGAAGTCCCTGGAGCAGGAACTTCAACAGATCGGAAATATGATCTCGATCAATCGGGTCCGCTATGATTACGACCTGGATATCCGGTTCAACACTGACGGCGACACAGCAGGGCACCGAATAATACCGTTAGTGTTGATGACGCTCGTCGAAAATATATTTAAACATGGCGATTTGAAAAGCAACCCCGTTACGATAGCTATGGATATTAGTCCCGTAGGTAAAATGACATTCTTTACTCAAAACTATAAAACAGCTTCAAATACATTTAACAGGTTAAAAAGCGTTGGGATCGAAAATATTCAAAAGAGATTGCAGTATGCTTATGGCACAAATTATTCATTGAAATTCGAAGAAAATAGGAACACATTCGAATCTCATCTAACGATATTTTTATGAAAGTTTGCATAGTTGATGATGAATTGCACGCAGTTCAACTACTCGAAAAGTTTGTCACAGATACACCGGAATTGGAACTTGACGGAGCATTTACTGACCCCTTATCAGCATTACCCTTACTAAACGGCAAGAATCCCCCTGATGTCGCATTTCTTGATGTGGAAATGCCTGGTTTAACGGGACTTGAACTCGGACAGTTGATCAGCGGTAACCATGTGAAGGTCGTCCTGGTTACCTCGTTCAATGAGTTCGGCCCCGAGGCCTTTGAAATCAACGCTTCTGACTATCTCTTGAAGCCAGTATCGTATGCCCGGTTCTACCGCTGTATCCAAAAACTAAATCAAAATAAAGAAAACTCAACTCAAGAAATCAAAGAACGATTGATATTGTTTGTTAAAGGAGGCCAAAAGGAGAATTATATCAGCATTGACGCCGATGATATCGTTCACATACAGGCTGCTTTGAATTATGTAGAAATATTCCATGACGGCACTAAAACGATCACTTATCTCACGCTAACTGAAATCCTCTCCAAATTACCGGCTTCAGCTTTCTGCCGTGTTCACAGATCTTATATTATCAACATCAACAAGATCAAAATAATTGACCAGGCAGAGATTGAAATGACTGACGGAAGAATTATTCCCATCGGTGAAAGCTTTCACGATAGTTTTTTCAACCGGATTGCCCCATTGATATTAACCAGCAAAAGGGGCCGCAGGGGTTGATATATTCTCGGCTCTGTTTATTCGCCCTACTTCATATTTGAAAAGGCAATAAAATATTAAGCCTTCGTGATGGCGCTGAGCCATATTAAACATGCGGTTAACCTGCATATGAAGCAGGTCTGCAAGTAAAATATGCCTTCGTTCGGACGACCAGGAACTGCTTGAACTGGATAGGTGCGCTATCTGGTTTATCAGATTGTTAAATAGTTCATTGGTGGAACAATCACAAGACGCTACTGCTTGACCCAATTGTTTTTGGTATTGTCTATATCTTCGGTCGAAACCTAATTTTAGTTCTTTTTTACCTCCAAACTCTTTGACAAAGCTCGCTGCCCTCCACTCAAAAAAACGCAATAACCCAGTCTCTAAGAAAATTTCGGTTAGCTTATAAATTACGCCAAACGCGGATAAAGGATCTTTCTGCAGAATATCAAGGTTATTGATTACCCATTCGCTGCCTGCTTGAAAATATTCCTCGACTGATTCTATCAGTTCCGGGCTATAACGTTCAACTTCCCGTTGGTAAGCATCACTAATGGCCGTACTGACCATACCCATTTCCTGGGCATTAGTAAGACTTTCTGATAACTGATCGGCGATTAAATGTAAAGCTTGTGAAGATCCAACCTTAACACGAACCCTTAAATGTGGATCAGGATCGCTGTACCTGATGAAAAACCAGGACTGGATGTTCTCCCGATGGCTGGATATCAACGGCCTGATCACCTCTGAAAGTACCTGGTCGGACACGAACTCTGTGCAGTATATTTTAAGATAAAGCCATTTTCTTCCCGGTATGAATAATCGCTGAATAGCTGGATGCACCATTGCCCCCGCGGTTTCAGGTGATTTAGTATAAATTTCGCCCTTTCTTTTCAATACTGCGAGAAATTGGCCAGCCAATGGATCTTTACCGAGGCGTACTGAATTATCCGGCACAAGATACTCTCGAATAATTGCAGGCTTAGTTTCTTTGAGACAATCCAAAAAAAATAAAGCCTCCTTGTCATCAGCCAGGTCAAAAACCAATTGCCTGTCGCTCAGGCCTAAAGTTACCATCCTGGGAATACCGCGTTTTTGCCTGAACAAGTGAAGCTTTCCTATAGATCTCGGTTGGGTAATTAACGAATTTACTTCTTCTTCGTCCAATTTCCATTTGGCCATCGATAATATCACTTTGCCTGAATAAAATCGCGGATAAAATCTGAGGTCTGGAAATACCCGCTCCGGGTCAAAAGTCAGATTGGCTTGTAACCCCTCAAATTGAAGATCGCATAACATTTGAAAAACAGCCAAATCGTTATGTTGGAAATTGTACGCGGTAGGAAGCCTGGGGATTACTCTTTTGCCCAACGTTTTTGATTCCAGAATAAGTTGATCACCATTCATCCAAACAACGAGATCTGACAGATTGATATGCTGTTGCCCGGTATCGTCAGGAAAAGTATTAATAGTGATCACAGAATCATAAACAGGTCTCCTCCTGTTGATGTTATCCGTATGTTCATCTGAAAGTTGATGGAGCTCTGCAAAAATAATGTCTGGATTCTGTCGTCCCTCGAAAGCGGCAATTTCCTTGCAAAACAATTCTATCTGATGATCGAATGGGGAGAATCGGCCTATAAGCGACGTGGCCGATGCGCCGCCAACATTGTCAAGTACGATCATGCCTTTGCTTTGGCTAAACAATACAGCAATGGTTTGGGGGATCTGGTGTTTCTCAGATGGTAACTCAAGCGACTGGTAATCTTCGGGTTTGATTTCAACCGGGTCGGACTCATTTCTATGCTGGTTTGAAATCCAGCATTTCATTAATGATTTATGAACCGGTGTCCAATCCAATTGTCTCGGTCTCCCGGCTGGTGATGAAAATGCAATATCCGCTAACAAAGCAGATTTGACACCCTGATGCAGCCCGCCGTAACCTACACCTGTATCCGGATCTATCGCCTTTAGCAGCGGAACTCTTTCATTATCGAACCTTTTTTTGAAGGCTTCTTTAAATTCTTTTAAAAAAGGGGTAGAATAAGGTATAACAAGGCGTCGGACTAAATTGATAGCCTGGCGTAACTCATTTTGAATTTCAGGGGAAACTCCGCCTGTAAATTGTGGTCGGGCCAGTGCACTGTAGAAATGATCATCTGAAACTTTCAGACCGCCTGGTTCACTAATGCTGTTCAATTCTGAAAATATGGATGGGAGAGGGGAAGGAGGTGGATATTTACCAAGCTTTACACGTTCCCAGAAGCTACTTACCGAAGCGAAATTTTTCAGGTTATTCCCAGTTACCGTATCGTTTGGAAGCGCATACAAGCTTCCTTCCATTTCCGAAATGAGCACCTGCTCTTCCAATAAAAAATTTGCATATTCTTCCGCTTCATTCCGGTCACAACCGGAGAGGTTTTGTATGTAAGAGACTATGAAAGAACGTTTTTGAATAGTATTGGCGAATGTTATGATCTCCCTGTTTAACTCTTCTGCATCGAGCTCGTTAACATCGAATCGCAGTTTACTTCCTTCTTCGCGGCTTGTTTTAATATACCTAAACACATTACCAACCTGGTAAATCGTCCTGTTGGCAATTAAACGAAAGTCCGGAGTAAGGGCCAGCATTATTTTGTCATAGTCCGCTTGCCAGCGCCTTGAGGGTAAAAGATGCACTATTGCGTGGTTGTTAGGGTCCAGCCTTATTTCTCCCGCGTTGTCCCATTTTACTAACGAGAACGATGCAAATGCTCCGAATGGTGTCGGCCGGAAGCTCATGCGGTTATAATACTTGTATAAGCTGAAAATCTCCTTTTCTGTTAAATTTTTGAACCTAAACGCTTTGTTTTCCAATATGCGATAGAAGGAAGGACTGGCCAGCCAAAGCGCATCCAGGAATGCCTGGTCAACCAGAATTTCCGGAAGGCGGCTGAGGGCGTATCGTTTAAAACTATAATATGGCGTTCTTAAAACAACCTGGTCATAAAATTCAAAGTTCTCATTATCAATCATATCAAATCATTGTTAAGGGTACTATACCCATTTGCCACTGTTTTGCTGTTTTTCCCGTCCATTACTTTGCTTTCAAGAAATTGGTGTAACTATGAAAACAGCAATCAAATCGTTAATTCCGGCACTATTGGCTATGTTGTTCATTTACGCGGCAGTTAGTAAACTGTTAACTTTTGCGGATTTTCGTCAACAGCTTTACAACCAAAACCTTCCGCACTGGCTCAGCAGCCTGTTGTTATACCTGTTGCCTCCCGCAGAAGTCGTCGTTGCCTGCCTGCTTTGCTTCAGACGTTACGTCATTTCAGGCTTGTGGCTCTCGCTTTTGCTGCTCATCGCTTTCACAGGCTATATTTCATTAGTTCTGCTGCACTATTGGGACCGTGTACCTTGCTCCTGCGGTGGGATACTTAGCCATATGTCCTGGGCCAGCCACCTCGCATTCAACTGGGCTTTTCTAATCCTGAATATCCTTGCTGTCTTCCTGCAATTATCCGATTCGAAACAGCATGTACAACTTACCGACTGATCTTACAGGGGAATGCCGAAAACCTGCGAAAAGAGTAGGCACATTAATCACCAAAGTTTTTCTGAATGCTTTTTGATCCAATAAAGCATTCCCACATCATGAAAGGCATGAAATTAAATTTCGCTGCTATCGCGGTATTATTAGGCACCGGTGCAGCATTCGCAACTTCAGCAAAACCGGCCGATGTAAAATGGCGCCAGCTATCAAATGGAAGTTACCAGCAGGTAACAGCTGCTTACACTTGTTCCGGAGCAACCGGAATTTGTACAGTTAGCTATCCAACCGGCCAGGATCCAAACATCGATAACAGCAATCCTGTATCGCAGGAAGCCGGAACCTTTCATTAATTTTCGGGACGACCGGCTTAAGGCCGGTCGTTTTGCCTTATTTTACCTTACCTGTCGTTTTGCTCTATGCCACTTCCCTTAATTTCATCAGGAGATATCGGCAAGACATACCGTTTATCTGATGGATCCAGTTGATAGGCCTTTCCGCCATATGACTTTGCTAACGTCTTTGCAAAACGTGAATCTTTATTCAGCCTTTTTAAATCATCCCACCGAAGCCCCCTGAATGCAAGCTCTTTGCGGCGTTCCGTCAAAACTGAACTGAGGATGTCAGGCGTGTTAGCCGTCGTCATCGCCTGAAAGGTTCCCGTCTTCCAGCGTGTTACCAACAATGTGTTCAAATCGGCGAGCGCGTCCTGGGCATTTCCTTTTCGGGCAAAGCATTCTGCCCTGATCAGGTAAAGTTCGTCTGTTGCAAGCCCTCCAAATAATTCAAGACTAAACCCGGTATATCTTCCTTTGAAGTAATTAGGATCATCCCCGCTGTAAAAAATTGTTTTGCGCAAATCCTTGGAATCATAAAGTTGATAGAGTTCGGGGCTTACGGTAAGGTTGGAGCTCAAGAACATTTGATAGGAATTTAAATGGTCATAAAGGATAACCTCGGGATTGTTAACTGCAGGCGAGGAAGGGAACGGACTGTCTGATGTTGCATCCAGCTCATTGTAATTCAATAATGTCGAATGCAGCTTCAGTGCTGCGGAAGCATAGTTTAAAGCATTATCGTTGTCTCCTATATTAAGATAAATCCTTGCTAGCAACGCATTTGCTGCCGCTTTGACCGGGCGGCTTTGATAAGGAGCGGTAGCAGGCAATAAATTCTCAGCTTGTTTAAGATCCTTGAGAACCTGGTCGTAAACCTGCTGCACAGTTGCCCGGCCTACTTTCGCATTCACATCAGAAACAAGCCTCAAAGGTATTCCCAAATCATTGGCCGACGAGGTCTTGTCATAGTGTTTGCTGAACAGCGTGACCAGGTTATAAAAAGCAAACGACCGCCAGAATAGGGCTTCACCTTCTGTTGTATTACGTGAATCTACCGATCCCTTGACTGGGTTTGCAGTCAGGCCTTCCAATACGATGTTGGAATAGAAAACTTGTTTGTAGGAAACATTCCAATCTAAAATTGCTTGCCCTTCATAAATATCCTTTTCCCAGAGATAAGCATTTTTCTCAATAGGGCTGCTGAAGGATTCGAGAATAACATCCGGAATTAGCGCTTCGTCTGCTGAGATCACTGTTAACCCCGGGCTTTGGTTGAATACCATAAAATTGTCCATCAGGGACTGGAAATCAGTAGGGGTTGCCGGTACAAGCAACGATTTATCCGGTTTCTTGCCCAGATAGCCGTTTTGGCAGGATGCAAAGCTGAACAGCAAAAGCATACTCAGCGAGGTTAGATAGGTTCTGATTTTATATGGTTTTTTCATTCGATAAGTGGTTAAATTGTTGACAAATGGTTAAAAATCCGCTTTGATTCCCAGGGAAAAGGTTTTTACCGGTGGATAAGCCGTTGTTGGGTAATCCGGATCAAATTTCGTTTTGGTCGCTTTCCATATGATCCCGAGATTGTTTGCATAAAAATAGACGGACATTTGTCTTACCGGCAGGCTTTTAAGGGCTACTTTATCCAATGCGTAGGAAAGGGATATATCCTGTAAGCGGATGTTGTCGCCTTTCTCGGCGAGCGCTGCTGAATAATTATAAAAATTATCCCTGCTGCTATTAAACCCGGCTGGCTGAGAGGGCACCTTCGTGCGGTTTTCATCGCCCGGATGTTGCCAGCGTTGACTATACAGGCCCGCATAATATCCCTGCCCGGTCAGGATGGAATTATATGCGATACCCGGTTGCCTGAAATAATACCCGAAGCGGTAAGTCACATTCGCAGATAACGAGAATTGACCGAAACTAAAGGTATTCCGAAGTGCACCATAAGTCGTTGGTCTCGCTGCTCCGATAAACTGGAGGCTATCTGCTGTGGATGAACTAATGATCTGCGCGTAGCTTTTACTTATTTTTCCATTAAGATATCCTTGAGGGTCACCGGTCTGCGGATCAAGTCCAGCCCATTTATAACCATACAATGCATAGAACGGGCGACCCTGCATAGGGAAAACCTGACTTTCGCTTAAACCCAGTGTACTCAGCGCATCCTGTTTGAAAGCGTAATTCGTAACCTTGTCGGTTACATGACTGAACAATAAAGTTGTTTGCCATTTGAAGTTGCCTGTAAAATTACGGCTGTTAATCGTCACATCTATCCCGCGGCCGCTCGTATTAGCGGTATTGCCTCGAAAAGTGCTTATACCGGTAGATGGTGCGAAAGCGATGTCTCCGATCAGATCGATTCCGCGTTTCCAATATGGCTCGATAGTGCCGCTAACCCTGTTGCCCGTTGTTTCAAAGTCGAGTCCGGCATTGATAACCCGGACGCGTTCCCAGCGCAGATCGGGGTTAGGAGGATTCCGGACCTGTGCATAAACTGTGTTTATCGGATTGCCGTCAAGATATTGCGCGGTGGTGTAGGCAGAAAGGGACTTGTTGACATTTCCGTTGTATCCATAGGTAAGTCTCAGTTTGAAATAGGGTAACCAGTCTAACCTGTAAAAACGTTCCCGGTCGATGTTCCAGCTTAACCCTGCTGAATACAACGGAACTCCCTGCTGATTGGCGTTCACCCCAAAAAGATTACTGCGGTCTCGCCGCACACTGGCCGAAAGGGTGTATTTATAGGCATAAGTATAAGCTGCGTTAGCATAATAAGAAATGTTCCTGTCGGTTAAATCCGTGAAGCTGTCAAAATAAGGGACGGGAACCTCGTTTCCGGGGGCAGCATATTGCGGAAAAGGCGTGATATAGTTAACTGGCAGCGCAGTTGCGTGCGCATCGTCGTAGCCATATTCGCGGTTACTGTTTGATACAGTATGGAGGCTCCGGATTTCATACCCTGCAATTGCATTGACTTGATGCTTATCTTGCCAGTTGCGGTTGAAATTGAATTGCCCCCGCAAGCTTTGGCTGGAAACGGAAATATTCGCTATATCCAGAATTCCGCCCTGGGGAATTCCGTATGTTAGTGCCCCGGTTTCATCCACCTGTGTATAGCTATTGATCAAATCCCTGGCATAGTAGGTATCCGCACCCTGCAGATTTCGTCCCGTGGTAAGTGTATGTCCATATTGATATAAAACGGAAGCCGATAAATCATTGGTGATTTTGTAATTCAACGCGGTGTTTAACCTATAGTCTGTCAGCCTAACCGTATTGTCGGCCAGTCGCAATTCATCAAGAGCACGATAGCCCCAGTCCAGCAGACCTGCGTTTTGCGCGCCATCGATAAACGCCAGCCTATGATCGTGGGCTATGGCGAGCGGATTTCCTGAGGCGTCCGCAAGCGTCGCATACGGGTATAAGGTATTGCCGGCACCGGTTTTCAGGCCAATCAGGCCTGTTCCGCCGTTGCCTTGCTGCCGGCTGCTTTCGGTCAAATAAAAGGCAGTCGTCAATTCCAGCTTTCTTTTCAGCATGGCTACAGTTTGGCTGGCGTTTAGGGTATAGCGCTGGTAGCCATTGGTTGTTAAATTCTCCCGGTTATGGTCATAGCCGCCTCCTACGAAAAAACGTTGATTATCACCGCCGCCACTCAGGTTTAAGGCGTATTGCTGGTTGATGCTTTTCTGATAGAAGTATTTTTGAAAATCATTCCGGACATCCAGTCCACGCAAAGCATCGATTTGCCGGTTCATTTCCTCTGTGCTAAGTTTACCGTCGCGTCCGGCAATCAATAATTCTACCACCGGGGTAAGGGCAGGATGATTATACCCGTTCTCCTGGTTTCTGTAATACCCTCTTGCAAATACCGTTTTTTCTACGTCGATAAAGTCCGAGGCCGACATGCGAGGTTGGTAAAATGCATTTGGTTTGTCGCCAACAGTCGTATTGGCATTGAACGACACACGCAATGGCTGTTTATAGGCTGCTTTTTTAGTAGTGATAACAATTACGCCGTTACCTGCCCGCGATCCCCATATTGACGCGGCTGCCGCGTCTTTCAATACGGAAATGCTCTCCACATCATTCGGATTGATATTATTGATATTGCCATCGTATGGAAAATTATCGATGACGATGAGCGGATTTGCATTGCCATAGATGGTGTTTTGTCCCCGAATGCTCAGTTGATTGGCATTTGCGGATTTTCCCTTGTTAAAAAGTAAACCGGGGGTAACGTCTTCCAACCTGTCAATAATTCCGGTACTTACACGCCGGTTTAATAGCTTGTTATCAACCTGTACGAAAGAACCGGTAGCCCTTTCGGCAGGTATCGACTGGTAACCCGTAGATACGACAACTTCTTTCAGCTCAGCAGCCGATGAGTTTAGCGTTATATACAGCGGTTGCCTTCCGTTTGACAGTACGTTAACCTCAAGAGGCGAATAGCCGATATAGGAAATGATCAACGTAACCTTGCCTGAGATTTTTATGGAGAAATCACCCGCGGTATCAGTTAATGCAGTCTGCCCTCCGTCCTTTACTTTTATCGTTGCCCCATGTAGCGGAACACCTGCTTCTGTTGCCACATGGCCGCGCACCGTTCTATCCTGGGCAAAACTGCGCAGCGGAATTATGGTGATGAGAAAGCTTATTACAAATAAGGAGGCGAAATATCCGCTACAGATTAACGGGGCCTGAGGCTTTCGATCTTTAATATTATTAAGCATTTGGATCTTCATTCGTTTATAGTTTAGGTATTTGTAGTTAAGGTTTTGAATTGGGCGCGTCACGTATTACCACCATTTCAAGGTCTGCAAGCCGCTCCTCGAAACGGAGGTCATATTTGGCCAGTTCCCGGTTCACTTCATCAAGTTTGGTCAGGTTCCCGGTGAGTTGCAGGTCCGCCTTATCCATATATCCCGTTTCGTCTTTAAGTGGTAATGGGTGATATTGCAAGGGTAATTGCATTCTGCTGATGAATACGCGCAGGTAGCAGTTGGTAAACCTGGCCCCGAACGCGTCCTGTTCCACGGCAGGTTTCTGGCCGGTTGATTTTAACTTGTCCATATTGGAAGTACGGACTAATGCGAGGCATTTCACCTTCCTTGTTTCTAATGACGCAGTGTATTTGGTAAAATGGCCACTTAATTTCTCCCTCAAAATCTGGTAGGATTTCTTTCTGAGGCTGTCGGGCAAAATAAGTTCAACACAATATCCATTGCCCTTTTTTAACCAATCCCTAAAGTCATCGCTTTTTAAATTCCCGGCAGTAAGCCCCGTCGTATCGACAACTTCAAATGCGATCTCTTTCGGTTGTTTTGAATATGCAAGAAGGTATAACTCTGGTATCGTTTGATTACGCGCGGTTATGCGTCTGTCTTCACCTTCTCCGTCTATCATGGTATTATTATAATACCCCCTGCCAACACCTGTGATGTATCCGCTAACTGCAAATGATACATCCGCGCTTTCTTCGGTAGGTGCAATCAATAGGTTCGAATCATGGTCGTAATTGTTAACTTCGTCTTCCTTCACTTTAAGGGAGGCATCGCCACCTTGCAGAAAACGGTTGATTACTTCATTGCTTAGTGCGCGTTGATCGGTAATAGCTTTGACGATGCCATCGGGCCCTATCCATACGAGGTGAGGCAGCTCTGAATGCGGAAACAATTTCCCAAGTTCAGTATCTCCCATAACACCCGGAAGTTGCTCTTTAATGCCGCGCTCTTTTGCAAGCCTGCCCAAAAAAGTTTCAACCTCCGTTTTGCTTTGATACGCTACAGGCATAATCTGTAGCTTTTCTTTATAAGCATCCTGAAGGCCGTTCATTTTCGATATCATGTCCACACAGGGAACACACCATGTAGCCCAGAAATCCAGGATCAATAGTTTGCCGCGATAATCGGATATACGGGCTTCTGATTTTCCATTATTGTTTGTCAATCCCTTGATGATGATATCAGGAACCTTGTCGCCGGGTTGAAGGCCGTTAATTTTGTTATAAAATGTATATGATTTATCCCTGGCGCTTGCGTTCAAAAAAAGGCAAAGCGCTGCCAGGAAGCTTAAATAGTGCTTCATGAAAAATGAATTTAAGAATGAAAAAATCCGAGGGTTTTACCTAACCTGCGATACCGTCACCACTTTCTTTTTCGCGTTTGCAAATGGGACAACGCGATGGCGGTTCATCTATCAAATCGTCAAGCGCTTCTACTAAAGCAATTAAATGATCAAAAAGGTCTGCAGCATCGTCGGCTGCTAATGTTTGTTGAGTGGTAAATTTAGGGTTACCGGCCATAACGGACATCGCTTTCCACAGTGAAACTTTAACTTCATCAGCAGGGTACTTACTAAAAAATACGCGTAGTACCTGATCAGGTGTGCGCACATTAAAATCTTTTAGGTCTACTACGATTCCGCTCATGATTGATTAAAAAAGTTTGGGTAAAATTAGGCAAAGCGATGCCAATAGAGGCAAATTACTTTGCTCTTGAATTAGGTAAAAAGAAAAATGAAACGGCAGCCGGCTCGATTAACTATTAACTGGGCTGCCGTTTCAATAAATCATTCGGGAGATTTGAAAATGTTTTTGATGGGGTCTTGAAGAGAAAAAGAGATAAGATTTTTATTAACATTCAAGACATATTGCCTTGCTTTTCCTAAAAAGTAAAGATTATTCAGTTCAAGATTGTTAAGAAATTTTTGCATACTCGTATCAATTTTGAATGAAAACGAGTCTCAATTTGGCAAAAGTATAATGGATGGACTTCACTGCTTTTGCGCAAGGTACCGCCAGGAACCCCTACCTTTTTACGGGTAGTCGACCACAAAAGACTTAAGTGAAGCCCATCCATTAAAATATACCTCAAAGATATAAATTTTCAGGAATGGGCGCTTTCACTTGCCTTCACGTGGTCGAAACTGGCGGTTTTAGACGTGAGACTTCGTTAGCGGATTAAATATTAAGATTGTTGTCGCTTTTTTCTAACTCATTATCCAAATGTAAGAAAATTAATTACTAAAAGTAGTATTTAATTACGATTAGTAAATAAAATATACAATAGGTAATTATTTTATGTAAAAAGGTAACTCTTCCAGACATTTAAATCAAAAAATCTACGATATGTCAATCTGGGGAGAGAATCGTGATATTGAATTAACAGTATTCGAACCGATAAAATACCTTTTCGAAAATCATGCGGTTAAACGCATGTACCAAATAAAAGAGCTGTTGCAAGGTAAGGTGGCATCAGCAATGGGAATTAATTCTGGTAGGTATGCGGCCAAATTAGCAAATCCCGAAAAATTTACTTTGTCTGAAATTCTTCGATTCTCTTATATCGTTGATGTTGATCCGAGTCTTGTAATTAATGTTATCCAAAAAGAGGCCGAAGTTCTAAAAGCAATAAAACAAAGGGTCAAAGCGGATATTTCGAAAATGTCATTTGATTAATATCCTTTTGTTGATTCAATGCATTTTGACAGGTTCATGTTAAATCAATTATTACTAAAAGAGAACACTCATTTGGCTTATATAGAACGTGTGAGAAATGCAGATCAATAATTAATCGACTCAGTTTGGCCAATTATTACAACATATGCGTTCAGTGCTAATGCTCAACGATATTTGATTTGAACCAAGAAATCATTCATCAACCAAATGAAGTCAATATTTATAAACTATTTGCCTATAATTATATAAATTATAGTTATACAGATTTACAGATTGAGCATTTTTCAACGTGATCTTCTAAATTAATAATATCTTTATTTTATAAATACTTATTCACATAGTGTGAATAGTTATTTTTACTTTTAAAGAAAGCCAAAACCGTATGAGGTCAGAAAATGAAATATTCGAAAATGACGATGATAGATTAGAACTGGACATTCCGAAGGAAGAACGATATCTGAATACGTCGTCATACGATTATTCCGTAGAATTTATAGTTTCAATGATGATCGGGGAAAATCCCAAAGTCATCTTAGAGGTTCCTTTTCAAAGACAGTACGTATGGAAGGACGATAAAGCTTCGCAACTGGTAGAATCAATAATAATGAATGTCCCGATACCTCCTATATATTTTGCAGAAGAGGAAGATGGAAGATGGTTAGTAATTGATGGATTGCAGCGACTGAACGCCCTTTTAAAATATTTTCAAAATGAGTATGGACTAAAGAAACTTGATATTTTGAAAGATCTTGAAAGGATGAAAATCAAAGATTTACCTCCGAAGGCAAAATCTCTTTTAGCCAATGGACAGTTGCGGGTGAATGTTATTAAAAAAGATAGCCATCAGGATATTAAGTATGACATTTTCATGAGACTAAATAAAGGTGCAGTAACATTAAATTACCAGGAATTAAGAAACTGCTTATATCGCGGCTCGTTAAACGATCTAGCTAAGGAAATTGTGCAAAGCAATAGCAATCTTCTTTCCATTTTAAATTTGAGAACACCTCAAAGCCGATTTCTCGATGTCGAATTTGTAATAAGAATATTTGCGATGCTGTCAAATTTGGATGTTGATGAAAATGGAGACTATTATTTAAAAGGATATACAGGACGACTCGTCACTTATATAAATAATTACATGAGCGTCAACAGAAAAATGCCAATTGAGTCAATTAAAAAGTTACACTCAACATTTAATGAAACTTTAAATAAAGTAGTGGTGGTGTTTGGCACGGATAAAGCCTTCAGAGATATTTCTGAAAATAAATCAAAGGTGAATAAAGCTCTTGCTGATTGTATAGTCTTAGCATTTTCTTTGTTTGATGAAGATAAATTGAAGGCAAATAAGGCAAGTATTCAAAAGCATCTTGTAAGGTTGCTAAATAATGATCAGAAGTTTAAGTCTTCCATTTCTTTAAGAACGTCAGATAAAGATGTAATGAATTATCGAATTGATAAATGGATTAAGACTTTAAAGGATGCCTTATGATTTTCTAGCAACTGATGATACTGTAAGATCATTCAGTGACATTGATTTGTTAATTAACTATGCTACAATAGAACGAGATAATGGCCACGAAGATAGGCGAAAGTTATTTCTAAAGCTCGCCATTGTTTCGTCTGTAACAAAATTTCAAGTTTTCATTGAATCGGTATTAAAAGAATATCTTTATCATTTAAAAAGTTGCCAAAAAAACTATTCAGAGGTTTCGATTCATTTACGCCTAAATGCTCTGAAACTGTATACTTCGTCAACTATTATACATAAAAACTTAGAAAACCCAGAGGGTTACAACAGGGATAAGTTAACAGAGGTTAAACGTTATGCTGATCAAGCGCTAAAAATCTGTAATGATAATTTAATTATTGCTGATGAAATCACGATAGAAACAAAATTCCCAATGGGAAAGACGGGGCTGTCAGAACTCTCCAAATTGTTTAGGCAAATTAATGGGGAGGATATCTTTGCAAATCCACCGTTCGATATTAATCGCCTAAATGAAATACTTGGGCGTAGGCATGCCATTGTTCACGAGGATTCAAATCCACAAGTTACTGAACAAACGGTCCAAAATTATAGAAATTACTTAGTGTTGGTTATCGAATACGTTGATCAGTATCTTGCAAATTATAAATGAATTTTGGGACGAAATTTTCGTTGATGAACAATATTATACCAAGCGATAGATTATAATTAGTGTAGAGAGGGGGGTGATAGATTATCGAATTTGGAATTTATGAAATATAAAAGATTTGATTAAAAGTCGAAGAGGGCAAAAGCTTCGACTGATCTAGCCCCCAATAATATCTACGTTAAAATCAAAAAGACTACTAAAACGTTGTCTATAATCGTTTGTAGTGCTTTTTACCATTACCTGCATTCCATTTTCGGAATATTTAACAACTTCAAAATTCATAATTTGCATTCCTCCCTCACCTAATTCAATTTTCCTTTGCAGTAGTTCCACATGATCATATTCGTCCGATTTTAAAAGGAGCGATTCCATTTTGTCAGGTAAGGTAATTGGCTGGTTATTATTCCGATGCCGGCACACCAGTCCATTGGGAAATTGCACTGGCAAATATTTATTTTCAATTAGCTCAACTAGCTTTTTAGCAAGTTTAAAATTCTCTTTTGTATAGGAAGCGTCGGCTCCTTCAAATCTTACATTAAATTGTTTTTCAATTTGCCGGAGGTTTTCAAAAAAGGTCAACAATGAAACGTGCGGTGTGATGTCCATTTTTGTTGTTGAGCCTGGAATTGTTGTAGTTACCCCTGCTCTGTTAATAATTACCTTGTGGCCCTCCAGGTATGCAACAATCAGCTTCTGGATTGTAACACATTTAATAACAGAGGGCAGCTTTTCAGGAGCTGTGAATTTTATCACTGTCTCATAACCCCGGTTTTTTTTCTTGTAAGTGATTTTTGCAAAAATTCCGAAACCCCAATATTCTGCCTTGACCTCATATCTATTTTTTTCAATATGTTTGAATTCAAACTCGACGTCATCTAAAGATATATCCTTATCCGGAACCTCAATACTACATCGGTGCTTCGCTGGTAATGAAATGATATGGAATGATGCAATAGTTTCTTTGCTTATGCCCATTTTGAAGCCTTCAATTACATGCTCGAAATGCTCTAATTTATCTGGACCTATTTTAATGGCCCCATTGTAACCTTTTTGTAAGTGTAGGATCTGCTTCGCGATTAGGGGATCATTGATGGTGAAATTTATATCATTCATCGTTTTACCATTACCTTTTCTGTGGAATTCAGTTATTTGCGGCTTGCCTTCTACCAAAGAAATACTCGATTCTATATCGTGAAATGAGGTATAGGCGTTATATGTTTCCTGAGATACCATTCCACTTTCTAAATCACCGGCAATATGCTCTTTCAAATAGACGTTAAGCTCAGTAAGAAACTGATCCGCGGTCATATCGATATATTCAATATGACGAGCCTCTAATTTTTTAATATATAATGGCGACCAATTTGGAGCAATTAAAAAACGCTCTTTACGATGTTCTCCTACAGATTTATCAATCAAATCAAACCATGACCATATATTGTCATCTTCAAAACCATAGGCCAAAAATACCTGTGTTTTTTTGGCGATCAAGCCTAATATAGCGGTCCACATCGGGTCAGCTTTATTAATATTATAAAAGCTTGCGTAGTCGTTTTCGGTGATAACAATCCTGTCAAGACTCTCAAGATCACCATGCGGCTTAAAAATTGCAGGTCGTGATGAATTAATGTAGGGGATATCTTTTGAGCTTCTGATAACGTCTGCCCTGCCTAAATAGCTGGTCTCTATCATTGAATCGTAATTAGTTGTCACGATATCCTTGATATGGGGGATCCGGCTTAATAAATCATGCAAGTATCTGTCAGTCGGCATTTTGCCAAATTCATCCCTTATAATCTGATTTAGCGCGTTCCTTGATCCATTCCTGAAGGTTACCAATGCGCTTGCAGTTTGTTTTAAACTGGCATTTGAGCCAAGTTGACTTTGTTCATCCGGGCTTAATGATTTAAATATTATTTCTTGAATTTTTTTACCGCTGGGGTAACCGGCATAAAGTGAAAAACCTGCTCCTATCCAAAGCGCAACATCCTCTTTTCTGATGGCGGTATATAAACTATGTAAACTCATCAATAAATAATAAACCTTTGAAGGTAGCTTATCTTTCTAATTATTTTAATAGTTGTTAATAATTAGCAGATTTCAACATTTTTCCGACATGTGTTCTGGAACCGAGTGTATTTTTCTATTGTCATTAAAGAAATATATTTAACTTTTGAGCTATATTGTCAATCTAATACTAAATCAATATCTATGAACAGAATTATTAAATTTTCACTTCTGCTTTTTTTCTTTTTAGGTGGCATTCAAGCCTTCGGGCAGCCAGCTGTTAAAATTAACAATGGCATCATTGTATTAGACGATAATTTTGTTGTGTATCGGGAAAAGAACTACCTCAAAACCATTGATAGTTTAGATAAAGTTTTGAAGAACAACCCAAAGGATACTTCTGCGCTATTTTACCGGGCATTATTCTATACCCGTTCTAACGACATACTTGCCAAGCCTTATCAGGTAGACCCCAAGGCATTAGCAGAACTTACCATCGCAAAAACATTTGTAGAAAGGGCACTGACCCTTAGTATGCAGGATTTTAAATTAAAAGTTCTCAGAGCAGAAATATTCGCTGGCTTATGCTACCGGTACAGTGGAGATGAATCCTGGAAATTTAAGCCATTAGAAATTACCGCCCGCAAAAAGTCATTTATAGAATATAAGACTAAGGCTAATCAATACTATGAGGAATTAGCCAAGGTAGATCCTCATAATGCCTATGATTATGAAAGAAGATTGGTCAAGTATGATTATCCGATAAAGTAAGGCGGTTACTCGCTCAATATGTTACTTAAGAATCCCCGGGGGGTAGGCTTGATTGTCTAAATGTTAATAGATTTTCTTTTTATTACTTTAACATTTTGGTTATAATTACGTATAATAATTTAGAATTCGAAGGGTTCAATGACCGATAACCGGATTATAAATTGTTATTTTGCAACCTAAACGATGGCAGCTGCGGAACAAATTAAAAGCCTGATTAAGTCTTTTGGTGATGGGGATGATACCCGTTTCTACGCAACCGCTATGCAGATTGCTGCCGCTGAAGCGCGCAAAGGGCACACCACCCTCGCCGACGATATAAAGAAGCTGATTGACAACGCAAAAACCGGCAAGAATAAAGCAGGTATTGTCCGTAATCTTCCCGTTAATGCAGCGCAAAAGGAACTAAACGATCTTTTGGAACTTGTTCATCCGGAGGTGAGGTTGGATCAAATGGTGCTCGCTCCGGGTATTGTTGCCTCCCTTAAAAGGATTTTACAGGAGCAGAACAAGCTCGAACTTATACGCCAGCATAACCTTCAACCCCGTAAAAAATTGTTGTTTACCGGTCCTCCGGGTTGTGGGAAAACAATGTCGGCCAAAGCATTAGCCAGTGAGCTGTCGATCCCGTTATTTATTATCAGGCTTGATGGTCTGATAAGTAAATTCATGGGGGAATCCATTGCTAAATTAAGGCTGATATTTGATGCAATGCACCAATTTAGGGCCGTTTATCTTTTTGACGAATTTGATAGTATTGGTACGAGCCGTACAAATAGTAACGAAGTCGGGGAGATCAAACGCGTGCTCAATGCATTTTTATTGCAAATCGAAAAGGATGATTCCAACAGCCTGGTTATTGCGGCAACTAATCTTCCGGAACATCTTGATCCGGCACTCTTTCGCCGCTTCGATGATATCATATCATATAAGCTTCCGGAAGAAAGGGAAATCCGATCACTCTATGACCTGCGTTTGAACGAACTAAACCTGATACAGGAATTTAATTTAGATAGAATTGCCCGCGAATCTTTAGGGCTTAGCTATTCGGATATTTCAAGGATATGTGAGGACCTGGCAAAAGAAGTGTTGATTTTTGGGATGAGTGAGGTTTCAGAAGAGCTATTCCTGGAAAATATCAGGCAGCGCAAGAAACCGTACTAAACCTTACAGCATATGCCAGAATTTTATCGTGATCACATATTACTTGTTGAGCACACAGAATCAATGCCCTACACTTCGGTTAATCAAGGCCGTAATCCCGTATTTCCACGCACTAATATTGATAGGGTAGAACAAGGTACCGCCGTCAGGGAAGCATTTCAGACTGCGGTTGCAGATTTTTTGGATACTGCACCGGACGATGAATTTATTTATGTCGTTTTTACCTCGGCAGCAGGCTTTCTGCTGGATCTTGATAAGATGAACACCCGCAACCATCGGGTAGCCAACTACAGGAAAATTAACGAAGACCCGGAAGACGAAACCTATGAGGCGACGGTATATCTCAATAAAAAAGCGATAGGGCAATTTTTGGGAAAAATTGAACAGTATATAAACGAAAATACCTGGGCCGGAAATCCTAAGAACCAAACGTTGATCGCAAATATTGACAAGATTAGGGCAGCAACTTTGAGAAGCTTTTGGATGGAACCGGAACTTCCCTTTCCGGGAACGCGGGAAGATATTTGGTGGGAGGTATGGCTAAGCCGCGATTTATCAAGAACGGCTGAGGAGCAATTAAAGGCTATTTATACAATATTCGAGTTGAGTGGCGGCTTTCAAATTGGTGCAGGCCGGTCCATTATATTTCCGGAAAATATTGTTTTTCTTGTAAAGGGGACGGGCTTAAATCTGGCCGTTACGCTACTTTATACAGACGAGTTGGCCGAATTACGTAAGCCAAGAAATACCGCTGATTTCTTTACTTATCTTGATAAACCTGAGCAGGCTGCCTGGATTACCGACCTATTAGATCGTTTAGTGATAGATAACGCGCAAAACCAAGTTTCCATTTGCCTGCTTGATACCGGAGTAAATATTTCGCATCCGTTATTAGCTCCATTGATACCGGAAGGGCACATTGATGCGATCAATCCTGCATGGGGAAATGCTGACAGTAATCGTTTGGGACACGGAACACCAATGGCTGGACTGCTGTTATACGGTGATTTAACTGATGTTTTAGGTGAATTTCATGAGGTTAGAATTTATCATCATTTCGAAAGTGTTAAAATCCTGGAAGGCGCCCAACAAAATGACCCGGAATTATTTGGCGCGATTACGCAGGAGGCCGTTGCACGAGCTGAAATAATTAATCCAAATTTTAAACGGGTTATTTGCATGGCAGTTACATCTGATCTTCTTGTTCATAGAGGACAGCCATCATCATGGTCCGCCGCAATCGATCAACTTTGCTTTGGTGAAGTGGATGAACCCAATACGCAAACTCTTTTTCTTGTATCTGCAGGCAACGTGCCACTTATCAGCAGAATTGATTACCCGGTTTCAAATCAAAATGCTACGATAGAGGACCCAGCTCAAGCATTTAATGCCTTGACTATCGGTGCTTATACCATCAAAGATAAAATTGATTTGGATGCTTTCCCCGGTGCGACACTTTTGGCGGAACATGGCGATTTATCCCCTTCAAGCACAACCTCATTGACCTGGTTTACAGAATGGCCACGCAAGCCTGACCTGGTTATGGAAGGCGGTAACCACGCAATGCATCGCGGAGGATTAATTGACCCTGATTCGCTCCAACTACTATCCACTGGCAAGGGAGGGTTGATGCGACCATTGTTCACCACATTTGGTGATACAAGCGGGGCAACAGCTTTAGCTGCAAAGTTTGCTGCTGAATTGTATACTATCTACCCGGATTATTGGCCGGAAACCATCAGGGCTTTAATGGTGCATTCCGCCGATTGGACACGCGCGATGACCGGAGGACACCCGGTTGAACACCTGCCACCGATGCATCGACAAGTCCTCGTTGCAAAGGTTGGATATGGCGTGCCTAATTTCCAACGTGCCCGTTTCAGTGCTAATAATTCACTTTCCCTTGTTATACAACGCACGTTGAGGCCATACAAATTCGAGGAAAGTCGCGTGAAAACAAATGAGTTTCATCTGGTCGATCTTCCCTGGCCAAGCGATATCCTCGCGGAAATGCAAAATGCTCCTGTTAAACTCACTGTAACCCTATCTTATTTCATCGAACCCAATCCAGGAGCACGCCAATATGGATTAGCAGCAAGTTATCGTTCACACGGGTTGCGCTTTAAAATGAAGGACACCTACGAAAGTGATGAAGGGTTTGCTGCCAGAGTAAGCAAGGCCGCAAGAGACGAAGACGAAGAATTTATTAAAGAAGGTGCTGAACACTGGATATTAGGCAATCAGGTCCGCGATAAAGGTTCTCTTCATAAAGATATATGGCTGGGAACAGCTGTCGAATTGTCTACCCGAAACAAGATTGCGGTCTTCTCAGTAGGGGGCTGGTGGAAAACCAGGAAGTTGCTGAAACGATATGACAATGATGTAAGGTATAGTTTGATAGTAACAATTGATACACCTGATAACGGAATTGATATTTATACGCCGGTTCAAATCCAGGTACCTGTTATTTTGTAGCTACCAGTCCAACCTAAAATTGTTATTAAGTGGCAGGCGTTTTAGTAATGTAGTTATTGGATTCAATAAAAATCGTCTGATTATTTTCCTGCCAAATATCCCTATGAAACTTTTTTTTACTTCTCTGGAATAATTCGAGAATACACTTGCCGGTATTATCTTTTGTATTTTTTCTTATTTGTTAAGTTATTGATTGTTAGTTATCTATTTCTTATTGGATGCGTTATAGACTTTAGCTTAGTGTAATAAACTCCTTGCTTTTTTGAAAGGGGGTGAAAGGTTTCTTTCACCCCCTTTCACTGTTTTAGTATTGTCGGTTTCCCTTGTTTTGTCACCGTAATCACTGGTAGCGTTGTCATTATGGCCATAACCAAACAGTCGAGTTCTCCAGCGATGAAAGTTATTTGAAAGGCAGGGACAAAACATTATCCGGATAGCACCCGGAAATTCCGCGAAGGTGAGCGTAAAGCCGCAACAAACCGAAAGCGCGGAGGCAGGCGCAAGCCCGGTTCGTAGAAGCCGACGTGAGTAGTCCCGATTCATATATACCGGCAGAACAGCAATCACGGGCTCGCTGCCCGCTGCCGGCACCAACTAATGTTCAAGGTTAATTATCAATGCTTAAAGATTAATTATGTCAAATTTACTAACTGCAAAGGAAATTAAGGAACAGCTTTCGCTTGTCAATCTTTTGGCCCGCCTGGGATTTCACCCTGTTCCGAAAAAAGGGAAAGAAAAAATGTATATCAGCATGATCCGGGATAATGACGTCAATCCTTCGTTTGCTGTAAATGATGACCTCGGTGTATGGTTCGACCATGGCATCGGCAAAGGAGGGAACATTATTGATTTCGGACTTATGTTCTGGAAGAACCTGGATTTTAATGGAGTGGTTAACAGGCTCCAGAACCTTTGCTCACCGGATGCAGTCCCGATTAGGGAGAAACGCCCGCGAAAGCAGACAAAAGCCTACCATGTAGTTGAACGGGTTAGACCGATCGGCAACCACCCGGCAATTACAGATTATCTTAAGAGCCGCGGCGTTTACGAAATCGCCAAGTTCTACCTCAGCGAGGTCTATTATTATATGGAGGACGAAAAGAACGCCCGAAAGCATTATTTCGCAGCTGGCTGGCTCAATGAACAACAATCGTGGGAAGTTCGCAATCGTTACTTCAAAGGTTGTATGGGGCATAAAGCCATTACATTTATTCCGGCTCATGAGAAAAATGCAGCCGTTTTTGAGGGTTTTATTGACTTTCTAAGCTGGCGATTTGAGAACCCAGATGCCTCGCATTCTATCATCGTATTGAATACGCTGTCGCTTTTAAAGCAGGGGATCAATAAGGCCAAGGCATTTTCTTCTCTTGATGTATATTTTGACAGGGACAAGGCGGGTGTTCTCGCGACCCGTGAGTTTTTGAAAGCCTTGCCTTATGCCACAGATCGTTCGAAAGTTTATGAGGAGTTTAATGACTATAATGACAAAATCAAGGCCCTGTTGAAGATTTCCGGACAAGATCATGAACGAAACCGTAGCGAAAGATCGCTCTCATCTAACGGATATGGCCGGTGATCCTAAATCCTTCTTGTTCCGATATCCAGATCACTTACAGGAGTTTGATCCGGAACCCTTCCACCTTACGAGCGTTCATTCAAATACATAAGCTTAAATTCCGTTGTTTTCGCAACGGCAAGATGTCTTTTTGTTTCACAAAAAGTCTCTTGCCCTTCCAGGGAGGATTTAAAAAATTTCGCGACTCAATTTTTCTATGGTTGACTTTAAGAAGCTGAACGGACGGCCGAAATTAGAGGAGGGGAGACGCACTAATTTCATTAATGTCAGATTCACTGATGATGAATATAAGGAGATAACCGAAATAGAGCAGCAGTTGGGCATTTCAAAGACAGAATTGATCAGGATGCGGATTTTATCCGATGCAAAACAGACAGTGATCAATGCTAAAGAACTAATTATATACCTGGACGCTGTAGGGGCTGAAATGGGGCGGATCGGCAACAACATTAACCAATTGGCTAAACACGCCAATACACTCAAATTAAAGGGAGCCCTTAATCCTATGATCATTGAACAGTTTAACCGCCTTTTCGAGGAATATATTCAAGTTCAGCAAATACTTGAGGCGGCACTTCGGAAGATCATCCGGACTATGGGAAATTAAAGATGTTCCCTGACTTAAAGGTGATGGCACCCAATGCCCCCATTTTTACAATCCATCCAAGCACATCCTATTTTAATGATCATTTTTGAACACATACGTTGTCCGCTGCATCGATACACTTTTTCCGTTAAGCCCATTCGTAATTGGGTGGAGCGCTCCTGTGAAGGAAATGTTCTGAATCTTTTTGCCGGTACAACCATATTACAAGTTGAGGAGATACGTAACGACCTTAACTCCGAAATGCCGGCTGATTTCCATATGGACGCACTGGAGTTCCTGCGGAGCTGGAAAGGCCGCAAGTTTCAAACGATCCTGCTTGATCCGCCCTATGCTTACAGAAAAAGTATGGAGTTATATAAGGGTATAGTTTGTAGCCCATTCAGGCAACTCAAAGATGCCGTTGCACTTTGCCTGGAACCGGAAGGTATTGTGATCACATTCGGTTACCATTCTATTGTAATGGGAAAGGGTAGGAGATTTAACCTCGAAAGGCTTGCACTCTTCAGTCATGGTGGGGCTATCCATGATACTATTGCCAGTATCGAAAGATTTTCTCCTTTGATAGAACCAGGAACTACTCGGGAATAGCGGTTATGCCGATGCGCTGACAATAAGATATACTGATAGACAGATCGCCTGTTATTCAGATACGCAGATCATCTGGTACTGAGTTCAAACAATACTAAGATATTCTGATATTACCTTACACTGGAACAAGGATGTCCTGATAGCCGGTTACTCCGGTATTCGGATACCAATGCAGCCAGAAACGCCGATAGCCAGTTATTAAGATATACAGATCATCAGGTATCCTGATCAAACGATACACGGGTACACCCTTATTACTTTATACAATTATAGGGATCACTCGTTTGCACGTTACTACTTTACAGAGATATGCGGGTATCAAGATGTTTGGATGCACGTTTACAAGATTATACCGATAGCCGGGTAAACTGATACACCGATATACGGTTATAGCGTTATTCTTTCTTCTCCAATCTGTCAACCTATGATCGCCCGCATTCTTGAAAAACCTTCCAGAACTTTTGCCGGCGTAAAATATAATACCAATAAGATAGACCGGAATACAGGAGAGTTGATGCTTATCGCAAATTTTGGAGCCATACAGGGACTTAGTAACCCGCGGCCGCGGGATCTGGCCAATTATCTGCTGATGCTGTCCGCTCAAAATAAGGGAATCAAAAAAAATACACAGTTTCACGCGGTCATTTCGGCTCGAGGACGAAACTACAGCAAGCAGGAATTGACAAAAGCGGCCGTGATGTGGCTAAAGGAAATGAAATATGGCGACCAGCCGTACCTGGTCGTGTTCCATAAAGATACCGATAATCACCACGTCCATGTTGTCAGTTCACGGGTAGGCAAGGATGGTAAACAAATCGACCGTGACTATGAACAGGTGAGGGCCGTCAGAAGCATAGACAAGGTTTTGGGTTACACCTTTGCCATGCAATACAGCTTCAGTACCCAGGCCCAATTTTATATGATTTTGGAGAACCAGGGTTTCCTTGGACGTGACTATATCAATGAAAAAAAGCTGCAGCAAAAAATAAGTTCCTATACACCCGATAAGGTAAGGATAGCAGAACTCAAAGAATTGTTAATTGCTCAGAAAACTTCACCGGATTTTGTGCAGCAGATGAGAACACAATATCAGATCGACCTGATATTTCATTCCGCCGAAGGGAAAAAACCTTATGGCTATACTGTTATTGACCATGCTACCAAACAAGTTTTTAAGGGTAGTGAAATCCTGAGCCTGAAATATCTGCTGGAGGATAATATGGATTTTGAATCCGCATACCAACAACCGGAAATTGATCTCCATGATTATCTGGGCCAGGACGCCATTACGTATTATTCTGAATATGTACCGGAATGCGTTTATATCAGGCCCGTCATGATTTCCGACGATATCGACGACCAGCAGGTGCTTGGCATGAAACGCAAAAGACAAAAGAAAGCGAGAACTAATACCCGATAAGGGATAAACCCATGAAGAATTATGATCTGTTTATTTGGCAACCAAAAGGGTGGCGTAGGAAAAAGCACGCTCACCGTCCTATCAGGGAACTACCTGAGCCTGGCTAAAGATTGGCCGGTAACCATTATTGATATGGATTATCAGCAATCCATATCCCAGAAATTTGAAAAGGCAAAAGTCCTGGAGAATGAAGAGCCTTATGATGTAATGGCCGCAACACTGGAAACTTTTCCATTACTGAGTAATGTACTGACTAAAAGCAAGAAGGATGCGATACTGATCGATTTGCCTGGTAAATTGGATGATGATGGGTTAATCCCTGTTTTTAAATGTGCTGACCTGGTGATCTGTCCTTTTTCTTATGATGAATTCACATTTGAATCGACTGTTTTATTTGCCGTTGTACTTAAAAAGGTCAATCCAAAAGTAGAAGTGGTTTTTATTCCCAACCGGATCAAAGCGAATGTCAAGTTTGAGATCATGAGCGAGGTGAACGAACAACTGTCCAAATTTGGCAAGATCACCGCAGCCATACCCGATCGTATTGACTTTCAAAGGATCACCACCTTTCAAACGCCCTTATCCCTTTACGGCGTAATCACACCTGTATTCGAAGAAATATTCGCCGACCGATTATGGAAAAAATAAAATCATTAGCAGACCAGCTACGTGAAAAAATGGTTAAACCGGGTGGCGGCTATCAAAGTATAGGGGACGAAGTCCATAAAAAGGCCACGAAAAAGGCAGATAAAATCATTGAATCCACCATACTCAAAGCCTTGATCGCCTATGATAACAGTAATAACAAAAACATGGTGCACGTCCGCTTTGATAAGCAAACCGCCGATATCATGAATAAATTTAAAATGGCGACTGGGGTAGACGTGACCAAATTCGTTGCCTTCGCTGTAAAGCATTTCTTCGATACCTATCCTGAATTGAAGACTATTATTAAACAGTACATACAAAACACAGACTTATGACCTGGATAAAATTTACACTATGGCTGCTTGGTATTTATACCAGTTATTATGCAGCCCTGATCATTTGGGATTGCCTGCGCACCAAACGCGGAGATACCGGAAATGATCAACATGAACTCACTTTTGTGGAAAATATTGAACCCATTAAATCACAAGTAGATGAATCTATTTTAAACGGAAAGGAATCATCAGTTGTTTTTTCAGGGGGTGTCAGCCTCAAGCAGATGTTCAACCTCGCCCGCGAAGAGTCGGTCGAGTACACCAAAGCCGTTAGTTTTTAGCATATGAAATTTTTCCTGACAGCCTGGTGCAGTTTGCTAACGATGATAGCGGTAGCTCAGCCCGGTATAACGGATGGTTCTTTGGCGCAGGCCAAACAGGACCTTTCTTCATCGTTTTTTTCAGCCTTTGATTTTGCCTTGGTATTGGCCCTTTTACTGGGCTGTATGGGGGCATTGAAAATATACCATAATTGGCAAATGGGCGAAAAACGCATAGATGCAGTAGTTGCTGCCTGGTTTTTCGCTGCCATCTTTATGATCCTTTCGGGTCCTTTTTTACGGGCATTGTTCGGAATCTGAATACCTGTTTTTTTTAATAATGCTTCTTCCCAAGAAGTAATAAAAGATTTCCGTCTAAATTATCTTCAATAATGACCTGCTATAGGTTTAACTGTGCAGTTAAATACTGCATTCCCTTTGGGTGAATTTTTAGGGGCGCTGTTCGTGATCTGAACGCTCTTTTACCATACATGACCATCTCCCTGGTGGCCTTAAAAGATCTCCGCCTTTATTTTTTCTCCCTTTTAATGTTTATAAAAACAAAAAAGTTATGGGCCGCAGCCCTATTGCTGGCCTTGTCTATTCCTGTGTTTGCGCAAAGCGGCGTTAACGGCCTGAACACAGCAACCTCCACCTTAAAAACCTACATAGCCCCGGTAACCAATATCACACTGGTGATCGGCGGTATTGTCGGTATCGTTGGTGCCATCCGTGTCTACTCGAAGTGGAACTCGGGTGACCAGGATATCAACAAAGAGATTATGGGGTGGGGCGGCTCGTGCGTCTTTCTCGTGGTTTCCGCGTTGGTGATCAAAGCTTTCTTCGGCTTATAATGGCCAGGAAGTATCCTGTATATAAGGGGTTGCAACGACCCCTTATATTCAAAGGCTTCAAGGGCAAGTTCATTTACTGGGGCTTAGCTTCACTTTTAGCGGGACTTGTTTTTGGGGCCTTAATCATGTCTCTGGTCAATATGTGGCTTGGCGCCATGGTATTGATCGGCTTTATTGTCGGTGGCCTGTTCTTCACTGCAGGCAAACAAAAAGGCGGCCTTCATTCCAAAAGCCGCACTTCAAACATTTACATCCTTAATCGTTATGGGCGTAAAAACCTTGTTTAGCATTCCCTATGCAGGAGTGGATAAAGATGATGAATACGATCTGCTTATAGGCCTTAATGGCGAATGCTCAGTCGTTATCGAATTAGTAAACCCCATTATCCGTTATTCCGCGTATCCAGCGGGATATGAAGAGTTTCACCATCTGCTCATCAATGTTGTTAAAATATTAGGCGATGGTTATCTCCTGCAAAAGCAGGATATCATCAGTAGTTCATCCTATAAAGGACCGCCTGCCACTGAATACCTTCAAAAAAAATATAATGCCCATTTCGAAGGGCGGGAATGTTTGAAGGTCTCTACCTATTTAACTATAACGCGCCAGGTCAAAAAGGGTGCGTTTTACGTTTATGATGCCCGTGTTCTACGGGATTTCAGACAGGCTATAGGTAAGGTATTGGACATATTGCCATCTGCAAAGGCTTTGAATAAAGGCCGATTGAACCAACTGGTATTACAACTGCTCAGCATGGACTTTGGCGGGTCCAACATTGTACTGGATAATCTTGCTCCCTCGGAAACCGAGATCAGGATGGGTGAAAGGTCAGTACGCAGTATTAGCCTCGTCAATATCGATAACATCGATCTGCCGCCCGATATTTCCACACACATTGAATTAAATGATAAAGAAAGTATGCGCGGGTTTCCGGTGGACTTCCTGTCGTTCCTGTTTAAAGTACCCGGTGTCGATGTGATCGTTTACAACCAAGTCATTGAAATACCCAACCAGGTTGCAACGCTCCGAAAACTGGAGCAAAAAAGGAAAAGACACGCCGGTATTCCCGATCCTGCCAATCAATTGTGTGTTGAGGATATCGACCTTCTGTTGAATGATGTCGCCCGAGAAAACCAATTGCTGGTCAATTGCCACTTTAATATCCTGGTAGCTGCACAAGCCAACGCTATCCAAAAGGCGGTCAATTTTGTAGAGAGTTCACTTTTTCAGCTGGGCATTATTCCAAGCAAAAACGCTTACAACCAACTGGAGCTCTTTCGCACTGTACTGCCGGGAAACGGAGTAGAGCTAAAGGAGTACGATTGGTTTCTTACCACTTGCGATGCGGCCGTTTGCTTCTTCTTTAAGGAATCACTGCCCAAAGATGAACCTTCCGATTTCCTGATCAGGTTTACCGACCGGCAGGGTATTCCCGTCGCGATCGACCCGTCTGACCTGCCCATGCGTACGGGGCGTATCAGCGCGAGAAATCGCTTCATTTTAGGCCCCTCAGGTTCTGGTAAGAGTTTTTTGACTTGTTCATTGATAGAAAGTTACATGATTTATAATATGGATATGGTGATCGTGGATACGGGCCATTCCTATTCAGGGCTATGTAAATATTATCAGGGCAAATACATCACGTACACCGATAAGAAGCCCATTACCATGAATCCCTTTCAGATCACTGAAGCGGAGTACAATGTTGAAAAAAAGGACTTTTTGTGTACGCTGATCGCCGTTGCCTGGAAAGGAGCTGAAGGGATATTCAGCCCCGTAGAACGGGATGTAATCGCAAACGTGCTCTCTGCTTACTATAGTAAATTCTTTGCCACCAGTGGAAAATTGAGCTTCAATACTTTTTATGAGTTCGCGTTGGAAAAAATACCGGAGATAAAAAAGGAAGAGAAAATTCCTTTTGACTTTGATGAGTTCAGGTACGTGCTAAAGAAATTCTACAAAGGTGGTGAGTTTGCAGCTATTCTGAACAACGAAACAGATAAATCCCTTTTTACCGAACGCTTTATCGTCTTCGAAATTGACAGTATAAAAGAGCACAAGGTTCTCTTTCCGCTCGTCACGCTCATCATCATGGACGTGTTCATCCAAAAGATGCGTTACCGTTCTGACAGGCGCAAGACCTTAATTATTGAAGAGGCCTGGAAAGCGATCGCAAGCCCGCTCATGGCGAACTATATTTTATACCTCTACAAGACGGTCCGTAAGTTTTGGGGCGAAGCCATTGTTGTAACGCAGGAGCTCGGCGATATCATCGGAAACGCCGTCGTTAAAGACAGCATTATCAATAACTCAGATACCATCTTTCTGCTCGATCAGACCAAGTTTAAAGATAATTATGACCAGATCGCCTCTCTGCTTTCGATTAATGAAACTGAAAGACGTAAGATTTTTTCCATCGGCCAGCTCGATAACACTGAAGGACGGGGAAGATTCAAAGAGGTCTATATCCGCCGCGGAGCAGTTGGGGAGGTATATGGCGTAGAGGTATCGCTTCACCAATACCTTACTTACACTACAGAAAAACCAGAGAAGTCGGCGGTAGAAAGTTATACCAACCGTTTCGGTTCTTACCCGGATGGCCTGGACGCCTTCGTCAGGGATTTTAAAGAAAGCGGTAAATCCTTATCTGCTTTCATTTCACAGGTTAATCAAAATCAACAATCATGAAGAACTACTTTATCAAATGGCCATTATTAGCTATAGTTTTTTTAATAGGCCGTTACAGTACGGAGGCGCAAACATTGACCGTCGACCCGGCTGTATCCGGAGCAATCGCTATCAACGCGGGTGTTATTAACGGTCAGTTGAATACTACTAATGACAAATTAAACCTGATTCAGAAAGGCCAGCTGGCCGTCAGCGGGCAACTTGTAATTGTCAACAACCTGCAAAATAAGATTTACCAGGGTTTGAGCCAGGTCGCATCAGTGATCAATAACCTGTCAACCATAAAAGAAATAGCAGAATGCGGTTCAGATATTATCAGTGATGTGGAGTCATCGGTAAAACTGGCCAAGTCCGACCCTGTATTATTGCTATTTGCAGAACAGGGTGCCTGGGACTTTGAAACAAGGGCCGCCATACTTGCCGCGGACGTCAGCGCATTTGTGCTGAAAGGCGGAAAAGATAATCTCATGGATTCCGGCGAAAGGGGGAAATTACTCAATCATATTGCCGATGAAATGCGCATCCTACGGGGAATCGCCTACGGCATGAGCCGGGCTATGTACTGGGCGAAGATCAACGGCATTTTTCGTTCACTTAACCCATGGGCCGAATGGCAAAACCAGGATATCAGGATTGCTAATGATGTTTTAACGAACGCTAAATACCTGAAGCAATGAAACACGAAGTCATTATGATCTGCCCGCCATGGAAACAGTACCGTATTTACAGAAGAGCGCACAGGATACTGACTGATAACATATCTCCCAAAATGCTGGAAGCCATGCAGGCCTTTCAGTTCCTGGGGGATTGCCTCGAACATCTTACGTCACCGGATCATATCGTTTTCATATGGGTTACCGAAAAGTTCACGGAGGAATGTAAAGATTACATGAAGCGTTTGGGCTATCAGTATCATCAGTATTTGCTATGGCACAGGCCAAAGTGGAAAAGGGGAGCCTCAAAAGAGGTGTTAGAATATCTGATGATTTATTATAAAGGCGATTTATTTTCATCGGCGATAACCTTCCCCGATCCCTTAAAGTCGCCATTTACAGCAAGGGTTAAAAACAGGAAGCATAAACCGGGGGATGCTTATGCTTTAATAGAAAGCTTATTCCCAAACAGATCCAAACTTCAGGTTTTTGGCTCCACATGCCGTCCCGGCTGGAATGTGTTCCAACATAAATAATGGAAAAAAAAACGCTTATGAAATTAATACTATTGACTGTGGCGATCCTGGTTGCTTTTGGCAACAAAGTCATAGCCCAGAAAAAAATACTCGACATTCCTGCCCTTCACCAACTGGTGGATGAATCCGAATCCGAAAACAAGCTGCAGGTGAAGGCAAAGAACCAACAGGCTTTAACAACAGCAAATGAACAGGCAAACCTGACCTTGTTGAGTAAAACAAAAGCCATGTACCGAACTTTACAACAGCGGTATAATATCCTCAGCACTGCTATTAATATTGCAGATATCGGTATATATGCTTCTCCGATGGTCAGCCGGATTATCAGCAACCAAGGCAAAATCGTACAATTGGTTCAGAAAAATCCGGCCTTAATTGTTATCGGATACCAATCTGCTTTGCAGTTTGTCACACAAGCGAAAAGCCTCATGGCCTATGTCACGGGCCTTTCCCTATCACTTGGAGACGTCAATCAAATGAAAGCATCCAACCGGAAAATGCTTTTTGATTATGTGATCTCTGAACTGAGCAATATTCAGGACCTGTCCGGCAATATGCTTAACATGATGCAATACTCCGGCCTGGCCTCACTGTTAAGAGCGGCCAATCCTTTTCAGAATTTTGTTGATGCGGATAAGTCTATCGGGCAGGATATTATTCAAAACGCTAAATACCTGAAACAATGAAAAAAAGAATCCCTGGCCTCCTTATACTTTTCGCCCTTTACTTTTCCTTTCCCTTAATTGCGCAGGAATACGTCATCGACTACCAGCATCTGATCGCGGTTTCGCAAAACGCTGCTGTAAGGAGTGGGGCGGAGCTTACTCATGAGCAGTATCTCGGCAAGATCAATAATAATATCAATGACCTTAATACCAATGTTGGCTCAGTGGTACTTGCCCAGACCATGATCTACGAAGGGCTTTCCAATGTAAACTCTGCCTTAAAGGATGGGCTTGCGGTCAAGAATATAGCTGTCATCATTGCCGATATGACCGGTTACATCAACCAAGCCCTGGTGATGGCGAAAAACGAACCGTACCTTTTGACATTTGCCGGCAATATAGCCGCCGAAATGCGGACAAGATCCCTAACGCTCGTTGGCGATGTTTCCGGTTATATACTTAAAGAAGGAAATAATGTCATGGCGGATTATAATTCCCGTGACCAGTTACTGCGCAAACTAATTACCCAACTGCAAATACTGGACGGATTAGCCTATGGTGCCTGGAAATCCATGTACTGGGCGAAACAGCGGGGCATTATCGCGTCAGCAACCCCATTTGCGGGCTGGGTCAATCAGGATAAAACCTATGTCAGCCAGATCATTCAGAATGCTAAATACCTGCACCAATGATGATGGCTCCGAGGGCGTGGTATGATCTCTGAATGTCATTTAAAATAAATTAATACATGAAAAAAGTTATAAATCTTATATTATTTACACTGATTGCTCTGATCCATTCGAGCTTCGGTCAGTCCTCCGTACGTGACCAAAGTGTACGTTACCAGGAAGAACGTATGGTTTATCTGCAATGGGATCAAAACAAGTTCACGCCGAAAGCAGGATTTCTTAGTCTCAATCCGTATTACTGGCTCACCTGGGGGGTGTTCCACCCCAGCTATCACAAAAAAGATCTGCGCCCACTGAGTGCGACGGGGCCGCAAACCCAACGGCTTGCGCTGGTTGGTGCCATGAATAATGCGGATAATAAGTACAAGCTGCAATCAGATACTGTCAGAAATACTGCGCTATCTGAAATAGCTAACCAGTCCGGTTTAATTTCAAGTACTGATCCTTTATGGCAATTGTATTATAGTAATGAGCTTAAACCCGTGCTGGATAATTCGGTGACCTCCATATTAACCGGTTTTTCGCCGCAGGTCAGCGCTAAACTGGTTTCTGAAGGTTTATATGACTGGTATAAAAATGAGCTGGACATGCTCAAAGAAAGAATCCAGGCTGCTCATTCTACTATAATGGATAGAGGCGCGCGTATCCTGGCCTACCACCGTTACCTGATGGAATACCGCCGGCTTGCAGGTGTATGGGCCATCCGAACCGCCTCGGCGCAAGCCACTTTAAATATGACCGTCCAGCAGCAAAAGTTAAAAGCTAATCAGGTGACGGTCAGCGAATGGACACCGCAGACAGATATCCAGATTGCAAAACAAGTTTTACAACATCTGCAATGAAGAAGAAAATAATTTTATTAATACTCCTGTGCTTTTGTATCACAGCATTATTTGCCCAAACGACAAGCACACCCGATAATGGCAAAACCTTACAGTTTTTACAGGGTGATGGTGTTTACGAGGAAGGTGTTATGGTGTTCTTAAAAGGGCTCAAAGAATCTGTATGGGCTCATTTTGCCCTGTTTATTGCTGATGCCAAAGCGCTTTCCGCGATTTTTATGATCATCTTTTTCGCTATTAAATCCTATGAGATGATGGCAGGAGATAAGCAGTTAGAGATCATGCCATTATTAAGACCTTTTGGTTTGGCCATGGTCATCTTATGGTGGGGACCATTCACCAGGATCATCGCGTTTCCAACAGATATCGTTGCTGGCCAAACAGAACAAATGTTTAAAAGCGAGCAAACCATTGTCAACAACCTGCGACTTAATCGCTCCAGCCTCATACTGGCCGTAGCCAATTCCCTGTACACCTACCAGGCACAAACCGAAGTTGCTGAAAAGGAAAGCGATACCTGGTATGGGCAGGCCTGGGATTCCGTGACCAGTACCGTTAAAGAGGGGATAAGCAGTGTGGTCTCTCCATTACTGGAATTAAAAAACCGGCTTACTGTGGGGATGCAGCTTTTATTTACACAGTTATTGGAACTGTTGGGGATATGGATATTGCGTTTAGCTGTCTACATCATCTTTATGATACAGATCATTTACTCTTCTATTCTGATTATGCTTGGTCCGTTTGCTGTAGCCGCCAGTATCCTGCCGGCTTTTCGCGATAGTTTCAGCACGTGGATCGCCCGCTTCATTTCGGTGAACCTGTACAGCGGTATTGCTTACCTGATCATGTATATCTGTGGATTGATGCAGGAATTTGCGCTGAAATCAGAGATCAGCAAATACACGGAACTGGTGGGCGCGGATGGAACGAACACCAACCTTCAAAAAATGGCCTGGTTTGCCGGCAACGGTATCCTTTCATTTGGTACCGTAATTATCGTATTCCTGATCGGCGCGATCTGTATGTTCACCGTTCCCAGTATCTCTACCTGGATCATCTCTACTTCCGGTATCAGCTCGGCTACTTCCACCTTTGCCCGCAGCGCGGGTACAGTAACCAGTATGGCGAGGAAAGCCGCCGGCAGCTTTTTTTAATCCGAACCTTTTTTCTTTGTTTCCTTCTGCTTTTTATCGGACCGCTCCATTGTTATGGGCGGCTTTTTTAATTAACAACCAGATTTATGATTATCAAAAATATCGAAGCCAAAGTAAGGCTGGCGACTTTCATCGCGGCCGGTAGCCTGTTGACCTCCCTGATCATTGTCGCCATGAATAGCCTGTATGCCTTTAAACTGGTATCCAATGCGCAAAAAAGCATTTATATACTGGATAATAATATCCCTATACTGGCGCGGCAGACGGATATACAAATAAACCGGCCCGCCGAATACCGGGCTGATGTAGACTTGTTTCATTCGTTGTTTTTTTCCCTGACCCCGGATGATAATTACATGGAATATCAAATGAAAAAAGCCATGTACCTCGTGGACGAATCCGGCATGCAGCAATACAATAATCTGAAGGAGAACGGTTTTTTCAACTCGATCCTTTCCTCCAGCTCGGTGCTAACCTTGCAAACGGATTCAATTGCTGTAGATATGCCCCGGCGCTATTTCCGCTATTACGGAAAACTTAAAATTGACCGGCGCAGCTCTACTGTGGTGCGTTCGCTCATCACCGAAGGAAACCTGAAGGATATACCCCGAAGCGACAATAACCCCCATGGTGTACTCATTACGAACTGGAAAACCCTGGAAAATAAAGATCTTCAAGATGTGGAAAAAAATACATTCTAACAGGGACCCTAGGGATACGCTGTATAGCGAGATACTTAAGGAATTTGCCCCTTATTTCACTATTGTCAGGAACATGGGGAAACGCCTGGCGGAGTCTTATCCTAAATTCCTGTTTGGGGCAATGATCTTCCTGATGGTACTGTCGTTCGTGCTCTCATTTACGGTTTTTCATAGTCCGGATAAAGCAAAAATAATTACTGTTAAAAAAGTTAACCCGGTAGAGGATGGCTTTGACCAGATCATGCAGGCGACCGGCAATATCCGGGAAACGCTGCGCCTCAAGAAAATAGTGGACAGTATTTCTGCCAAAAAACATTTGACAGGTGCCGACAGCGCCTTACTGGATAGTGCCCTTGACCGCCTTTCCAAAATTCACCAATCTCTCCAATAAAATGTTATGAAAATTGATTTTAAACAGCCCAAGTATGTGCTGCCGGTCATCTTATTGCCCTTTCTGTGCCTGTTCTTCTATGCCTGGCAGAGTGGTTTTTCCAAACCTAAGCAGGCGGTCAAAGAAACTATCGGACTGAATGGTTCAGTCGGTGCGGTTTCAGCTGATGTGCGTAAGAAACAACTGGCGGATAAACTTGATGCCTACAGGAACACCTATAAGGAAGCTGATGGTCTGACCGCGGTAAACGTGATCCCCAAAGAAAATTCAAGTAACCCAACGTATAATAATGATTATTCTGACCAGCAGAGAAAAAAGCTGGATTCCATTCAGCAGGCGATGAAGTTGCGGTTTAATACTGCTAATGATTCTAATTCCGGGCAGGTACCAGCTTCCGGAATTACGCATGACCGCCAAGTTGCTAAAGCGGTGGAGGAAATGAGTCGCCGCCAGGCTAACCAGGCTCGTGAAAAGGAAAGTACCCCAAAGGAAAACGATCCCATGGACGTTTTCAGGCAACAGATGGCCATCATGGACAGCATCAACAAACAGAATGACCCTGCCTACAAAGACGAATTAAAGAAAAAAGAGGCTGCCGATAAAGTAGCAAAACAAAAGGAAACCCAAATAAAACTGACGGTTGAAAAGGCAGATGCGGTGTCTGGTGACTTTAATACGGTTATGCCGGAAAAGCAACCTGCATTTATCAGCGCCGTAATTGATGAAAATGTAACCGGTTATGCCGGCTCACGCTTACGGATCAAACTGCTGGAAGATATCAAAGCCGGTAATAACCTGATCAAAAAAGGCACTTTTCTGTATGCTTTGATCAATGGATTTTCAGAGCAGCGGGTTACACTTTCCATTACATCTATTCTATATGATGGTAAGATCCTTCCGGTTAAACTGGATGTTTACGATATGGATGGTTTGCCCGGCCTTTATGTGCCCTCGTCCGCTTTTCGCGACTTTACCAAAGACCTGGGCAGTAACTCGGTACAAGGTGTCACGGTAGATGGCGGTTCCGGAAATAGCCAGTTCGTCATGAGCTCGCTCAGTAAAATGTTTCAGTCCACTTCCTCGGCTATTGCCGACTTGATCCGCAAGAATAAGGCAAAGCTCAAATACAACTCTTACCTCTATATCATCGACCCGGATGCGCTACAAAGTGCGCAGAAGCGCGAAAGTGTATCAGGCACCAGTGACCAACAATAACACTTACAAGAAACTAACATGAAAAAAATATTATTATTCATTGCATGGCTGCTGATCGCACATTCGCTTTATGCGCAGGATCAACTGCCGGTAATTTACCTGCCGGAAAACCTGACCATCCATTTTATTTCACCGGAACCTATCCGGTACGTGGATATTTCCACAAAAGACCTGATCGGCGACCTGCCGCTCAAAAATGTGTTGCGTTTAAAACTGCGGGACTCAGTTAAATTTTTTGCCGGTTCGGTCATCACCATAGCCGGTGAAAAATTTATTGCGCAATATCGGTTATTACCAGGCTATCCCGGCGTACCAACAGAAATAGAAATAACACCAGCAGCTATGCGGCCCCTGGACATTTCCGGTATCGGGCTTTCACAAAACCAGTTAAGGAGTTTAGCGCTCAAACTCGTAATTAAAAGTCTGGATAAACGTATCGAAAAGGTAGAGGCCTTTGGTATTCAAGGACAATTGAACCATGTCTACACCCTGGATGATTATATTTTCCTGGATATTTCCTATTGTAATAAAACTAACTTAAAATATGATATCGATGATTTCCGGTTTAAGGTAGACGATAAAAAGGTAACCAAGGCAGCTAATAACCAATCCGTGGAGATCAAACCTGAGTTTGTGCTGTTTAGTCCGCCCGCTTTTTCAAGGAACTACCGGAACGTATTTGTCTTTAAGAAAATGTCCTTTCCGGGAAATAAGGTGCTTCGTGCAGAACTCAGCGAAAAGCAGCTTTCAGGCCGTATTGTTACGCTAAGCATATCCTACCAGGACATCCTCGATGCGGATACGCTCCCCAACTAACCTTACACTTTATTTATGACTGATTCCGTAGCCTACGATTACGTAAAGCTTGTACTGGAAGAAGAGTTTCCGGCAACCTATCTGCGCTTCTCCGACCAGGGGATACTCCGCTACGAGCTGACCAATATCCTGGAAATATGCGCGCCCCTGATCAGGGGCTTGGACGAGGACGACCGCTTCTTAAAATATGAAGTGATCGGAACCATAGCAGATTATTTACAGGAGGTTTAGTATGGCATTTAATCCAGTGTAGAAACGCCGGTATTTATATAATGCTGATAATTCAACAAAATGAAAAAGACAAATGACTATAACGGCCCCTTTCCGGTTGTCGAACTGGAAGGAACTTCTTTTTATGTAAATGGATACCTGATGGCGCTTGTTGAGGTTGCGGACTCAAGTAATCAGATCACTATGTATGACATCATGTGCCTGGACGACCACGTCGAACTCTGGTATGATCCCCGTACTAAAAATGCTTTCGAAGGTCCCCTGGTTGGAATGCTGCCCGATAGGGTGAAGTTATTTTGGCTTTATCCCTTTGATGCTCTCGATCCGTTGGGTAAGAACGCCTGGATGGATGAGTTCCGCCCCGGTTGGCGGGTGCACTACCCTCTTGACTTGCCCGTTGTTCAAATTGCGGGAAAAGATTTCTTTATTGACGAAAGCCGGAACGCGTTTAGGGATACCGAAAACTATTGGAACCAGATCAAATTTGAAGACGTATTTAAGCATAATGGGAAAACCGGTGTTTATATCGACACAAAGGTGCTCCAGGTGCCGTTTCCGCATGAATTAAATCCCTATAACCCACCGGCTGTACTCCCTGAACATATCATTTTTGCAGAAGTTCCTGACGGACGGCATACCGCGTTTTTATTAGAAACATATAACAGTGCTCATCATACCCGGGACCCCGCTGCGCAAAAAGGACCGGACGGCGCGCAGGAGATGAGTCGCTAAGTCAGTTCACCTAACTGTAAGCCACCGGCTTCTGCGGGTGGCTTTTTATTTCAATCTGTTTTTAGTATGGAGGAAACACGTGAACAGCAAAAGCTTCACGGTTTTTTGCAGTGTGCCATCTATGTATCCGTTGGCCTGGAAGCTGCCATTTTTATTTATCATGACGCCCCTTTCTGGGGCATCTTTTTTACCCCGCTGGATAAGATCAGTCACCTGGTCATTTACTCGAAACTGATCTATAGTAAGCTGGCGACATTGGGCATTATCAGCCTGGTCAGCATCGGTACGCTGGCAAAAAAGGAAACAGACATAGACCCTAAAAAGCACATAGCTTATCCGCTTACACTCGGTCTGTTTTTGTTCTTCGGGAGCTTGGTTTTTCAGGGGCGAGCCTCACCGGTAGCGTTCGCCTATACGACCTGGTATGGCCTGTTGTACATAATCTGCTCTTTTCTGGGCGCCCTGCTCGTGAGCATGGCAATGGACAATATCTCAAAGATGATCACGTCCGGTTTAGGCAAGGATATCTGGAACACCGAAGCCGAGAGCTTTATGCAGCCCGTGAAAAAGGTGGATACCCCGTACTCTGTGAACATCCCCATGCTTTTCTACTATAAGGGCAAGGTACGGAAGGGATACATTAATATCTGCAACGTTTTTCGAAGCACGCTTATCATCGGAACCCCAGGATCAGGCAAAAGCTATAGTATCGTAAATCCTTTTATCCGGCAACTGGTAGGAAAAGGCTTTGCAGTCTGTTTATATGATTTCAAGTTCCCAGACCTCGGGCAGATTGCTTATTACCATTATCTTTTAGGTAAGCAGCAAGGCAAACTCAGGGACTTTTCCTTTCATGTTATTAACCTCAATGACATAGAGAAAAGTCGTCGGATCAATCCCTGGCGGGCTGATTATATCAAATCCCTGGCCGACGCTGCTGAAACTGCCGAAGCCCTGGTGGAAGCATTAAAGAAAGGAGATAAATCCGGCGGCAGTGATCAGTTCTTTACTCAATCCGCCATTAACTTTTTGGCGTCTTGTATTTATTTTATGAGCAAATACAAAGGTGGGATATACTCCAGCTTTCCGCATGTTTTAGCCTTGCTTAATCGCTCATACGAGGAAATATTCAACGCCTTAACCTCTGAGCCTGAATTGCGCTCATTGTTATCCCCGTTTATGACTGCCTACGATGCTAAAGCATTTAACCAGTTGGAAGGGCAGATCGGTACGCTCAAGATCTTTATCAGCCGTTTGGCGACCAAAGAAACGTTTTGGGTCTTTTCCGGCAATGACTTCGATCTGAAAATATCGGACAGGGAAAACCCAGGCATGCTGGTACTGGCCAATGACCCGAATACCCAAAATATCAATTCGGCGTGTTACTCAATCATCATTAACCGGCTCACCAAACTTATTAACACCAAGGGAAACCTACCCTCTGCATTGATCGTGGATGAGGTACCCACCTTATTCGTCCACCGCGTGGAAAATTTAATAGCAACTGCCAGGAGTAATAGGGTTGCTGTCCTTTTGGGATTACAGGAGTTGCCGCAATTTAACCAGCAATATGGGAAGGATACTGCAGCGACGATTACCTCGGTCGTTGGTACTGTGCTGTCAGGTTCCGTTCGGAACAAGGAAACGCTCGAGTGGCTGGAGCGACTTTTTGGCAAGTCTAAGCAGATCAGTGAGGGGCTGTCCATTGACCGTAATAAAACCTCTACTTCCCTAAATGAAAAATTGGAAGTATTGATCCCCGCAGGAAAAATCGCCTCGCTCAATTCAGGGGAATTAGTCGGGATGATCGCTGCCGACGCGCAGGAAAAGTTTACCGGGAAATTTGAAACATCAGTGGTCAATTGCCGGGTTAACCTAGATATAGATGAGATCAGGCGGGAAGAAAAGGGTTATAAACCTTTGCCTACCTTTTATGATTTCGGGGGCCAAATGGACGAAAAGCTTCGCCAGAATTTTAATCAAATCAGCCGGGAAATTCAGGAAATGGTAATGGCATTCAAGCCGTCTGTTTTACCGGTACAGGCTAAAATAAGTCTCAAAAATGATAGATGAACAGAATTTAAAAGGAACAGTGGTCATGCTGCATCCCGAAATGTGGGAAGCACATGCTGACAAAGAGGGGGTAATAGGAGAGATTGTAAAAGCTGATTTGGCACGAGATGATTTCTATGTTAAATACGGTGAAGGGACTGAATCACGTCTCCACAGCGCGGATGCCCTGATGATATTGCGCGAGTCAGACGATATCTATGAATATCTGCAGAATCATTCAGTAGACATCTCCCCTTACGATTTTAAAGATCTGAAGACAATCGCTCTTTTGGTGGATCGCGGGACGGCGAAACAAATACGGACCGCAATGGAACTGGTGCAGAAGAATGAAAATATCAGGGGGGCCAGTGTGAGCCCTCTTGACAAAATTATCGGCCTTCAGCAAAATAAAGGGCTGGATAGATAAGCACGGCGAAAGAGGCCTTTACCGACAATCAGTAGAATTATTATTTCAACAAAAATTTATTTCAACAATGATGAAACGGCATAGTACAATTGGCTCAACGGTCATGGTTAGCCCTGTCCTCTGGTCTTCTGATTATATGGGCAGGATCGGTACAATTGAAACCAGGGACTTTAGAGCGGATAAAATTGGGGTAAGCTTTGAGAATGGCGAAATGGATTGGTTTAGTTCGAAGAACTTGTTTGTGCTGAGGCCGGTTGGGGAACTCATTGAATTGGCAGAAAACAAGAAAGCGGGGCTATGGCCGCCAATCCCCGAAAATCTGCAAACCATTGCCCGCTTACAGGCCTCCGGATCGGATGAAAAATTAAAGCATGCTTTTGAAATGGTGCAGGATGATCCCGAACTCCATCGTTGGGCCACAATTCGCCTTAATGAGGTCATCAACATAGCCTCCCAGGAAAGAAACAGTAAGTCAAAATTTCAAACATTAAATACTATGGAAAATGAAAGTTCAAATGGAACTGTAGTTCTGGTCTTGCCGGATCTCAAAAATGATCCCGCGACGAAACGGGGACAGATCGGGGTAGTGACCTATGCCAGGTCTGCATATGAAAACTATGTACGTTTCCCGGAAGGAAATGAAGCCATTTACCCCGCTGAACAGGTGCTGAAACTCAAAGACAAACAGCAGATTTTAGACGACCTGACGAAAAACGGTTCATCAATGCCCCTTGATGATTTTAAGGCTATGTATAAGATCATGCTGCTACAGGAGAGGGGAACATCCCAGGCCTCGTTTTCGGCACTTGCCATTGCAAAAGATAATCCTGGCGTACGGCATAGCGTATTGGAATCCATTGACCCGGCACAAATACAAGATCTGGCCCAATCCCACGGCCGATGAAAGTGCTGATCAGCATTTGCTTGATCTGCCTGCCGCTCAAACATCTTACAATAAACTCTGATTTCGGCTACCGTGTCCACCCGCTTACCGGCCAATACGCCCTGCACGCGGGTGTTGATTTTAAGGCCCGGCATGACACTGTATATGCTATGCTTGACGGTATGGTTAAATCAACGGGATACGACGATGGACTCGGTATCAACATTCGCCTGAAACATGGCGATGTCGAATCCATTTATGGCCATTTGAGCCAGGTTTTAGTCGGCCCGCAAGACATGGTGAAAGGAGGTGATCCTATCGGCATTACCGGCGCCACAGGTCGGGTAACCGGAGAACATCTGCATTTCGCCATCTGCTATAGATACAAATACATTAATCCAATTGAATTTTTATATGAACTGCTAATTAAACAAGAAAATGAGCAAAAATTTTAAAGCACTTCCCATTCAGCTTTCAGATAAGCTGATAGCGGAAATTAAAGAGGGTAATTCCTTGTTTCAGAAACCGATAAAGGAAAACGGATTACCCGCATTCGTAAAGCCAATTAATCCTACGACAGGAAAAGGCTACAGTGCTATGAACGCATTGACTCTCGGAATGCAACGGCGTGACGACCCCCGATGGATGAGCGCAGATGCGGCCCGTTATGCCGGCAACTGGGTAAAAGAAGGTGAAAAAGGCACGCTGATCGAGTTTCCGAAAACCAGCG